>NZ_JBFRGC010000003.1:0-349755 GCF_052115145.1 Paenibacillus sp. 2TAB26
GGCTTATACAGTGCGGGAGAATATGAGACTTCAACCAAAGTCGACTTAGTTGCTCGCCTGCTTAAGGATCACAATATCCAATCGGCTTGGATGGTAGGAGACCGCTCTTCGGATGTGGAAGCGGGTAAAGGCAACGGTCTTCAAACGATCGGCTGTGCGTATGCTACATATGGTCGTGCTTCAGAAATTGAGGGAGCGGATGTACTGATTAATGATTTCCGCGAGCTCCTGCCTTTATTGGAACAATAATAAGCAGCTTGAATAAAAACACACCTGTTAGGGAGGCCGAGAGATGGCGCCGCCCTAACAGGTGTGTTTTTTTGCTATGGATTTCAAATGCTCAGCCGCATCACAGCTCCTTATCAGAAATGAAGTTCTCATCCACACGGGCATCTGATACGGCAGCCTGCTTCTCTTTACCTTTCTTTCGCTTCTTCTGGTTATATAGCCAGATGGCATATTCCAGAGGTCTAATAATCGCATTGCGATAAACCTCTTTCTCTCCAGCCTGTGCAAATACTTCTCTAGCTGGCTTCGGATTTACCTCCAGCAGCCAGATCCCGCCTTTTCGATCAATTGCCAAATCGAGAGCAAGCTCACAAAGTCTGCCGTAATTTTGCTCTAAGTAAGCGGCAATGCCGACCCCCAGCTTCTCTGTCTCTTCCTTAACCTGCGCGACCTTCGCATCATCGCGAAGCCATTCCTTGAGCAAGCTGCTCATCGTAGCAGCATTGCCGCCGCCGTGTAAATTAGAGGTAATGCTGCCGGATGCCCCGATTCGTCCAGCGCAACCGGTAACTTCCCAATTGCCTTCTCCGTTTTTTTGAACAAGCATCCGATAATCGTGGACACGTCCGCTAGCAAGCTTTATTTGAATGCCCTGCTGGGCGATGTAGCGATTGCCTTTCAAATTCCAAGGAGCCAAATAGCTGTTTAAACCTGCAGTGGAAATATATTGCGGTCGTATAATTTTTCTTGATTGATCCCGGCCTTGGATGTGAAGCTGACCATCCTTGCGCCGTTCGATTCGCAAAATTCCTCTGCCGCCGGTTCCATTAATAGGTTTGAGATAAACAAGCTGATGTTTTCGGATCATATCGGTAATATCTTGATTATCGGTGACATACTTCGTGGCAGGCAGATAGCTTTTATATCGAGAATCTTTCGAGAGGATGCGATGGATGGTCCATTTGTTGCGAAGCGGGCGATTAAGGAACGTAAGATGTCCATAGCGTTCACGAAACTTTTTGAGCTGGTCAAAGCGGTAGGTACGTTGGATTCGGCATCGATCATAAATCATATTTGGAAACGAGGTCCACCTTCGTGACCATGTTTGTGTGTCAAGATTGTAGAACTGCGCGTGAATTTTGTTGTTAATATAATTGACGTCCATTGGCGTAAACACGAAGACGCTTAGTCCCAGCTTTCGTCCAGCGGAAGTCATTTTCTGATAGATGGAACGTTCCTCCAGATGTCCGGCTTCATTGAGATATAGAGTCAGGATGCCTAGGACGGGCTGTTTCATTCGTGGTTCCCCTTTCAAAGCGAAGCGTCGGTTTGCCTGTTGGCCCTCTATGCATGGAAACGGCTGTCATGCCTAAACGAAAACATAAAGCCATGCTTGCCGTATTGTCCGTTGCCACATTGCAAGTGAGTTTCCCTAAACGTTGAATCATGGCTTGAACGAGTGAACTGCCAATCCCGAGGCTTCGAGCTTCGGGATGGACGACGACCATGCACGCAGCCTCGCCGCCGTCCTCTGCAAAACCGAAGCCGACGACGCGGTTTCCTTGCTTAACGACTGCAGCAACCGCGCCGCATGGACGGCTCACTCCATCTTGTAGTAATGAAGGATCAAGCTTTCGGAGCGCATGAATAGTCGAAACTGCAAGCCGCTTATCTCCGAAGCGAATGGCAAAGCCAATGAGTCTTTTTTGTTCCGCTAACCATGCTTCCGGTGTAAGCAGCTCTAGATCCACGTTATGCGCCTCCTGCTTTTTCTAATTTTGTTCTAGCTAAATAAGCTCCATAATGAAATACGCGCTCTAACGATTTTTGACGAATATGAGGCTCGTCGAATTTCATAGGCTTAGAATTAGCTTCGAAAAACCACATGTTCCCTACGCTGTCGACGCCTAAATCCAACGACATTTCGCCGAGCTGCTGGCCTGAGGCGCGTTCAATCTGCTTAGCGATAAGAACGGCCGCATTTTTTGCTTTTATAAGCAGTTTACGCGCCTGCTCTTCATTAAATGAATTAATGAGTAGCTTCTCTGGGTCTTCAATCATACCGCCGCGAGGAACATGGGTCGTAATGCTGGATGCGCCTGCAATTCGGGCACCTATTCCAGTAATATCCCATTGCCCTCGTTGGTTTTTTTGAACAAGCGCGCGAAGGTCAAATCTTCGGTCCTGGAAGGAGGCGAGCTTGATGCCTTGTTGAGCGATATAGGCCTCATTGCCGCTTTGTTTCTGAATACGACTCCAAAGTTTATGAAGGGTGGAGCAATTGTAAGTCGTACTCTTTTTGTTTTCTTGAATTCTTAGCCGATAAGGAAGCTGCTTCTCAGCGTGAACCTTGATCGTCATTATGCCTTTTCCAGCTTTTCCGCTTTCTGGCTTTAAATAAAGATAAGAATGTTTTCGCATCATGCGTTCCAGGCTCGTAACCGAAACGAGTTTTCGTGTTAATGGGATATAAGGTTTGGTCAGTTTTGATAAACGAAGCCATTCGAATAAATCCCATTTGTTGAAAAAAGCCGGATTAAACAGCGTGACTCGCGGATGCTTGCGGCAGGCGTTGATCTTTTGCCTTACAGCCGGTTGGATCTCATCTTCGCGCAGCGGAATTCGGTTGTAAATCACGTCGGGAAAGGGCAGCAATCTTTGCTGCCAGCTGTCCTCAGCTTCATTGAAGACATATCCCTTTAAGCTGCTTCTGGTCAGAAGCAGGTTTTTTACGGTGAGGACATAAACGATGAAACCCATCGATTGACCCGTTCTAATCAAATCGACAAAATTGCTTCGATTGCCGCGAAAGAGCTGAACATCATCATCGATCGTCAAAATCGCCAATACGGTTCGGCCGGCACGCTGCTCTCTAACGTCTGCATCATCGGGAAGTAAGCTATCCATCAGCTGGTACCTCCCTCATCTTTGAAGCGGCTGAGATACAAGCAATGCTCTAAGATGTAAGATAGCGAAGCGCGGCCCTCAGAGCGAAGCGCCGGATGCTTGAAGATTGATCGTCCAGGCTTGGCGTTCGCTTCGAACATCCATACTTCTCCATCCTTATCAATGCCGAGATCCAGTCCCAACTCACCAAGTCTATGAGGGTAGTTGCGTTCGATCGCTTCTGATAGTTTAATCGCAGCCAGCTTTGCTTTCTCAAGAACGGCATCTGCTTGCGTGCCGAATGTTTTGCCAAGCGCTTGCTCAGGCGTCATGAGCGAGCCGCCGTTTTTCACATGCGTAGTTACACTTCCTCGGCCTGCTTTTTTGGCTCCGATTCCAGCAGGAACCCACTCGTTGCTGCCGTTCTTATGCATGTGAAAGCGAAAATCGAGCGGGCAGCTGTCGATCTCAACTAAGCGAATGCCTTGCTGAACGACATAATGATTCAAGCTGCTGCCATGCTTCGCCTGAAGCATCCGCATTAAGCTGCTGAATTGCGTGAATCGAAGCAGCACATTTTGGCTGCCCTTGCGATAGCGGGCGAAATACCCGCGCTTCGGGTGATAGGTCAATCGGTAGATTCCTACTCCAAGGCTGCCTGCCGTAGGTTTGTAATATAGAAATTGATGTTTCTCCAGCATTTCCTTAATTTTTTCGGAAGATGGACCAGAGACCGATTCAGGCAAATGAGTCAGCGCTTCAGGATCATTATCAAGCAGCTTGTAGACATCGGCCTTGTTGAAGAAGCTCCAATTAAAAAATGGGATTTTGCGGCGCACGAAGCGTTCGCGCAGTGAATTAATGGATGCAGATGTCTCCGCTTTGCGGCTCGGAAGACGATTGTACACGACGTCCGGGAGCGGAACGATTTTGCGATACCAGCCGCCCTGCGGGTTAAGGAAATAGCCATTGACCGTTTCTTGCTGCCAGTTGATGTCGCTTGGTGTAAAGCCGAAAAGGTAAGCTTTATGTTCACCTGTTTTAATGACTTGCTTGATAAATCCGGTACGCGGACCAAAAGGATTGCTCTCAGAGCGTGTCGAATTGTCGCTCAGTATGCCGACCAGCGGTCCGAGCTGAACCTCATTATCGCCTGAATTAAGCACGTAAACGTTGCCTGACTTCGGCACTTTAATCGATTGACGGATGGCAGTTGATAAATACAGATGATTGCCCGGCCGCTTCAATGGCTTGATTTCAGCTACGATTACCTCTTTGCCCAGCTTGAGGTGAACCGATTTTTTGCCTGAGAGCTTGAGATGTTTGAGCAGTGGGCTGGATAAATAGACAATTTTATTCGATTGCTGTGAGAAATGTACGTTACAAGTTGTCAAACTCATCGATGAACCTCCTGAACGTTGAAAGGCCGTAATTGGTTGTCAGAACTTGAATGATGACGACGGCCATTTGCGAATTCATTGGCTACAAAGGACGGTGATAGTCGCCTAGACAGCATTCGTGCATATAGAAGCGGTCTTTCAATGGAAAGCCGCTCGGCCTCATGATCGCTTATGATTCCAAAGGAAGAGCGGCCAGGCTTCGAGTTCGCTTCGAGCAGCCATATTCGGCCGCTCTGATCAATGCCATAATCTAAACCGAGCTCGGCAAATCTGCCGAATTTGCTTTCCAGTCGTTCTGCCGTTTGCTTGCTTATTGTATGGATCATCTCTAGCAAACGTTCGGATTTTGACTCGCCAAATTTGGCTGACAGCAGCTTTGCCGCCGGGACGGCGCCGCCCCCGCCATGAAGATTGGATGTTAAGGAGTCCGCTTGCCCTGTGCGCACAGCGGCTCCAGAGATCGACCATCTGCTCTTCTCATCCTTTTGAATGAGCACTCGTAAATCAAATGGTTTGTTGTCATTGCCGCTAAGCTCCAGATAGGGCTGAATCAAATAGGAGGTTCCACTTATGAAACGATGAATCCATCGCTCAAAAGCTAAATCCTCCTTAAAGGAGACCGAGAAGGGATGGTTTCTTCGGTTTCGACCTTTTATGAGCAGTGATTGCTCAAACGGGCAGCGCTTCACAAGGATGATGCCTCTGCCCTGCATCCCTGAGGAAGGCTTAAGAATGATGCCTCCTCGGAAACGATCGGCGAGCTCAAGAAGCTGCTGTGTCGTTTGCATGGGAAGAGTAAGCGGCAAATGCCTGCTCAGCATATGGTCTTCTTTGAGTGCTTCATACACATCGAGCTTCCCAGGAAGTTTTCCGTTTAGAAGCTGGTAAGGCTTAACTTGAGCAAGGGAACTGAGCATGCGGCGGCAGTTTATTCGCTGATTGGCTTCAGTAAAGAAACAGCGGTCATAGATGATGTCAGGAAATGGGACGGTCTGTTTAGAAAAATGCTCGTTCTCCAATCGATAGCCTACGAGAGACTCCGTATGCTGCTGAAAGTCTTCTGCTGTAAATAGATAGACGTCCATGCCAAGCTGCTCGCCGGCAATGCTGAGCGCACGATAGAAGGAAGGCTCTGGCATTACCGGAATAGATGCATGCTCTGAGGCATTATCGTTGATTGAGGCCACGAGAATGGCAAGTTTGACCTTTCGATTCTGCATAGAAGCCTCCGTTAAAAGCCCGCTAAAAAACGGGAGTATTGAATCATCATGCGGACGGATGGACGAATTTTATTGTCATTTAGCGGTGTGTTATCATTTTTTGACGGTTTGGAATTGACTTCCAGCAGCCATACGCGGCCTGCCGTATCCATTGCAAGATCGATGCCGAGCTCACCGAAATGTGCTGGTATTTGCGCATCAACGCCGCGCGCGATATTTAGCGCTGCCTGTTGGAGCCGCTTCGCTGCTTCCTGCCTGCTAACCCCTGCCTGCAGATTTGATTTTGCAACAGCTTCTCCAACCGTGCTGAGCGTGCCGCCGCGCGCTAAGTTTGAGACAAAATGATGAGTTCCGGCTGTACGGGCTACAATGGATGTGATCGTCCATTTACCGCTCGAATTTTTTTGGACGAGTGCGCGGAAGTCGACTGGCCGCTTCTGGATTTCAATGAGCTGCAATCCCTGTTGAATTTGGTATCTCACGGTTTTCATCTTCGCGGAAATCGTCGAGAAGAGCTTAACCAAGCTCGTAAACTGCTGTCTTCGAGTACCAGCCGAAGTCGCATACATCACTTGATAATTACTCGAATCAAGATGAGTGATCCGAATGATTCCTTTTCCTAAGCTGCCGCGAACAGGTTTGAGAAAAACGCTGCTGTACCGAGAGCACATTGATTTCAGCATCGTATAGTTGCGCAGCAGATGCGACTCAGGCAAATAGCGAACCAAGCTTTCATCTTTCTTAAGCGCATCGAAAACCTCGGTTTTATCCAAAAACTTTTCATTGAAAACGGTAGTCTGATGGTGCTGTTTTACTTCTTTCATGAAATGTTGTACGCTGGGTCTGTTCTCCAATTTTCGTGAGGTAAGACGGTTATTAACGACGTCAGGAACGGGCATCGAGAGCTTCCGCCAGCCGTCGGAATAGATCCAGCCATCAATGTTGTCGATACTTGTGCCGATCTGATTAGGTGTGAAAAAATAAACGTACGCGCCTTGCGCTGTACAGGCTTCAACAAGCTCCCTGCAAAACATAGTAATGGAACCAAAGGGTTTATCCGGCATATGCGGATAATCTCGGCTAATGAGAACGCCGATTAAAGGCCCAAAAACGAGTGTGGCAGTGCTGGCTTTGTATTGCAGTCGGATCGATGTGCCATTTGTTAATCCCATCTGTCTGGCTAAACTTTGACTGATCCTCATTCCGTCGTACTTTGCGACAGGAATAACCTTGACATGCTGCCGAAAAGCACCAAACTTTACGAGAATGTGCTGGCCTTGAGGGATTTTCCACTGCTTTACTTGTGCTTCGCCAAGCATGAGCGTATCCTCCGGAAGCATACCGGAGCTGATCACCTGTACGGCTACTTTCGATTTGAGCATCATAAATCTCCTTCCAAGCAGGAGGATGACGATAAGAGGTTAGCGGCCTATAGGTGTTTTACACGAATTACTTCAGCATATGAGGACATCTATTCCTTTGTGAATCAGAAACGGTTCTGAAGCTTGTGTTGTTTTAGCATGCTTTTCCATCAAGGATTTGGTTCATGTATAGAATAAGGGGTATGATTGGACGTATTGAATACCAAATGAGAGCGATAAGAATGGGAGAGAGACGAATGAACATTTATGACAAAGCTTATGAATTAGCGAAGGCGCTTAAGGAAAGCGAAGAGGCATTGCTATTAAAGGCTGCGAAGCTGGAAGCAGAAGCTGATGCAGATGCAAAGGAAATGCTGGATGATTTTCGCGAGCGGCAAAACTTTTTACAGCAAAAAATGATGGCTGGTGAAGAGCCTTCTGCCGAAGATATGGAGAAGATGAGCAAGCTCTATGAAGTGATTACGCTTAATCCGTTGATAGGCAAATTGATGGATGCGGAGCGCCGGTTTGCCGTCGTGTTTGAGGATGTTAACCGCATTATGTCCGATGTGCTGAAGTCCATTGTAGACTAATAGGAGACATATACCCTGTCCCTCCTTCATAGAATGATTATGCGGACAAGAATATAAGCCGCTTATGACCGTATGAAGGAGTTGAAGGGAATGTTAGCTGGAAAAGGCCGTCATGTATTGTATTTGCTTATTGCGCTGGCGATGCTTGTATATGCGATTCCGCGTCTCGAGCTGAATGCGCCTTGGAGCTTGATGAGTGTATTCGGATTAGTATGGATTTTGTTCTCTTTAATCATCATAACGTCACATGTCAATGCGCTGGTTATGAATGATGAGAGACGGAAGGAGCTCGCGCGCATTAAGCGAGCGAAGGCGCTGTTATGGGAACAGAAGCTTGTTCAGAAGGCGACAACTGCCCGCAGAGCCCGAGGTTAGCATACAACAAAAAAAAGATCCGTCGGTATTATACCGTCGGATCTTTTTCTTGTTAATAAGCATATTTGACGAAACCTTCTTATTGGATTTCTTTAAATTGAACAAGCTGCTTAACGAATTTATATACCGCTTCCTGCTCCTTTAAGCTTAAGCCGTTCATTTGGTGGGCAACCTTCGTGGCATATCCTTCATCGTCAGTATCATCTGCAGCATCGGGGTTTGGAACAACGTTCACGATTCTCTCGAGCGGCGTTTGAAGGGCAAACGCGATTTTGCTTAGCACATCAATCGTTGGATTTTTTTCTCCCCGCTCAACCTGTCCCATATAGGAAGCATTTATATCAGCGCGAAGAGCAAGCTGTTCTTGACTAAGCCCTCTTTTTTTGCGCAGCAGTCGAATGTTCTCTCCTACAAGTCCTGCAATCCCACTCATTGATTCACCTCAGCCTAACGATAAAACTTTACTAGTCTATCAACAACATTCTATAGAGCATATTAAAAAGAGTGACTATAGTCATTGACTAATAGATGGTCTCTTTACTATAATTGTGTAAAAAAGTATCATTCTAATAATATCATTGCCTTTAAAGGATCAATTTACCATTTTAAATAAAAGTGGTAGGATATATAAGGGCAAAATCAGTGGACACGAGGAGGATGCAAAGTGGTTGACGAATTCGAATTTTTCAGAAAAGTTCGCGCATATTATAACAATGTTCCATTCCTTGTTCAGTTCACATACCGCTTGTCTCACCGTGTCGATAAGGCTTTGGCTGCACGTGGCTCATTCAGCTGTCGTGTTAACCCGCATACCCAAATCGTTGAATATGTGCTTGACTTAAAATCTGATCCTATTTCTCGGCCGCACAGCGAGCAAAGCTCTTTTTTGTTCTCTAGCATATACGATGAAATTCCATCACAAGTGATAGAAATGAATCAATTCCTTATCCAATCACTGCGATATCCGATTCCGATTGAATATGATTGGCAAGCGTTTATCATGTCAGGCGCTGAAGATGCCATCAACGTTCAAACGGTACAGCAGCTGTTCAAGAAATGGCGGTTTAAAGGCTTGGAGGGCCAGCTGATCGATGGCAGGCTGCGTACGAATCAAGTTCTGCTTCAATGGCAGCTCTAGATTAGGCCCGAATTGAGGGTGAGCATGACTTGTTCCTCGCTTTCTCCTATAATAGGGAGAAACAAAGGCAAGTGGACGGAGGATATAAGGTGGCTTCAATCGGACCAGGCAACGAGACTAACACGAAGCATGAACAAATATTGATTTATATACAAAGCTTGAAGATTGGAACGAAAATATCCGTACGCGCGATTGCCAAGGAATTAGGCGTCAGCGAAGGAACGGCTTATAAAGCTTTTAAAGAAGCGGAAAGCTCTGGCCTTGTCAGCACGAAGGAACGTATCGGAACGGTGCGAATTGATCGGAAACGGCGTGAAGCGCTGGACCAGCTTACATTTGGCGAGGTTGCCGAAATCGTGGAAGGCAAGCTGTTCGGCGGAGCAGCCGGCCTTGATAAAACGCTGCATAAGTTTGTCATTGGTGCAATGGAGCTGGATGCGATGCTGCGCTACATTGACGAGGGCAGCTTGCTAATAGTCGGCAACCGTATCGGGGCGCATCGCTGCGCGCTTGAGGAGGGAGCAGGCGTATTGATTACAGGCGGATTTGAGCCGAGCGCGGAAGTAATCAAGCTTGCTGACGAGCGCGTTCTCCCAATCATCTCATCGCGGCATGATACGTTTACAGTCGCCTCCATGATCAATCGTGCGATGTACGACCGGCTTATTAAGCGGAAGATCATGCTGATCGAAGACATCGTAACCTTCAGCAGACCCGCTGATGTGATGCGAATCGGGCAAACGGTTTTGGACTTCCATAAAATATCGCGGGAAACGGGTTATTCCAGATTTCCAGTAGTCGATGTAAGGGGCAAGGTTGTTGGCATGATGACGGCTAAGGATGCTGTGGGATCGCCTGAGGATAGCGCGGTAGATAAAGTGATGACAAAAAATCCGATTACAGCGGCACCCAATATAACGGTCACTTCGGCTGCTCATACGATGGCTGCGGAAGGTATTGATTTGTTGCCTATCGTTGACAGGCATCGCAAGCTGTTAGGCGTTGTGACGAGGCAAGAAGTGCTTGATGCGATGCGATTTGCTGGAAAGCAGCCGGAATCGGGAGAGACTTTCGAAGACTTAATGTGGACGGGCTTTATGGCTACAACAAATGTTAATGTCATTGGTCAGGACGAGCTGGGCATTGCTTATAAGGGAATCATTACACCGCAAATGTCAGGTGCGCTTGGGATGGTGTCGGAAGGACTTCTCTCTACGCTAATGACGCAAGCGGCTCGCAGAATGATTCGAGAAACGGCGAAGCGTGACTATTTGCTGGAGAGTATGACGACTTTTTTTGTAAGGCCGGTTCAAATTGACAGTGAGGTTACGATCATACCTAAAGCGCTTGAGATGAGTCGGAAGTTTACGAAGCTTGAAATCGAAGTGAAGGACAAACAAGGCTTGGCCGCCAAAGCGATGCTGACGGCCCAAATGATTGATCCGTATTAATTGCACATTTAATTTCTTGTCGAGCTGTACGCGCTGAGATTGCGAAGACCAGCAAATACATTAAATACGCCGATCACAAGGAATATAGCGCCAATTACGATGCGAAGCGTAGATTCTCCGGACAAGAACAACTGAACGAGAGCGATAAAAAGCAGCATGGCTCCCATGCTAATATTCATTCTAGCTGTGAAGAGGCCCCGGGTTCTCGCATCAGTGGAGCGGCGTGATTTAAAGCTGAATACAGCCGAAAGCACGAGTGTAATTAGGATGCCCGGCACAAGCAGCCATTGCATCAGTTGATCCATGGAAAAGCAACTCCTTTTAAGTTACGTATGTACAGCTTCGATCTTGTGAATAGACAGGCTCTATTGTATCACGAATCGCAGCTGTATGCTTAAGAAGGAGGCTTTGCATAATCACGCACCTTGATCCAGACATGCAGCACATTATCAACGACAAGAATAGTCTTAACCTCAATGGTATAGTCCTTGCTGTTCACATCCATATAGACCTTCTTCTCAAGGAGGTTGCGTGCGAATTTTGCGTCAGAGTCAATTTCATAAATGCTTTGCCCAAGGAAGACGCTCAAATCCCCTTTTATCCGCTTAATAATCAACGCCTCGGTAACTTGATCAAGATGGGGCCTTCCCGTATTTTGGCCGGCTTCTTTCTCTACACGGGGCAGGATGCTTTTTATAACGGTATGCTGATTCTTGAATTCATTTAAATGTTTTAAATCCGTTTCGTATTGCTCCAGCTTAACCTCCAGCTCACTCTTCAATGTGATTAAAGCCTCAAATTGCGCCAAATAAAGCGAATTGTACACAATTGCGCCAATGATCATCCCGAGTGTCAATACTCCTACCATTTGCAGTCCTCTCGTGAAACGGCTAAACGGCGGCACGCGCATCGCTTAGGTGGCTCCCTTGCAAATAAGCCGCACTAGCTCTGTGCCTAAATGTGCACCCAGAAAAGCGATAATAATAAAGCAGATTTGCTGGGCTGCCGGCGATAACTGACCATCCATAATGTTGCTTTCAATGACTCGAACGGGATCAATCGACCCCCCGATTGCTGCGACGATCGCCCATATTTTCAGTTTTATGGCTGTATCGAGCATTGTATGGGCTGGCGGCATCAGCATAAACACCGATCCCACTGCTGCAAGCGTAGATCCACCTAAAACAACGCCAAATGCGATAAAGAAATCAAGTCCTGCTTTGGACAAAAAATAGCTCACCCGTATCCCTCCAAAAATATAGTCTTGTAGATTAACACCGCATGCTTGTATGCTCTGCTACCATTCTATGGGCGTGTCCATCGCTATTATGATAAAATAGAATTATCTTATTTTTGGACGAAGCGGAAAGGAACCGATGCGATGAGCGGCCATAATGAACAATCTTTCGTGCATTTGCACGTCCACAGCGAATATAGCCTGCTCGACGGCGCCGCCAGAATTAAAGATTTGACAGCTAAAGCTGCGGACCTCGGCATGAAGGCACTTGCGCTCACCGATCATGGAGTCATGTACGGAGCTATTCCTTTTTACCGGGCATGCCGTGCACAAGGAATAAAACCGATTATTGGGTGCGAGCTATATATGACGACTGGTTCTCGCTTTGAGAAAGGGTCGCGCAAGGAAAATCCAATCTATCATTTGATTGTGCTTGCCAAAAACGAAGCGGGCTATCGAAACTTAATGAAGCTCTCCTCCATAGCACATTTAGAAGGTTTTCACTATAAACCCCGCGTTGATTTGGAGATGCTGCGTGAGTACTCTGAAGGGCTGATTTGTTTAAGCTCTTGTTTGGGGAGCGAGATCTCTCAGCATCTGCTGCATGACCGCTTGGAGCAAGCACGAAGCAGCGCTTTGCGTTATAAAGATATTTTCGGAGATGACTTTTATTTARAGCTGCAGGATCATGGTCTTCTGGATCAGAAAAAAGTAGCTGTTGATATGATAAAGCTTGCAGAGGAAACAGGTATTAAGCTGGTCGCTACAAATGATGTGCATTACTTGCAGGCTGAGGACGCTGCTATGCAGGATGTGCTTATTTGCATCGGTACGGGCAAAACGACAGAGGATACTGATCGATTGCGCATGCTGACGGATCAGATGTATCTGAAGAGTGCGGACGAAATGGCGCTGCTGTACAGACATGTGCCTGAAGCGATTGCGAATACAGTTGAGATCGCGGATAAATGTGAGCTTGAACTGACGCTTGGACGCGCTGCGCTTCCTATTTTTAGGCCGGTACCATCGGGTATGAGCTCAGCCGATTACTTAATTACTTTATGCCGCGACGGATTAGTTGCTAGATATGGCGGAAATCCAGAGTGGGTTCAAGATACTGATTATAGACAAAAGGCGGAGCAGCGGCTCGAATATGAGCTGTCTGTCATCGAGAAGATGGGATTCAGCGACTATTTTCTGATCGTTTGGGATTTTATTCGCTTCGCTCATGATTCAGGCATTAGAACGGGACCTGGACGGGGCTCGTCTGCGGGCAGCCTTGTTGCGTATACGCTTCGAATAACGGATGTTGATCCGCTGAAATATAAGCTTTTGTTCGAGCGATTTCTTAATCCTGAGCGAATTTCCATGCCCGATATTGATATTGACTTCAATGATGAACGGCGTGACGAGGTCATTGCTTACGTGGCAGCCAAATACGGCGAAGAGCATGTTGCTCAAATCATTACATTCGGAACGATGGCGGCCAAGGCAGCAGTTCGGGATGTAGGCAGAGCTATGAACGTTCCGTTTCAAGAGGTGGATCGAGCAGCTAAGCTTATTCCAAACCAACTGGGCATTACGATTGAGGAAGCGCTTCGCATGAGCAACGAGCTGCGTGAAGCAAGCGAGCGTCAGCCGAAGACGGCGGCTATGCTGAAGATGGCCTTGAAGGTTGAGGGCATGCCAAGGCATGCCTCCACTCATGCTGCGGGTGTTGTGATTTCACAAGAGCCGCTTACACACTATACGCCTATACAGACAGGAAGCGAGAGAATTCCGCTCACGCAATATTCAATGGAGCATTTAGAAGCTATTGGACTTCTAAAAATGGATTTTCTCGGCTTGCGTACTCTCTCCATTCTAGAGCGTGCACTGCACGCCGTTAAGGAGCAGCACGGCAGAGTGATCGATTTCCACACCATTAGCGATAGTGATCCGGCAACGTATGCCATGCTGAGCCGCGGCGACACGACCGGAATTTTTCAGCTCGAGTCTGCCGGTGTGCGGCGAGTGCTGAAGGAAATGAAGCCAACGGAATTCGAGGATATCGTCTCTGTCCTTGCACTCTACCGTCCCGGCCCGATGGAGTTTATTCCTAAATACATTCAAGGCAAACACGGGCTCGTAACGGTTGAATATCCGCATCCGTCGCTAGAGCCTATTCTCTCTGACACTTACGGCATTATTGTTTATCAAGAGCAGATCATGCAAATTGCCTCCTTGATGGCTGGCTTTTCTCTTGGCGAAGCGGATTTGCTGCGCCGAGCAGTATCCAAGAAGAAGCGTGAGGTGCTCGACGAAGAGCGGGCTCACTTTGTGAAAGGAAGTCTTGCACAAGGGTATTCAGAAACGGATGCCAATCATGTCTACGACATGATTGTTCGATTTGCCGATTATGGGTTCCCTCGGGCGCATGCAGCAGCATATGGAGTACTCGCCTTTCAGACAGCATGGCTTAAAGCTAACTATCCTGTGCCGTTTATGGCATCGATGCTCGCTTCAGTTACAGGAAATCAGCGGAAGACCGCTGAATATGTGGATGAATGCCGGCGAATGGGCATTGCTGTGCTGCCGCCTGACGTTAATGAAAGCAGCGTATCGTTTACACCTGTTGAGAAAGCGGTTCGATTCGGGCTGGCAGCGATTAAAAATGTCGGCACACAAGCCATTGAAGCGATTTTAAAAGAGCGAGAGGATCGGCTCTTCGATAGTCTTCTGGATCTTTGCCAACGTGTAGACCTGCGGGTTGTGAACAAGCGGGTGCTGGAGTCGCTCATTCAGGCGGGAGCTTTTGATTCGTTGCCAGGACATCGTGCTCAGCTACTAGCTGCATTGGAGGAGACGGTAGAGACAGCAATCAAATGGCGCAAAGACCGTGAAGAGCTGCAAATTGAAATGTTTGGTTTAGATGAGGTGCAGAACTGGGATGTCGAGCTGCCCGAAATCCGTCCGTACACGACAGGGCAACAGCTTGATTTTGAAAGGGACCTGCTGGGGCTTTATTTATCCGGCCATCCGCTGGATGCTGCCGAGCAGCAGCTGTCAGCGCTAGGTCTTGATCGGTTGGTTGAGCTGTCTGATGCAAAGGACGGGGCGATTGCTATTGTAGGCATTATGGTCGTATCCATCAAACCTTTCACGAATAAGAAAGGTCTGTCCATGGGTTTCCTCGAGCTTGAAGATCGCATAATGCGTGTGGAAGCTGTCGTATTTCCAACGATCTGGAAGCGAATCGAAAGCAAGCTCAAAAAGGGCGGCTTAGCCATTATACAAGCAACGGTTCAGCAGCAGGATGATGACTATAAGCTCATCGTTGAAGATTGTGTACCGATTGAACATGCGGAGATGGAGCTTGCGGATCACGTAGGACGGCTGCAGAAGCAGGCGAAGGCTCGCGCGGCAAGAACGGGCGGGAGCAGCTATACTTCTCAGGGCAGTACTCAGAAAACGCAAGGCCAAGCTAACCGAACGACGTCACCTAGCAATCGGCCAGCTTTCCAGACTAAGGCTGCTGATAATAGTAGCGTTAAACCCGGCCCTCAGTCCGGAAATAACCGCACGACACCTGCATCCGATGAGCGCAAGCCGCAGCGCGTATATATAAAAATTTTGGCTGAAAATGAACAGCCTGCTGTCCTTGAACAGCTAAAAAGTGTTTTGGCTGGTCATGCCGGACAGCTCGCTACCGTGTTATTTTATGTACAAGGACAAAAATCGATTGCTCTCAGCGATAGTTATCGCGTTAAACCATCTGCTGAGCTTATCTCAGCCGTTGAGCAGCTCTTGGGTGAAGGCTCGATCATCGTAAAATGACAACGACATAAACGAGCTGATGCGAAACCATCTGCAATCTATTTCTCGCTTCGGGTAAATCAGAAATTAAATGCTGATCTTATGCTTGAAAATATGCAATGGCGAGAATAGGTTTGAGYTGAGCAAACCGTGGTTTGAAATTATTTCGATAGTGAGATTATGCAAAAAAATAAGAAGAAAAATTATTCTTTTGCCATGAATATTTAGTATTGATGCAATAGGATTTCTACCCTCCTGTTTTATCTTGCAAGCAACGGCATTTCGTATGCACATCAGAGCCTATCTGTGCATATGTTTAGAGATACATGTGAAGATGGCTATGGGGCTCGGAGAGTGCGAGCGCCGCCTGAGGACAATGTCATCTGCTCACGCCTATGTTTCCAAGATAAACGTACAAGCAGTTACGGGAGGGATGAGTCCTATGACAGGAATCGAGAAATGGCTCTTAAAACGAGGGGTATCCATCGATGATGTAACAGAAATCGTTTATACGCTGCAGCGTCCCTATAATGGTGATTTGACGATGGAAGAGTGTGAGGAAAGCGTAAGGGCGGTACTTGGCAAACGAGAGGTTCAATATGTCATGTATACGGGTATGGCCCTTGATGAGTTAGCTGAGCGGAAGTTATTGCCAGAGCCTTTGCAATCGATTATGGAAAATGATGAGTCGCTTTACGGTGTGGATGAGACGCTTGCGCTCGGCATTACGAATGTTTACGGCATGATTGGATTGACGAGCTTCGGATATTTAGATAAAGTAAAACCCGGTATTATTCGTCAACTAAATATAAAAGGTGAACGAATTCATGTTTTTTTAGATGACCTGGTTGCTGGATTAGCCGCTGCCGCGTCTGCTCGAATTGCACATCAGGACCCGAAAGCGATCCAATATGATTTGCCGGATTCGCCTTAACTATGGTATCATTGTGAGATCATATGGCCTGTTACCGGGATAGCTGTGCTTAGTAAGTGAGCTTTGTGGAAGCAAAGTTTTCAGGAGGTACCATGATGTGGACGGTCATTTATATCGCACCAACAGCAAAAATTGCAGATAACATCAAGAAGCGGCTAACGGATGAAGGGTTTCTGGTGAAAATCCGCTCCGTCAATCTGTCCAAACAGCAATACGAGATACTAGTTCCGTCAGGCGAGTTGGAGGAAGTTCAAGAAGTATTCAACTCCATTATGCGGCCATTATGATGGACTGCTCTATACTATTGCGCCTTGAGAGGTGTCACACGTGCAAATAAAAGATTTATTTACTAAGAAAAAATATGCAACAATACCTTCGGAACCACGCAAGCGTGAAGTTCCTGAGGGCTTGATGAATAAGTGCTCCAAATGCGGCACGATTCAGTATAGCAAAGAGTTGGAAAAGAATTTGAAGGTATGCTCATCCTGCGGTTATCATTACCGTCTAAGCGCGTTGGAGCGTATTGCATTAACGCTTGATGATGGGCATCTAGTAGAATACGATGCCAATATGGAATCCATCGATCCTCTAAATTTCCCAGGTTACGCGAGCAAGCTAGAGCAGCAGAAGAGCAAGTCAAGTCTTCGCGAAGCTGTCGTAACAGGAGAAGGTACGATTGGTGGTTTTCCTGTCGTCGTAGCAGTCATGAGCTTYGATTTTTTCACTGGCAGTATGGGATCCGTAGTTGGAGAGAAAATTACAAGAGCGATCGAAGCGGCTCATGAGAAGAAACTGCCGCTTCTTATTTTCTCAACATCGGGCGGCGCCCGGATGCAGGAAAGTATTCTTAGCTTAATGCAAATGGCCAAAACGAGCGCGGCACTTTCAAAGTTTCAAGGTGCCGGGGGTTTGTTTATTTCGATTTTTACCGATCCTACTACGGGCGGGGTTTCGGCAAGCTTTGCGAGCTTGGGCGATTACAATTTGGCCGAGCCTGGCGCGTTGATCGGTTTTGCCGGACGAATTGTTATCGAACAAACGATTCGCCAGAAGCTGCCTGACGACTTCCAGACGGCTGAGTTTAACTTACAGCATGGCCAATTGGATAAAGTCGTACACCGCAAAGATATGAAACCTACGTTAGCAAAGCTGCTTGATATGCATTGCGTAAGGGAGGAAACATCCTATGGCGGGTGAGCTGCCTTTTGAAAAACCGTTGAACGACTTGCGGCAGAAGGTAACTGAGCTTAAGACCTTAAGCGTGGAGAAGGGTATCGACTTCACGGAAGAAATTCGCGGTCTTGAGCTTAAGTGCAAGCAGCTGGAAGAAGAATTGTATAGTGAGCTGACTCCGGCTCAAAAGATGCATATGGCGCGTCATCATCAGCGTCCGACATCGTTAGACTTCATTCAAACGGTATTTACCGACTATATGGAGCTTCATGGAGATCGTCTGTTTGCAGATGATCTTGCCATCGTTGGTGGCCTTGCTAAGATAAACGGTGTTCCAGTTACTGTTATTGGACACCAGCGCGGCAAGGACACTCGTGAGAATATTGCTCGTTTCTTCGGCAGTCCTCATCCTGAGGGCTTCCGCAAGGCGCTTCGTCTAATGGAGCAAGCGAACAAATTCAAGCGGCCAATCATCACGTTTATTGATACGAAGGGTGCTTATCCGGGCAAAACCGCCGAGGAGCGAGGTCAATCGGAAGCGATTGCGCGCAACCTGCGGGAAATGGCCGGCTTCGGCGTGCCTATTATTTGTATCGTTATTGGTGAAGGCGGCAGCGGGGGAGCACTCGCTTTAGGCGTCGGAAACCGTGTATTAATGTTGGAAAATGCGATTTATAGTGCAATCTCGCCAAATGGAGCGGCATCCATCTTATGGAAAGATGCTTCCAGGGCAGATCAAGCAGCTGAAGCCATGAAGATTACAGCCAAAGATTTGTTAGAATTTGGTGTAATTGAGGATATTGTTCCAGAGCCGCAGGGCGGCGCACATAAGGACTTGGCATTTCAAGCGGAGCAAATTAAGGAAAAGCTGTGGCAGCATTTACAAGAACTTATGAAAATGAGTGCTGAGCAGCTTATCGAAGATAGGTATAATAAATTCCGTAAAGTCGGTCAATTCAAGATCGTTGAAGAGCCCGGAGATGTGGCGGACGGAGCAGTTGCCGATACAAATATCGGTATAAAAGCGGACGCGGTGAATGTATCTCAGGAACAAGCGCCGGAAGCAACTCCGACCGTTCAATAGTGAATAATATGTAAAAATGATTATTTCACTGTACAAGCAGTGGGTTGTCATGTCAGTATAGTAAAGAATATCAGGCAGTATACGGAGGAAACTTAACATGCGTAAAACGAAAATTGTTTGTACTATCGGTCCATCCAGCGAATCACTGGAAAACACTAAAAAGCTAATCAATGCAGGCATGAACGTTGCCCGTCTTAACTTCTCACACGGAGATTTTGAAGAGCACGGCAACCGTATTAAAAACATCCGCATTGCAAATGCAGAACTTGGTACTTCGGTAGCGGTTTTGCTTGATACGAAAGGTCCTGAAATTCGTCTTGGCAAGCTTAAAGAAGAGCCTATTGAGCTTAATCAAGGTGAAATCGTTACGCTTACTACAGAAGAAATTTTGGGTGACCGCAACCGTGTTCCTATTACTTACAACAACCTTCCAAACGATGTAACAATTGGTTCAACTATCCTCATTGATGATGGCTTGATCGGATTGACAGTTGAAGAGGTTAAAGGCACTGAGATCGTTTGCCGTATCGTAAACAGCGGTCCAATTAAAAGCAAAAAAGGCGTTAACGTTCCTGGCGTGAAAATTTCATTGCCTGGTATTACTGAAAAGGATGCTAACGATATCGTATTTGGTATCGAGCAAGGCGTAGACTTCATCGCAGCATCTTTTGTTCGTAAAGCGAGCGACGTGCTTGAAATTCGTGAATTGCTTGAGCGTCATAATGCAGGTCACATTCAAATCATCTCCAAAATTGAGAACCAAGAAGGCGTAGACAACCTTGATGAAATTCTTGAGGTTTCTGACGGTCTTATGGTAGCGCGTGGCGACCTCGGCGTTGAAATTCCAGCTGAAGAAGTGCCGCTCGTTCAAAAAAATATGATCAAAAAAGGTAACCGTGTAGGTAAACCTGTCATTACAGCAACACAAATGCTTGATTCCATGCAGCGCAACCCGCGTCCAACTCGCGCAGAAGCGAGTGACGTTGCAAATGCGATTTTTGACGGTACAGATGCGATCATGCTTTCCGGCGAAACAGCTGCGGGAAGATATCCAACTGAATCCGTACAAACAATGGCTCGTATTGCTGAGCGTGCGGAAGCCGCTTTGGAATACCGTGAAATTTTCACAAAACAAGCTAATGCACAACAAGTATCCGTTACAGAAGCAATCAGCCAAGCTGTTGCTAACTCGGCTCTTGACCTTGGTGCAAAAGCGATCATCACATCGACACAAAGCGGCTTTACAGCTCGCATGGTATCGAAGTACAAGCCTAAAGCTCCAATCATTGCTGTAACGACTGATGAGAAGGTATTGCGTCGTCTATCTCTCATTTGGGGCGTATTTGCAGTGCTTGGTCCAGATGCGGATACAACGGATGAAATGTTCGAAAATGCTGTAAAAGGCGGAATGAGCACTGGATTCCTAAGCTTGGGAGATACAGTTGTTATTACAGCTGGCGTTCCAGTTGGCCGTGCTGGCACTACAAACCTTATCAAAATCCACCACATTGGTGAGCTTTTGGCACAAGGACAAGGTATCGGCAGCCAAACAGCTATCGGTAAAATTGTAGTAGCTCGTACACCTGAGGAAGCTATTGCAAAAACAACTCAAGGTTCAATCTTGGTAACGATCTCCACAGATAAAGAATATATGCCTGCATTTGAAAAAGCTGGCGCAGTTATTACAGAGCAAGGCGGAATTACTAGCCATGCCGCTGTAGTTGGCCTGAATCTTGGAATCCCAGTTATTCTTGGTATTCAAAATGCAACTGAATTGCTGCAAGATGGCATGGAAGTTACCATCTATGGCGAAACAGGCGTTATCTATCACGGCCAATCAAAAGTACTGTAATAAAACAGTGCCTTTGTTAACAACAATATAGTACAAAAACAAAAAGCGATGGTGATCTCACCGTCGCTTTTTGCTAATCAATTCGTCAAAGCATGTTCGATTTGATAAAAAATGGGGGGACATTTATGCTGTCAGCTTCCACTTGGGTTCTGCACCCGCTGCGCGTTCGTTATCAGGAAACCGATCAAATGGGTGTCGTTTTTCACGGGAATTATGTAACTTGGTTCGAAATTGGACGTACTGAATGGATAAGAAATGCTGGTTATGACTATAAAACGATTGAAGAGCATGGATTGCTGCTGCCGGTTATAGATTTGCAATGCCGCTATGTGCAACCCGCTCGCTATGACGATACTGTAGTCGTTTGTACTCGAATTGCGGATTGCAGCCCTCTGCGCGTATCCTTTGAATCACAGGTTAGAAAGGTATCACTGGATGATTTCCATGCGTCAGTAGTATCAGAAAGCGAATCACTGCCTGGAGAACTGCTCGTGGAGGGTGGAACCAAGCATGTGTGGGTCAACGAGTCATGGCAACCAGCGCGCTTAAACAAAGTCATGCCTGAATTGTATGAACTGCTGCGTACGAAGTAAGTTTGCTGCGCAAACCAAGCTTATGCTTACGAAGTAAGTTTACTGCGTAAACTTTGGAGGAGGTCCAATCATGTATAAATGGCTGTTGGCAGTTTTAATTGTTGTTCCATTGGTTGAGCTTTGGGGAATTTTTCAAGTTAGCGGCTGGATCGGGGGCTGGAACACTTTTTTTATACTGATCCTCATGGGTTTGGCAGGCGCTTATTTGGCTCGAATGGAAGGGCGAAAAGTATGGGGCGAGGCTCAGCGTCAAATGCAAGCTGGACAAATTCCTGGCCAGTCGCTATTAGATGGATTATGTGTGTTAGCAGGGGGTATTTTGCTGTTGCTGCCAGGGTTTCTGTCTGACATCATAGGCATTACGCTGCTTATTCCTTTTACAAGAACCTTTTATAGACTAATCATGCTGCGTGAATTAGAGAAAAGAATACGAAACGGCAATTTTAAGATCGGAAGATTCTAATATTTACGTGACATTTACAAAAGGTTAACATGGCAATAATAGTCATGCTTCATAATGAGATAGATATAAGTCGTTTCTTGTCGTTATATTAGCATTCTTGATATGAGGCAAGAAGCGTATGTTAGAAAAGCAGGTTTATTTCGCAAAATTACTCAGGAGGCGTGAGAAATGACCAAGCTTTTGTCCAACTATGTAAATCGTGACTTAAGTTGGATCGAATTCAACCGAAGAGTTCTTCAAGAGGCGCAGGATCTCAGCAATCCGTTGCTTGAGAGAGCAAAGTTTTTGGCAATTGTCTCAAGCAATTTGGATGAATTTATGAGCGTGCGAGTTGCTGGCATCCAGATGCAGATGAGAGCCGGCTTATCCAAAACTGATTTTACGGGCTATACGCCCTCTGGACTTTGGAAGCGGCTGATTAAGCGAGCAACCCAAATGGTCCATGATCAATATCGTACATACAGAGAAGTGTTCCGGAGCCTCAGTCGTGAGGGCATTTTTATTCGTTCGCTGGATGAGCTTAATATAACGCAAACGAAAGCAGTCTCGGATTATTTTCATGAAATCGTATTTCCAGTACTTACACCGATGGCTGTCGATCAGAGCAGACCGTTCCCGCTTGTTCATACGAAAGAGCTGTATTTAGCAGTACTTCTAAGACAAGAGAGTGATCCGTCTGAAGAGGAGCCGTTGTTTGCGATTGTCCAGGTTCCTTCTATTTTACCGAGATTTGTACCTGTTCCTGGACGAATTAACAGCAAGAAAACGGAGTTTGTGCTTCTTGAGGATTTAATTGAAAAGTTCATCGATACGTTATTCAACGGTTATATTCCATTCTCAGTGAACCCGTTCCGCTTAACAAGGGATGCGGATATTACATTGAATGAAGAGGATGCCGAGGATCTGCTTGAGGAGATCGAGAAAGAGCTGCGTCGCCGCCGCTGGGGAATTCCTGTAAGGCTCGAGGTTTCCAAGGGGATGCACCCTTATGCGCTCGAAATGCTTACCGAAGAGCTCGAAATCGAAGATAATTTATTTGAAATAGATGGACCGCTTGATTTAAGCTTTTTGATGAAGTTTGCAGGAGCGGTACCGGGCAATGATAATTTGCGGTATGAGAAGCTTGAGCCGATTTATCCAAGAGAATTTGACCACACTGACGATATGTTTGAGGTCATCCGCCAGCGCGATGTTTTGATGTATCATCCTTATGAATCATTTGATGCAGTTAATGACTTTGTCATGCAGGCTGCATATGATCCCGACGTGCTAGCGATAAAAATGACGTTATACCGCGTGAGCGGCCAGTCTGCGCTCGTTCAAGCGCTTGCTAAGGCAGGCGAAGCTGGTAAGCAAGTAACGGTCGTTGTAGAGCTAAAGGCGAGGTTTGACGAGGAAAGGAACATCGCTTGGGCGCGCCAGCTGGAGAAGGCTGGTTGCCATGTCGTTTACGGCCTAGTTGGTCTGAAGACACATGCGAAAATCCTGTTAGTTGTAAGACGAGAGCAAGGCACGCTGCGCCGCTACGTTCATGTAGGGACAGGGAATTATAATGACAGTACGGCAACATTATATACGGATATTGGACTTTTTACGTCACATCCAATAATCGGCGGCGATGCTTCGGCTTTGTTCAACGAGGTTACGGGTTATTCATCACCTTATGAGTGGAAAGCTTTTGGCGTTGCGCCTTCTGATTTGAAGGAAAAGCTATATCGGTTAATCGATAGGGAAAGATTGAATGCAGCAGCCGGCAAGCCAGCTCGCATTATTGCCAAGATGAATTCTTTATCGAATCAAGAGATGATCGATAAGCTTTATGAAGCTTCTCAAGCGGGAGTGAAAATCGTATTAATCGTTCGCGGCGTTTGCTGCTTGCGGCCGGGTGTTCCTGGGCGCAGTGAAAATATTCAGGTAATAAGTATCGTCGACCGTTTTCTGGAGCATGCACGGATTATGTACTTCCATAATGGCGGGGAAGAAGAGGTATATTTGTCGAGCGCGGATTGGATGACTCGTAATCTTACAAGAAGGATCGAGCTTATGTGTCCCGTATTTGATCCAATTTTGAGACAAATATTAATTAAGATGCTTCAGCTTAATATCGATGATAATGTAAAAGCCCGTGAATTGCAGCCGAACGGTACTTATGAGCATCTTACTAGTGCTGATAAAGAGCCGTTCCGCAGTCAATTCGAGGCAAAGGTTATAGCGTCTTGGAAGGGACGTGCGTAGCCGAAAAGTCGAGGCACGGCGTGAATCCCCAAACTTTCTTGAATTCGCTGGCGAGCTCATCCACTTCTCGGCGCTCAACTGCAAGCGTTCCTCGCGGCTGAACTGGGCGAAGCAGCAGCTGATAACCAGATAATTGGACATTTAGTTGCGCAATGGCTTGTGTTTCCCCGCGATCAAGCGCTGTAGACAGCTGAAGCAGTGAGCCAAGCTTATAAATGACTTCAAGGTCGGATTCGTTGAGCAGTTCCTTATATTCGGAAATGTGCTGACGAGCCCGGCCTTTGCTTTTGTAAGATGCGATAGCTGCTGTCATAATCATTTCGCGATGCGTTAGCCCATTCAACTGGGAATTAACAATAAGATAGAAGGAATGCCTTGCATATTCGTAATAATCAATGGATGCACCGATTCGGAACAACTGTGACGCTGTGTCCAGCAGCACTCTCGATTGAGGTGTCAGTGGATGAACATAATTCAGGACATCATAAATCTCTAGAGAGATTCGGTTAACCTGCAGCACATGCTGCTTTGGTGCTTCCGGATGCAGGGCACTTAAATTTGTTAGGCTATATTTGAGCACATCATCTAGTTTTGGACGATTTGGAAATCTGGTTGCATGGAACAAGCCATCGCGCAGTCCAGCACCGCAAATTCGGTAATAAGTTGCTTTGGTTGCACGGAATAATACGCGTAAAATAGCGACACCGGGTACAACTACATCAGCACGATCCTTGGACAAGCCCGGAAGTTTACGTCTTTTATCAAGCGGAAGCTTGCGCATTTGATGGAAGAGTTCATCAACGTGCTCGCTCGTAATCGGATAATTATGTGTTTGCGGAAAAGGGTATTTGTATGCGGCTTGATGCATTTTTCCTAATGCACGCACCGTTCCTCCGACACCGACGAGAGGCAGTCCTGATGTTTCTCCAATCCAGGTCTCGTTTCGAGCCGCTTCTGCAACGATGGCTTCAAGCGCCTTCAGGTCTTCATCTTGGAGCGTGCCTTTTGTGCCGAAACGTTTGTTGAAGCTTACGCAACCAAACGGAAAGGATACAGAATGAACGAGAACGCGGTTGCGAAATAATGAAAGCTCGGTGCTTCCACCGCCGATATCAATGAGAAGACCGTCACGAATATTGAGTGAGTTAATCATCCCGAGAAAGCCGTACGAGGCTTCATCCTCACCGGTAAGCAATTCGATGGATAAGCCTGTGGCCGAATGAATACGAGCAAGGATTTCTGAACGATTATTTGCATTTCGAATAGCAGCCGTAGCGACTGCTCGAATATGGCTTGTATGATTATATGTGCAAATCATGGTAAAATGATTCAGTGTGTCGATCAGATCATCGATCGCTGCACTTGGCAGACATCCGTTTTCATCAATACGTTCGCTTAGTCTGGCAGGCCGTTTACTGCTATCCGCCACACGATGAGCACCATTTGCTGTCTTCTCGTAAACGACGAGACGGACGGAGTTGGAGCCTATGTCAATAATTCCGATGCGTTGTCCTGTCATGTTGCGCCTCCAATACGGCAAAATTTGCTCTGTAAGTTCTCTTTTTGACATTTTACCACTTTATCCGTTTCTGTAAAAATAGTTTATGCTGCGGCTAAAATTGGAGCGAATAGGGAAAAATGCAGTTTGAGCATACGAAGTGAAGCGGAGAAATAATAAGCGAAAAAAATATTGATGACGCTGATAAAGCATTTTTATGTCTGTATTTGTTCACATAATTGCCGAAATCATTTATGATTAAAGGCGATGGTACAAAAACGACCCCTTTTTATTGTTTACGATAACCATGTTAAAGGAGAGAGAACGATGACAGCAACTAAAGGTCTGGAAGGAATTGTCGCAGCGACGTCCTCCATCAGCTCCATTATTGATGGCGTATTGACATACCGCGGTATTGATATTGATGATCTTGCGGAAAACGCTACTTTTGAAGAGGTTGCCTACCTGCTATGGTACGGCAAACTACCGAATCGTTCTGAGCTTGATGGACTGCAAAAGCAATTGGATCAATTTGCAGCGCTTCCAGAAGGCGTAATTGATCAAATCAAGCTTTATCCAAAAAATACAAATTCTATGGCTGCGCTTCGCACGGCAGTATCCAGCTTAGCATTGTACGATGAATCTGCAAACGATATGTCTCCTGAAGCGAATCAATTGAAAGCAATTAAATTGCAGGCGCAGCTGCCAACAATTATTGCTGCTTTTTCACGCATCCGCCTAGGACAAGAGCCTGTAGCTCCAAAGAAAGGCGTATCCATCGCCTATAATTTCTTGTATATGCTTACTGGCAGCGAGCCGGCTGAAGTTGCTGTTAAAGCACTTGATCAAGCGCTCGTTCTTCATGCTGACCACGAGTTGAACGCGTCGACATTTGCTGCTCGTGTAACCGTAGCAACGTTGTCGGACATTTATTCGGGCGTAACGTCCGCGATTGGCGCTTTGAAGGGCCCTCTTCATGGCGGTGCAAACGAAGCTGTAATGGTGATGCTTGAAGAAATCGGTTCTACTGCTAACGTTGAAAGCTTTATTAACAACGCGCTTGCAAACAAAGTGAAAATTATGGGCTTTGGTCACCGCGTATACAAAAACGGCGATCCTCGCGCGAAGCATCTGCAAAAAATGTCCCGCGAGCTTGGCAAGCTGACAGGCAACATGGAGCTTTACGAAATGTCTGTTAAAATTGAAGAGCTGGTAACTGGACAAAAAGGCTTGAAGCCTAACGTGGACTTCTACTCAGCGTCTGTCTATACAACGCTTGAAATTCCACGTGACTTGTTCACGCCTATTTTTGCAATCAGCCGGGTATCTGGTTGGAGCGCGCATATTCTTGAGCAATATCAAGATAACCGCTTGATCCGTCCGCGTGCTGACTATGTTGGTCCGGTTAATGCGAAGTACATTCCGATTGAAAAGCGTTAATTCGTGATTTAAGTTACAATAGAGAGAGCGGATAAGCTCTACGCTCTCTGTTTTTTAAAAAAAGACATCATATTTCATTTATACTTGCTATAAAGCAGGTACAATTCTAAGGAGGATTTTATTCATGGCTAAGTTCGAAAAATTCGCGCTTCCAACTGAAGGCGAACAAATTACAATTGACAACGGTGTTCTTCAAGTACCTAACAACCCAATTATTCCTTTTATCGAAGGCGACGGCACTGGCCGCGACATTTGGAAAGCTTCGAAACGCGCGCTTGATGCAGCGGTAGAAAAAGCTTATAACGGCGAGAAAAAAATCGCTTGGTACGAAGTATTTGCCGGCGAAAAAGCTTTCAACGCATACGGCGAGTGGCTGCCTGCTGATACATTGACAGCAATTCGTGAATATATCGTTGCTATTAAAGGACCATTGACTACGCCTATCGGCGGCGGCATTCGTTCATTGAACGTTGCACTTCGTCAAGAACTTGATCTTTACACTTGCTTGCGTCCTGTTCGTTACTTCACGGGTGTACCTTCCCCAGTAAAACGTCCTGAGCTTGTTGACATGGTTATTTTCCGTGAAAATACAGAAGATATCTATGCGGGCATCGAGTACCAAGAAGGTTCTGCAGAAGTGAAGAAAGTAATCGAGTTCTTGCAAAACGAAATGGGAGCTAACAAAATCCGCTTCCCAGAAACTTCCGGTATCGGCATCAAGCCAGTATCGAAAGAAGGTTCCAAACGTCTTGTTCGCGCAGCGATCGAGTACGCAATTAAACACAGCAAAAAATCAGTTACACTTGTACACAAAGGCAACATCATGAAATACACAGAAGGCGCGTTCAAAAACTGGGGCTACGAAGTGGCTGAAGAAGAATTCGCTAACGAGACTTTCACATGGGGTCAATACGATCGCATTAAAGAAGCAGAAGGCACTGACGCAGCTAACAAAGCACAAAAAGATGCAGAAGCAGCTGGCAAGCTAATCGTTAAAGACGCAATTGCGGATATCGCATTGCAACAAGTACTTACTCGTCCGACTGACTTTGATGTTATCGCTACATTGAACTTGAACGGCGACTACTTGTCCGATGCTCTTGCAGCACAAGTTGGCGGTATCGGTATTGCTCCGGGCGCGAACATCAACTACTTGACTGGACACGCAATCTTTGAAGCTACTCACGGTACAGCTCCGAAATATGCTGACCTTGACGTAGTTAACCCAGGTTCCGTAATCCTTTCCGGCGTAATGCTTCTTGAGCACCTAGGCTGGCAAGAAGCGGCTGACCTTATCTATAAAGGTATGGAAGCTTCGATCAACAACAAAACAGTAACTTATGACTTTGCTCGCTTGATGGAAGGCGCAACAGAAGTAAAATGTTCCGCATTCGCAGACGAAATCATCAAAAACATGTAGTTTTATAAAAAGTAGGGGGGCAGATGCCCCCCTCATCTTTTATTCTATTGCTTTTCGTACAGGGGAATGGCGTCCCGCAGGGACACATTCCTAGCAGTTCGCACGGGGAATGGCGTCCCGCAAGGGACACATTCCCTTCGCGAATAAGCGTAAAGCGTGTCCCAAAGGGACGAAAGCGATCCATGCTCAACAGTCGCTCAAGAGCGCCGATATCCCTCCTACGTTAGTCCAATTGGCAGGTGTCCAGAGGGCGCAGCGCCCCTTAGGTCCTCCCTTGGAAGGGAGGATTTAGGTGGGTTCGACATCTCTTGGGAGGTTGCAAGTGAAAACAGGGGGTCAAAGGGGTCTCCCCTTTAACTAAAGTTACAGGAGGTTTACACCAGATGGCGATTAAGCGTAAAAAAATTACTGTAGTAGGAGCGGGCTTCACTGGCGCTACTACTGCACTTATGCTAGCTCAAAAAGAACTAGGCGATGTTGTTCTTGTTGATATCGCACCGCTTGAAAACCCAACTAAAGGTAAAGCACTTGATATGCTTGAAGCGACACCGGTGCTTGGAGTAGATGCAAACATTATCGGTACTGCCAACTACGAAGATACAAAAGATTCTGATGTTGTGATCATCACTGCAGGTATCGCTCGTAAACCAGGTATGAGCCGTGACGACCTTGTTAGCACGAACGCTGGAATCGTAAGATCCGTTTGCGAAAACATTAAAGAAACTAGCCCTAACGCTTATGTTATTATTTTAAGCAACCCGGTGGATGCGATGACTTATGCAGCCTTCCAAACGCTTGGATTCCCTAAAAACCGTGTAATCGGTCAATCAGGCGTCCTTGATACAGCTCGTTATTGCACATTTATTGCGCAAGAGCTTAACGTATCCGTTGAAGATGTTCGCGGCTTTGTGCTTGGCGGGCATGGCGACGATATGGTCCCACTCGTTCGCTACTCAAATGTTGGCGGCATCCCAATCGAGAAGCTTATATCAGCAGAACGAATTGAAGCAATCGTACAACGCGCTCGCGTTGGCGGCGGCGAAATCGTAAACCTGCTCGGCAACGGCAGCGCGTATTATGCGCCTGCAGCTTCGCTGGTTCAAATGACAGAAGCCATCCTTAAAGACAAAAAACGTATTATTCCAGTTATCGCTTTGCTTGAAGGCGAATACGGTTATAATAACTTGTTCATGGGTGTGCCAACAATCATTGGCGGTGACGGCATTGAAAAGGTGCTTGAGCTTGATTTGACTGCTGAAGAGAAGGCTGCACTTGATAAATCTGCTCAATCCGTACGCAACGTTATCCAAGTAGTAACAGGCTAGCAAGCAAGCTCAATTGCTGCTTTTATAAATGAATGCGTTTGGGAGGACCCTGACAGAATGCTGCCAGGGTCCTCTTGTTTATTTTCAAGGTACAAAAGAAAAGGTTTACTATGGGAGGGGAACAGGTTGATCGAACAAGCAAGRCAAGCCTTGAAACAGGTATATGGCTATGATTCTTTCCGTAAAGGACAGGAAGACATAATATCGGGGATTATGAATGGACGCGATACACTAGCTATTTTGCCGACCGGCGGCGGAAAATCGATTTGTTATCAAATTCCATCCATGCTTTTGCCGGGAACGTCTCTTGTTATTTCGCCGCTCATCTCGCTCATGAAGGATCAGGTTGATGCGCTGAGGCGAGTCGGGGTATCTGCAGCGTTTCTTAACAGCTCGCTAGGAGCAGCTGAATATCGAGATGTGATGCGAAACGCGATGATGGGAGAATATAAGCTGCTGTATGTTGCGCCTGAACGACTTGATGCGCCGATGTTCCAATCGTTATCTGAGACGCTCACTATACCGCTCATTGCGATAGACGAGGCTCACTGCGTATCGCAGTGGGGGCATGACTTCCGTCCCAGCTATCGTCAGCTGGCAGGCTGGATTGCTCGAATGAAAGATCGGCCGCTCGTTGCGGCGTTTACAGCTACAGCTACAAACGAGGTAGCGCTTGATATTTCAGAAATGCTCAAGCTGCGTGAACCTAGCATTTTTGTAACGGGATTTGCGAGACCGAATTTGTCTCTATCCGTCGTTACAGGCGTGGATAAGAAAAAGTTTCTTGAGAGCTTCATATCAGGGCGTAAGGATCAATCAGGCATTATCTATGCAGCAACTAGAAAAGAAGTCGAGAATGTATATGAGCAATTAACACGCAGAGGCATTCAAGCAGGCAAATACCACGGTGGGTTGTCGGATGCTGAGCGCGCTGACACACAGGAGAAGTTTCGATTCGATGAGATTCGTGTAATGGTTGCAACGAACGCTTTTGGAATGGGCATTGATAAACCAAACGTACGTTATGTGCTGCATTGGCAAATGACTAGCGATATTGAATCCTATTACCAAGAAGCTGGCCGTGCCGGCCGTGATGGAGAGGAGAGCGAATGCATTCTCTTGTTTGAACCAGCTGATATGCAGGTGCAACGCTTTCTGATCGAACAGGGCACTGGGGATTCAGATCGTAAATCGATTCAGCTATCTAAGCTCCATACCATGATGAACTATAGCCGGACACAGCGTTGTTTGCAGCAGTTTATCGTTGATTATTTCGGAGAGACGGATGTTGTGGCATGCGGGAAATGCAGCAGCTGTCTCGATAAGAGCGAGCCGGTTAACCGGACGGAGGAAGCGAAGATGGCGCTCTCCTGCGTTGGTCGAATGAGAGGGCGTTTCGGTGTAACGATGGCAGCCAAGGTACTAAAGGGATCGCGTGATAAACGGCTGCTTGAATTTGGGCTCGATCGTTTGACTACTTACGGTTTAATGCGGCATTTGCCCGAGAAAGAGATAGCGGATTGGCTTTATTGGCTCGTGGCTGAAGGATACTTAAAGCTTAGTGAAGGGCAATATCCAGTCGTCTCGCTAACTGCGAGCGCACTGCCGGTACTGGAAGGCCGCGAACCAATTATGCAAAGAGTTAGAGCAATGGTTCGGCAAGCAGCCTCTTCCGATTCAGCAGCTGCTTCACCTCTATTCGATGCGCTCAAGCAATGGCGCAAAGAAAAGGCAGCTACAGAGGGTGTGCCTCCATTTATGTTGTTCTTTGATGCAACGCTGCGAGAAATCGCAATGGCTCGTCCGCAAAACGAGAATCAATTGCTTAGCGTGAAGGGGATTGGTGCTGCGAAGGCGGAGAAATATGGAGAAGATCTGCTCTCGATTATTCATTCATTCGGAGGCGAAGGTCAAGCCGAAGGAATGATAATAACTGCGGCTAGAGAGCCGTCAGTCGTCAAGAAGGCAGCAACGAATGATGAGCAGCCAAGTCACTATGCTACGCTCGAGCTATTTCAAAGTGGGCTGGAACCTGATGAAATAGCGAAGGAACGCGGATTAACGAAAGTAACCGTTGAAGGACATATCATACGGTGTGCAGATGAAGGTGAAGAAATCGATTGGAGCAGAATCATTCCAGCAGAATATGAGCAATTGATCGTCCATGCGGTTGGCGAGCAAGGAATCGATAAGCTGCGTCCCATAAAGGATGCTTTGCCTGAGGAAGTTACTTATTTTGCAATTCATGGGGTTATGAGTAAATACGGCTTTAAAGCTTAAAGCCAACCGAAAATCGATTAAAATGAGCTTTCTAATTAAAGTGTGAAAATTTAGGGAACGATTTCGGAGCTAATTCAACAAAAAAGGGTATAAAACCTCGGTTCAGGAGCATAGTCATTTGAAAAAAATCTCGTTTCTGATAAACTATTTATAGAATTAATTTTGGCAATTGCGAATCAATGAATGGATGATTACGTTTTACCAAAACAGGAGGAGTTAAAATGTTTAAAGTAATGTTATTTTTGCACGTGATTGGTGCAGTAGGTATGGGCTTCTATATCGTTCTTCCAATCATGCTGGGTAGAGCTACTAAGCTTGCCGGAGTTGGACAAGGCGGATTAGCTGACGGCCTGCGTTCGGCAAACCGAATTGCGCAATATTTTCTAGTTTTGCAGCTGCTAACAGGTGGATATTTGATGTCGCAAGCGGATTACAAGGTGGCATGGATGGTCATTATTATTTTGCTGTTCCTGGCAATTGCGGCACTAGGCGGAATTATTTCCAAGCCACTTAAGCTTGTAGTAGCTTCCATTCAAGAAGGCAAAAGCGCAACTGCACACATTAACAAAGCACGCGTGATGAGCATCATCGTATTGGTGCTATATATCGCTATTATCTACTTCATGAAGTTTCCGATGATCTAAAGCTAATATGGATAACGCCGATTATATAACGCTATAGGGGGATTTTTACGTGTTAGAATCATCGCCGCAAATTGTTACGTTTGGCGAATCAATGGCTTTGTTTATGCCAGAGGAGCATAAGTCAATCGAACGCGCCGCTACGCTGGAACAAAGCTTTGGCGGAGCGGAAAGCAATGTCGCAATAGGACTTGCACGTCTAGGCTCCTCTGTTGGATGGTTTGGCGCTCTCGGCGACGATCCGTTTGGCAAAATTATTTTGAAGACGCTGCGGGGCGAGGGTGTAGACGTATCTCGTGCTCAGCTTAGCTCGGAAGCTCCTACGGGCATGATGTTTCGTGAGCATGTAGCAGGTAGAACAGCCGTTCATTATTTCAGAAAGCATTCGGCAGCTAGTCGGATGCTGCCTGAGCATCTTGACGAGAATTATATTCGCGGTGCTAAACTGCTTCATGTAACCGGTATCACAGCTGCACTTAGCGAGGATTGCCGCAAGACGGTTCGTCGCGCTATCGATATTGCGAAGGAAGCTGGGGTGCTTGTCAGCTTTGACCCGAACCTGCGGCTTAAGCTGTGGTCAATCGAAGAAGCTCGTGCAGCACTGCTGCCGCTTGCAGCAGATGCGGATTACTTTTTGCCAGGATGGGACGAGCTTAAGTTATTGTACGAAACAGACGATTATGAGCATATTAAAGGCCAGCTAAATCAATTAAAAGCAGTGTCGATCATTAAAGGCAGAGGCGACACGACGATTGTTCTAAACAAAGGGCAGGAAGAAAGCTTGCCTTTCTATCCGGCTGAGCAGGTTGTTGATACTGTAGGCGCGGGTGACGGCTTTTGCGCTGGTTTCTTGGCAGGAATTATGAAGGGCTTATCCCCTGTAGAAGCAGTACGCCTTGCAAGTATTAATGGATCATTAGTCGTTCAAATGCGTGGCGACTGGGAAGCTTTGCCGGAATGGAGTGTCGTCCAACAGCGGATGTCCGCCAAGGCTTGGGTGGAGCGCTGACAATGGCTGAATTGATCGGTAACAAGGGTCAGCGTCGCCGTGAAGCTATTCTGCAGCTTTTGAAGCAGCAGGGCAGGGTGACGATTTTGGAAATGGTTGAGCGCTTCGGCTGCTCTGAGGCGACGGCTCGAAGAGATCTTGAGCAAATGGAAGCTGATTATCCGGTTATTCGGACAATTGGCGGTGCGATGTACGATGGAATGAATTCAGTTAGGGATTTGCCTTTTGCGGAGAAGGAAGGTTTGTCGATTCTAGAGAAAGAGCATATCGCGGAATTAGCTGCTTCTTTAATTTTGGAAGGCGATGTGATTGGTCTCTCTGGCGGTACAACAAATTTCCTTATTGCTAAGATGATCAAATCGAGGCGGGGCATCACGGTAGTAACCAATGCGGTTAATATCGCAATGGAGCTGGCAGGCAGCGATATTCAGGTTGTTGTTACCGGCGGCATTATGCGCCATAACAGCTTTGAGCTGTGCGGCCCTCTAGGTGAGGGAATGGTCGCTCATTTGCATATCGGAAAGATGTTTATCGGTGTTGATGGTATATCTGCTGCTGGCGGCATCACGACCTACTCCGAGCAAGAAGCGCAAATTGCTAAAGCACTCATTAAGCGTTCACAAGCGGCATATGCCGTATTCGATCATACGAAGACAGATCGCACCTCATTATTTTCCATTGCATCCTTATCCGAGCTGAAAGGCGTCATTACGGATGTTCCGCTAACTGATGAGCTTGCAGCTGAAATGAAGCAGCACGGTATTTCCGTATACGTGACGGATTAACAAATATTAAAAAGAGGTTCCGTGTTCAAAGGTTTTCTAACCTTTGAGCACGGAACCTCTTGCTTTTTTTACGCTTGTTTAGCCTCGTATATGGAACGGCCTTGCGCCCAAGTCTGTTGAACCTGCATTTGCGAGTCAATCCATACAAGATCAGCCAGTTTGCCGCTTGCAATTGTACCGGTACGGTCGCTGATGCCAAGCTGTTTTGCTGCATTGCCGCTAGCCAACCGACTAATTTCAGAAAGCGATAGGTTGGTATGCTCATGGATAAAGCGTACGGCACTAATCATCGTTAAACAGCTGCCTGCTAGGGCGTTGCCATCTTTTAATCTTGCTTCGCCGTTTTTTACGATGACGGCTAAGCCTCCGAGACTATATTCGCCTTCCGGCATGCCTGCTGCTGCCATCGCATCTGTGATCAGTATAACCTTATCTGAAGGTTTAGCAGCGAGCACCAAACGAATTGCAGCTGGATGCACGTGAATACCATCGGCTATGAGCTCGGCCACAATACGGTCATCGGTCAATACAGCTCCTAGCGTTCCGGGTTCACGGTGATGCAGACCACGCATTGCATTATAGGTATGAACAGCCTGCGTAAGGCCAGCATCAGCAGCAGCGATCACTTCATCATAGACAGCATCCGTATGCCCGCAGGCTGTGACGATCCCTTGYTCAGCAAGCCAAGCGATGGTCTCAATCGCACCGCTTTTCTCAGGAGCCAGTGTAAGCTGACGGAGAAGATCGGGCCACTTGGCATGCCATTGCTGCATCCATTCCAGCTGAGGTGTTTTAATATAAGCTGGGTTTTGAGCGCCTGGCCATGCCTCGCTTATGAACGGGCCCTCCAAATGTACGCCATACAAGGCTGCGTAAGGCATTTCACTCCTGCGGTAATCTGCAACGGCATGCAATACGTCTTCAATTGCTTCCTTAGGAGCAGTCATCGTTGTAGCAAGCATGCCTGTCGTACCTTGTGAGGCATGGAATTTAGTAATGGTGTCAAAGCTTTCACGGCTGGCATCCATAAAATCCGCACCAAATCCACCGTGAACATGCACATCAATAAAACCAGGAAGCAGCCAGCCTCCTTTTCCGTCTATAGACAACTGTGCATCTGAAGCCTCGTTTGCTGCCTCGTTGTCATCTTGGGCAACAATTTTTGCAATTTTCCCATCTTGTACAAAAACACTGCCGTTAACTATCCCATCTTCAAGCACGATATTTACGTTGTGGATGAACCAGTTTGCAGAGTTTAGGGTCATTTAACTTAACATCCTTCCCGCCTCGCGGTCTAGTAGAACAATGACGCGCGCATGAGTTTGCAGCAATGAAGCCGGTACGTTAGTCGTAATTGGACCAGTCAATGCTTCTTTTACAATTTCTGCTTTGTCAGCACCACGAACAGCCAGCACGATCGTATTAGCTTTCAAAATAGAGCCAACACCCATCGTAATTGCATACTCAGGTACTTCATCCATAGAATCGAAGAAACGAGCATTTGCTTCACGCGTTTCCTCTTTTAATTTAACAACGTGAGTGCCGCCAGAAAGATTAACATCAGGCTCATTGAATCCAATATGACCGTTGTGGCCTAGACCAAGCAATTGAATATCTACTGGTCTTGCTTCTAACATTGCATCGTAAGCATTCGATTCCAGCTCAACATCCGAAGCCATGCCATTTGGCAAATGGATTTGGTTCTCGGGAATATCGATGTGCGAGAACAGATGCTGCTTCATGTAGTAGGCATAGCTTTGGTCGTTATCAGGCTTGATTCCGACATATTCATCCAAATTGAACGTTGTCACATCTTTAAAGCTAACGTTGTTTTGTTTATGCATTTCTACTATTTTGTCATAAATTCCGATGGGTGTCGATCCTGTTGCAAGGCCTAGTACTGCATCTGGTTTCTCTTTTACGATACCTACAAATAATTCCGCAGCATAAGCATCTAATTCCTGTTGTGTATCAAATATAATCATTTCCATGTTTAGTCCCCCTATAAGGCTTTTGTTAGTTATATTTTATATGAATTTCGACGGTTTAACAAGATAAAATGATTGTAAAATTCAAATAAATGATTGTAAAAATCATTTATCTACTGAGCTAGCCGTCGCTTCTAACTCATCGGTCAGGCTCATATTTTTAGGATTGGGGTTAGTCTCTTTATAATGCCACATTTATTAGAAGAACTATTCTAGACGCCCGAGCGCATGCATCAGAATGGATGGATCAGCTTATGTGTCAATGTCGTGGAGTTGAGAGCGTGAATCAAAAAAATGTGCTAAACTAGTACATAGTTACTACGCTGAAAAGGTTATGAAGTGTAAAGTGCAAGCAGGCCTAATGGATACATATATGTTCAGCTTATTGATGAGGAAATTCACAAGTTGTATACGCAGGAATAGAAGATAGAGAAGCGAAACGTGAGCGGCGCTGCTATAAAAGGCGTTGGCCGTTTAAGCTTGGGAGGAACAAGCATGTCAGTAGATCAGCAAGCAGCAACTGCAAAGCGTAAAGGAGAACATATACGTATTTGCTTGCAGGAGCAAGTAAACAGCGTTGGCATTGAAACGGGCTTGGGGCGGTACCGCTTTAAGCATAATGCACTGCCTGAGCTTTCCTTCGCTGAAGTAAGCCTAAATACAGATTGGTTCGGCAAAAAGCTTGGAGCCCCACTGCTCGTTAGCTCCATGACTGGAGGAACGGATGAAGCAGGGGCTATTAATCGTCGATTGGCGGTTGTGGCAGAAACGAGGGGCTGGGCGATTGGGCTAGGCTCCATGCGCGCCGCAATAGAAAACGAACAGCTCGCAGCTTCGTTCTCCATACGGAAAGATGCACCTACCGTACCGGTTATTGCTAACATTGGTGCGGTTCAGTTGAATTATGGTTTTGGTGTAGAATCATGCCGCAGGGCTGTAGACATTGCTGAAGCGGATGCGTTAGTCCTGCATCTCAACAGCATGCAAGAGGTGTTTCAACCCGAAGGAGATACCGATTTCCGCAATTTATTGGTTTCGATTGAGCAGGTTTGCAGGTCGCTTAATGTGCCCGTTGGGGTAAAAGAAGTGGGCTGGGGCATTGATGCGGAAACGGCAGCAGCGCTTGTGGGTGCAGGCGTTTCCTTTATTGATGCTGCTGGTGCGGGTGGAACTTCATGGAGTCAGGTCGAGAAGTTTCGCTCCACCGATGATTTAAGAAAGCAAGCTGCTGAAGCATTCGCGGATTGGGGCATACCGACTGCTGAGAGTGTGACGGAAATTCGCGCTGCGCTTCCCGAGGCTAATATTATTGCAAGTGGAGGTTTGCGTACGGGTGTTGATGCTGCGAAAGCAATTGCGCTAGGCGCAAATCTTGCTGGCTTTGGACGCGTATTGCTGCCGCAAGCGGCTAGCAGCAGCAAGGAAATTTCGCAGGAGCAATTGCTGCAGCAATTCGAACGGATTGAGTTTGAAATGCGTACGGCGATGTTTGGCATTGGCGTTGGTACGGTTAGTGAGCTGCGTCAAACAAACCGATTGATCCTAAAATAATAGTTAAATATCATTCGAGGTGAGCCAGAAGCAACAAGCTTCTGGCTCACCTCTTTTGTTTTTGGTGCTAACCCTATTTGATAATGCCTGTACCTTCAATTTTTATATTGGCATTTACGATAAATTTAACGTTAGGGTAGATGGACTGCCACTTCTGCCAAGCCTCCTTACCAGGGTGGGTAGCCCGATAGCGCAGTCCGAAACCTATAGGGTCTACATTTGCTTTTTGGATTTTTTTGAGAAGCGCGAGGCAAGATTCAGCATATTCCTTATTTAAATTTTGCTCAATCGGCTGCCACTGATCTTCATATATGCCTTTTGGCGCTTCCTCAAATACGACCCTGATCTTCACATCAAGCGTGATCGTGTCTTGACCGTTTTGCTTCCCAAGTCGGAAGTTTGAGTGCATATCCGTAATCGCAACGACTAAATCCAAGCCTTCAAACATGCCATGCATCGAAGATTTGGTGAAATCTTCCGCGAGTTGATTGTAAAGCTGCGATTCAGCTGGAGACAACATAAGCTTAACCTTTGTTTTGTCCAGCAGCGCTGTTCGGTTGATGACGAAGCTCTTTTTACCATCCTTTGTAATAACAGGCATCAGCGGATCGAGTCCTTCCTCGGAAGCACGCCTTGCGAAGTCTGATAACGTTTCTACGTAAGTATAGGATGACTCGGTTCCGTCAGCTCCAAAGCTTAAAAAAAGCGTGTTGCCCGGATAACGCTCGGACACAGGCTTTATTTTCAGCAGTGATTCCGCGTCCGGTTTCCCGATAGCAATATCGGCGACACTTTGGATATCTCTTCTCCGCGACATCCATTGCAATATTTCCGTATAGTTTTGGCGGGCAATCTTCTCACCAATGAGAAACACTTTGCAATGCCCGAAATCCAGCTCCTTGTCGACGTAGGATTTCAACATTCGAATGCCTTCTGCGACGGTTTCTGTATCAATGGTCTCGATCTGTGTTTTCGATGCGCCAGGCTCGATCTTTGGAGACGGAACAGCAAGCAGCAGGGAAAGACGAAACGGTTTTTTCTCATTATCTGATGCATCTATGCCAAGAGCGACCACGAAGAATCGTTTGTCGATATCCTTGAACCCGCAGCCGCCAAGCAAACCAAGAGAGAGGATTAACAAAAAGACTCGAAAGGTGATGCTCATACGGCTTTGGACCTCCTTTTGCTAAGCACGAACACCCAAACGACGATTAATATTTCCACGAAAAATCGGACAATGAGCCAATAGGTAGTAATGATCATGTTCATCTTTTCGTTCGTCAGCATGAGATATAGGATGGAGAGCAATGCAAAAATGCCGACGATGACATAGTTGGACATCGGTGTTTTGAGACTATCAAACTCCGGCCTATAGCTTGGAAAACAAGATTTCACAAACTCCATCGCCTGATGCCAGCCGGACATCGTATAAACGAGAGTTAGGTTCAAAAAAACGATTAGAAAAAGAAACAACACACGTTCAATAAAGCCGTATTGCATAAGTAGGGAATCAGCGGTCTGGCTCCATATGTAAATGTATTGGTTTACGCCTTCCGTTCCATGAAAACCAATGGGCACAAAAAATGTAATCAATAAAATAACAGCGCCGGCTATCGGATAGATAAAGCGGAATTTAAAACGGAAATTTGGTGGAAATAGCCGATTGAACAATGAAAGATTAATATAACCGGTAAAAATGAACGTAGAGGCTGCAATGCAGGTCAATGTAGGCATTTCCGTTATGTAGTTGGCTACGACATGAATCGCATCCCAATTAAGCTGATTGCTTCGTACGGCTTTAAACAATATAAAGATGATGATTGGAGCATTTACGATCATGCCGATTTCAACGATGAACATTACTGAGAGGGTTGAACGTGTGGCAGCATAACCGCAGGCAATGACGAGCATGGCTAGAATAATATTCGCATCCGCGTCTGGATTGAAAAAACGATTAATAAGAATGGCGTAGGCAACAACGACGATAGTCGTTGCAAACCACCACATAATTGAAAAAAATAACATAGAAATCGTAACCAGCCACTGCGGAGAATGCAGTTTTAATATCTCAGGCAATCCTTTTCCCGGATAACGAGCCATTGCACTTGTATACATATAGACGAGAATCGTACCAATAACAATCCCGACCACAATAGAAGATACGGCACCGGTATAGCGATATTGAATAAGGATATGAGGGACATACAGCAATAGATTAATGAAACTCACGAGTATAAAGTTGTAATAGAAATAACGGTTCATTTAATCTTCACCTGCCCCACATCGCCTTCTAACGGCCTTAGTTTTCCGAAAATACGCATATATGGCTTGCCAAAGCTTCTTAGGCTGCATAAATAAGTGATATAGATAAACAAACCAACGGCTACTCCAGTGATGCCAAAGAAAATAGAGATTCCGATTAGCGGATACTTTAAAAACCGGACAGCAAATGACAGCGAATTGACGGGAATAACGAAATTCGAAATAGCTACGACTGACGTTACGATAATCATAATGCTGCTTACGAGACCAGCTTGCTGAGCGGCTTGTCCAAGAATAAGTCCTCCAACGGTTGTAGCCGTGGAGCCGATGTACCTGGGCAAGCGAATGCTTGCCTCGATTAGTGTTTCGATCATAAAGAGCATAATAAATACTTCTATGAACGATGGATAAGGAACAGCAGAACGGCTGCCTGCAATGGAGAAAGCAAGCTGCACGCGAAACAGCTCTGGATTATAGGAGACAACGGAAATATAGAGAGCAGGCAAAGTGATTGTGAGCAAAGTTGAAGTGTAACGAAGGAAGATAAGAAAACGAGTCATCCAATAGGAGTCGTAATCATCCTCTACGGCGTGCATGAAATCAAAAAAAGTGGACGGCAAAATAAGAGCGAACATGTTTCCCTTTACGAGAATGATTATTTTCCCTTTGGAAATCGCACTGGTAATGCGGTCAGGACGTTCTGTAATAAGAATAGTTGGAAACAAATGCTTGCGATTGCCGACTAACAGCTTCTCAAGCTCACCAGCGGATTGAAGCATCTCCACGTTAATCGTTGTTAACTTTGTACGTACATTATCAAGTACGGTAGGATCTACACGTCTCTGATCAAATAAGGCGAACACGGGTGTTTGGGACAATGTTCCAATTGTATGCTCTTCTACCGAGAGATCGGGGGAAGGGTACATGCCGCGGATCAGATTGAGTGATATATTTATATTTTCGCTTAATGCGATCTGAGGGCCCTGAATAGCACTTTCCACTTGTGTTTGTGAATTCTCAATACAGATGACACGTTCAGCTTTGAATGAATAGACGACTTCATTTGCTTGAATCAGGACATGCCCGCGCAGAAGAAGACTTTGCCACATAGCGACATCTTCCAGTATTTCATAATCGGGATTTGTATCCAGCTGAGCTTGAAACGAATATTCCTCTTTTATAAAAGGGACGATAATGAAATCGCTTATTTTTTTCTCTTCGCATAACGGTTCGATATAGGCGACTTCGATACTCATTTCGCTATTTTTCAAATTTTCCAATTTGATATCGATGGCTTCTGCAAATAATAAACGAATACGTTCATTCATGCCGGTTCCTCCCTTCAAATGATGCTGAGTTGCAAAAAGATCTGGATAAGCTTCCATAGTTTGCACGTATAATTTGAAAACTATCCTTATTTGATTCGATTTTGCCAGTAAGTTGGAATTCAAGTACAATAAAGTGATCATCATTCGCAAGCAATTCGCATGACCATGATGAAGGAGAGCATTAATATGAAACCATGGTACGAACAGAGCTTCGGCTCCGATTATATGCTTGTCTACAAACATCGCGATTGGGAAAATGCAAATAAAGAAGCTTCCAAAATGATCGCTTGGCTAGAGCTGGCGGAAGGTTCTCATGTACTTGATATAGGCTGTGGAATGGGAAGGCATTCACTCGCTTTAGCAAATCTTGGTTACACCGTTACAGGTATGGATTTATCGACTGCATTGCTTGATGAAGCTCATCGTCATGATGAAGATGGACTTGTTGAATGGGTTAAAGGGGATATGCGGGAGCTGCCGTTTGAGGCGGAGCGTTTTGACGCGACTGTCAATTTATTTACCTCATTTGGCTATTTCACAGCAGAGGAAGACAATGTGAGCGTGCTTCGGCATATTCGGAGAGTGCTGCGTACAGACGGTTGTTTTTTAATCGATTTCCTTAATCCTATTTATGTGGCTCAAACCTTGGTGCCCCGATCGGAACGTATCGATGAGGAGACAGGTCTGCTTATACAAGAGGCAAGATCCATTGCAAATGGTTGGGTGCAGAAGGGCATTTCAATCTTCAATCCGGAAAAAGAAGAGAAGCCAAGACAGTATTTAGAACAGGTAAGGCTGTACAACCTAGACTGGTTCGAAAACAATCTAGATGCTTGCAGTCTTAGAATAGACAAGCTGTACGGCAATTACGATGGTTCGAAATACGATCCAGAGGCTTCTCCGCGAATGATTATGACAGGGAGAGCTAAAAGATGATATTTGAAAACAAGGATTCAAGCAGCATGCCGTCTTCAAATGAACAGGAGTCTTTACATACGGTTTCGTGGCAGGAAGGATGGCTGCAGGTAAAGGTCCCGGTTCCCTTTTCCCTCAAGTGGGTTAATAGCTATCTTATACCCGAAGAACAGGGATATACGCTCATTGATCCGGGACTGCGAACGGACGAAGCCATTCAGGTATGGGATAAAGTCTTGCAGCATCATAACCTGGAGTGGAGCAATGTTACAAGAATCATTTTGACGCATCAGCATCCCGATCATTATGGCCTCGCTGGTTATGTGCAAGAGAGAAGCGGGGCGCCTGTATTTATTTCACGCAGGGCACATGACTATGCGATTAGGCTGTGGGGAGAAAAAAGTGAGTTCGGCGAGCAGCTGCAGGCTCTATATGCGAAGCATGGTATGCCGATTCAGCATAGAGAGGCTATTGCGCAAAATCTTGAAACCTTTGTGAAGATGGTATCCCCTCAACCAGAGGTAACCTATATCGAAGCGGGAGATCAAATCATAATTGGCGGAATGAGCTGGCTTCTAATTGACGCGCCTGGTCATGCAAATGGTCAGCTATGTTTCTATCAGAAAGAACGCAAATGGATGGTATGCGGAGATCAGGTGATGCCTCATATTACCCCGAATGTGAGCATAGTGCCCGGTGAGGATGGCGATCCATTGGAAGCATTTCTGGGCAGCTTGCAGGAGCTTGCTCATTATGAGGTTCAATTGGCTTTTCCAGGACATCGGGATCCTTTTACCGATTTCCATGGCAGGATATTGGAGCTGCAGCAGCATCATATACGGAGGCTAGACAAAATGGTTCGGATGCTCGAAGAAGAGCCCCGCACCGCCTATGGCATGTGCGAGGCTCTATTCGGCAATCGTCTGAACGGGAATGCGCATCAGCTGAGATTTGCAATGTCGGAGACACTTGCGCATTTGGTATATTTGGAGCGTCAAGCTCGAATCTCTTCTACTGAAAAAGATGGCATTTATAATTATTTTGCGATCACCGCTTAACGATCACGGAATTCCTGCGGGGTAATGCCGTATCGATCTTTGAACACCTTTATGAAATAACTCGTTTTCAAATAACCGACTTTAGCTGCTATCTCGTAAATTTTGTCTGTTGTCGTGCGAAGCATATGCGCTGCCGTCTCCATTTTCAATCTGGATAAGTAGTCGCTTATGCCTTCGCCGGTTTCCAGCTTATATATTTTTGACAAGTAGGACGGATTCAGAAATACATGGGAAGCAATCGATTGCAGTGAAGCGTCTTCTAAATGGCTTGAAACATATTCTTGAACCTTCTGAATCGTACTGGAACGAGAATGCTGTACTTTGCTAGTCATATGGCTTCTATAGTTATCAAGTATGCCAGACGTCCAAGTGCGAAGCTGCTTAATCGTATGAAAGTGGGGACCGCTAAGCAGTTGATTGAACTCAGATCCCATAATGTCGGACATCCACAGCTTGTTTTTATGAATGGAGAAACTTAAAGAGCTTGCAATCATGAAATAGGTTTCCAAAATATGCTCATGCGACTCGCCCCATTTAAGCTCCAGCTCCTCAAACGCAAGATTTAGTTTCTCCTCGATCGCGTCCCATTGTCCTGCCTCAAGCAAATGAATAAGCAGCGGCGGATTGTATAAATGAGAGAGGGAGTTCGCTTCTCCTTGCTGTGATTCCTCTGTCAGTGTGAGGAGAAATCCGCGTTCACTGCCAATGCGCTGTCTAAAGTTGATAAGAGAGAAATCATAGGTTTCACGAAGCTCAAGCGGAAATACATCCTGCTTCGTAATGACTAACGATACGGTCCCCTTTAAATACAATTTCACATAATGCTGAAGCTGTGCTGCTTTTTGCTCAATGAGATGCAGCATGGAAGCTTGCTCTTGGCGTTGATTTTCTTTGCCCATAATGAGAAATACAAAGTAGCCATGCTCGTCCTTCGTATGCCATAACCTATATTCCTCTGTAAATATTTCCTCCGCGATGTTGCACACGGCGTATTCAAGCAGCGAGCTGTCACGTTCGCTTTGCTCATAGAAGTAGTCCTCCATCCGCATAAGCATCATACAATATGGTTCTTTTGGATGAAAAGCGAGGTTCAGAATGTCGAGTTTTTCTTTTAATTTTTCGTCGCTGTAGGCCTGTCCCTTCAGAAGTGAGAGCAGAAGATGATTTCGTAAAATAGGGACATTTTCTTTCAAAGAGGTTAGCGCGCTTTGATGCGAGCTGACCTCCTTCCAATGTTCTTCCAGCTGGGAAGCTGCTTTCTGAACGGCTTGCAGCAGCTCTTCATCTTCAGCAGGCTTCAGCAAATAGTCGCTTGCTTGGAACTGAAGTGCTTTTTGGGCATACTCAAAATCATTATAGCCGGACAATAAAATACATTTCACATTGCTCCATGATGCTTTGATTTGCTCGATTAAATCAAGGCCGGAGAGGCCGGGCATATGAATATCTGTAATGACGATATCAATAGGCGTAGCCTGCATAATATCAAGTGCTTCCCGCCCAGAGTGTGCCTGATAGACGGAATCAATGCCAACTGAGCTCCATGGTAAATTACTGGCTAAATCCTCTACGAGATCAGGCTGGTCATCGACAATTAAAAGTTGATACATGGTGAACAGCTCCTATTCATTCATCTAGTTGGCATAGTTTTCATGCGGCCAAGACAGGTACACAGCAACGCCGCCTTCTTCGCGAATTCGGAAGCTGATTGATGCCTCAGAACCAAATTGGAACAGCATCCGCTGCCTAATATTCCACAGCGCGCAGCCGCTCGTATCATCAGGCGGATTGATAATTTTTTTCTCCAGCTTTCGAAGGGCTTCGTCCGTCATCCCCATCCCGTTATCTTCTACAATAATCGTGTGATAGCGATCATTGCTTTCACCGGAAATGGTGATGAGCCCATCACCGTCAAATCGTTCAATCCCGTGCAGCACCGCGTTTTCAACGACAGGCTGCAGGAGCAGACGCGGAATCTGAGCACCAAGCATCGAATCAGGCACCTCGATGCGATAGGACAGGTGCTGGATATGAAATTGTTGAATTTCCAAATAGCTCTCAACAAGCTGCAGCTCTTCCCTCAGCGTTGCGGTCAGCTTCTCGACCCTTGTCGTATAGCGATAATAGGTAGACAAGTGCATGGCAAGCCGCATGACAGATTCCTTTTTATCCAGCCTAGCGAGGCTGCGTATGAGCGCGAAACAATTGTATAAAAAATGCGGATTAATCTGGGATTGCAGCTGCTTTACATTGGCTTCACGCCTGCGAAGCTCCTCCACATAAACCTTCTGAATAAGCTGTTCCGTATTCGCAGCCATATCGTTAAATCTTTGAAATAAATAAGTGAATTCATTTTTGGGGTTTACCGTTATTCTTGCGGAATAGTTGCCTTCCTGCAGCCGTTTCACACTCCGAATAAGCAAACCGATTGGGCGCTGTACATTTCGATAAAGCAAATAACCTGCGAGCAAGCTCATAATGAGCAGCAAACCGACGGAGCCGTAAAATAAATTTTGGCTTTTGACAATAGGTTTCAAAACATTTGCAAGCGGTACGTAGTCAATCAAATACCAATCCAACGTTTTTACATGCGCAGAGGTGACGAGAAAATCATCCCCATTTATCGTCATAATTTGATTGGACGCTTCTGGGACGGTCATTTTTTTGAGCAGCGCTTGAATGCTCTTGGTCATTTCTTTATCGGCCGTTTTATTTTTTATCATGCGCCCATCGGAATGGACAAGAAACGGATCGCCTTTGCCTGCCAGCTTGAACGTATCCAAATCTTTAATGAGATGCTCCTCTGGAAAAGAAATCTCAACGATGATACCGGCTTTCTCTATATCTGTGATTTTGCTTTTTGGCTTGACGATATGGCGTACGAAACGATTTTGCTTTATGTTTTGAATCGTCATTTCCTCATACTTCCAGGTCGGGGTCAATATTTTTTTGATCGATTCGAGATCATACGAGAGATACGTATTTGTTGAGACGAGCTGCTTGCTTGCCGGCGCTGTAATGCTGTATTGCGTATCCCAACGCTGTGCGACATTGAGCAGGCGAAGCCTCTCGAGAATGCGCAGCTTCTCATCGTTTCGCTGGTATGTGCTTTCAATTAAATGTAAATTTTGCAGCTGCTGGATATGGATATCTTCGCTGAGCAGAAAGCCAAGCGTCGAAAGCGTTGTTACGCTTTTATCAACCTCGCTCGCTAGAAATGTAATGTCCTTCTGCTTCAACGATTTCATTTCTTCCGTGATAACTCCGATGCTTGTCCGTATAGAAAGCGTATACAAAATAATGATCGGGATAAGCAAAAGGACGATCAATGTAATCATTTTGGCAAATGTGTTTTCTCTTAAACGCATGCTGGAGTCCTCTCTTTTTATGAAAATAATGATACATAAGTAAACAAAATGGCATGCTTCCAAAGATCGTGGTCTATAGAACAGGAGAGACTGCTGGTAAAATTAATCATACAGGAGAGATGAAAAAACTCAAATCAAATTTTGTTTGGAAAGGGGCAGAACAGTGGAAAGTGCGCTAAACAAACCGCTGCAGCAAGAACCAGAACAAAGACAACAAAAGGATAAAAGAGCGAGAGAACTATTTAGCCGTACTTGGCCCTTGCATCTCATGCTGCTTCCGGCGGCTATTGTTACCTTTATATTTGCTTATGTACCAATGAGCGGGTTAATTATGGCCTTTCAGGATTTTAAACCTTATAACGGCATGTTTCATTCGAAGCTTGTTGGACTGGAGCACTTCCGCTTTATGTTTGAGTATCCAGACAGCAAACAGGTCATTTGGAACACGTTAATCATTTCGGGCTTAAAGATCGTTTTTGGCTTAATCGTGCCGTTCACGTTCGCGATTCTGCTTAATGAGGTTCGAAAAATGCTGTTCAAGCGAGTGGTACAAACTTTGGTGTACTTGCCGCATTTTATATCATGGGTAATTTTAGGTGCGATCCTTACTGACATGCTGGGCAGTAAAGGAATCGTGAATCAGACGCTCAACAGTCTCGGCATAGATTCTGTATTCTGGCTTGGGAACGGGGATTGGTTCCGTTTTACCGTTATCGTAAGCGATATTTGGCAAAACTTCGGTTTTAACACCATCGTGTTTCTTGCGGCACTGGCGGGTGTAAATCCTTCATTGTACGAAGCGGCTGAGGTGGATGGCGCCACGCGCTGGAAGCAGACGCTGCACATCACGGTTCCGTCGATGATTCCAATCGCGGTTGTCGTAGGCACGTTGTCCCTCGGCAATATTTTGAACGGGGGCTTCGATCAAATTTTCAATCTATACAATTCGCTTGTATACGATAAGGGAGACATTATCGATACGTTCGTCTATCGGACAGCGATATTGAATGGTCAATACAGCTTTGGAACAGCTGTTGGTTTGTTTAAATCTCTAATCGGTTTGATCATGATCGTCTTCTCTTACCGAATGGCATACAAATACGCAGGTTATCGAATTTTCTAGGAAAGAGAGGGGCGAGAAAAAGCATGTATCACAAAACAACAGGTTATAAAGCTTTTTCAGTATTTAACTATATTTTGCTTGCGGTCATTTGTATTTCTTGTATTATTCCGCTCGTTCATATTCTAGCTGTAAGCTTAAGCGCCAGCTCACCAGCCAACGCGAATCTGGTCAAGCTATGGCCGATTGGCTTCAACTTTGAAGCCTATTCCAAAACGCTGAATAACGATAATTTTCACAATGCTCTTTTTGTAGGTTTTAAGCGTACGGCGCTCGGCACGCTCGTCGGCATGACTTTGATGATTCTAGCGGGTTATGCATTATCCAAAGATGGACGGACATTTAAGAGCCGTTCGGTCTATACGTGGTATTTTCTCTTTACGATGTTGTTCAGTGGTGGTATTGTTCCTTCGTACATGCTTATTCGCAACTTGGATTTAATGAACTCGATTTGGGCGCTTGTTCTGCCAGGGGCGATCAACGTATTTAATATGGTGCTTCTAATGAACTTTTTTCGGGCAGTACCGAAGGAGCTGGAGGAAGCTTCGCTCATGGATGGAGCGGGACAGTTCCGAACGCTTTGGAGTATATTTTTACCCATTTCAATGCCGGCTTTAGCTACGATTTCATTGTTTACAATGGTAACTCATTGGAATTCATGGTTTGATGGATTGTTATATATTACAGATTATAGAAAATATCCATTAGCAACCTTCTTGCAAACGATTATTGTGCAGCAGGATTTTAATAAAATAAATCCCGATGTCAACGAGCTTAAGCATATCTCGCAGCGTACCGTTAAATCCGCGCAAATCTTCATTGGTACGTTGCCGATATTGCTTGTATACCCCTTTTTACAGCGATATTTCGTGAAAGGCATCATCATGGGGGCTGTCAAAGAATAGTGCAAGAAAAAGGCATCAATAACAAAATTGTGGTCTTTCGGAGCTGTAAAGCGAGCTGTATATTGGTAACAAGCGATATTACAAATATCGTTAATAATAACAAAAATTAACTAACGGGGGTAAAGGCATGAAGAAGTCGCTTTCGGTCTTATTGGTACTATCATTTATGCTCGCAATCGCAGCTTGTTCTGGAACCAACACGAACAAGGGGACTAACAGTCCGGCAGTAACAAACAAAGCGAGCAACGAACCAGCCAAGGTTGAAGAAGGAAGCACTGAAGGCTTTGCGGATGGCAAGTATACGACACCAATTACGTTAACGACAGTTTGGGGTCTTAACCAAAATGGTTCAATCTTCAAAGAAGGCGAGTCCATTGAGGATAATGTTCATACTCGTCTTATCAAAGAAAGACTTGGCATTGACATTAAATACAACTGGGTTGTAACGAATACGAATGATGCTTACAAAACAAAGCTTCGCCTTATGTTGTCATCAGGTGAGGAAATGCCGGATGTTGTCACTTACCGCGGAGATATGGAAACGGTTAATATGTTGATCGACTCCGGTCAATTTATGCCGGTAGGCGATTTGGTCGACAAATACGCGAATGATACTTACAAAGCAGGCCTTGATCTTGATCCAACCATCTGGCTGCCAATTAGCCGGGGCGCTGACAAAATGGCCTTGCCTATTCTAGATTATGCCTACAACGCAGATCATGTTATGTGGATTCGTGAGGATTGGCTGACAAAGCTTAACCTTAAGGCTCCAACAACGCTTGCAGAAATGGAAACGGTTATGGAAGCATTCGTTAAGAATGATCCAGACGGAGACAGCAAAGCGGATACAATTGGTCTTGCAACAGGCTTCAAAAATGGCTTCGCTAACTGGATGACTGATATCGGTTTCGTGTTTGGCGCTTATGGCACAATGCCTGGTCAATGGAATCAAGCAGCGGATGGGTCTTTGGCACATGGTTCGATCAATCCAGCAGCTAAAGATGCATTAACAAAATTAAAAGAATGGTTAGACAAAGGCTACATTTCACAAGATTCAGCACTGCTTGATGAATCAACGGGCTCGGAATTGTTTACTAAAGGCGAAGCGGGAATTATTTTTGGACCAAACTGGCTTCCAGCATGGCCTTTCCCAGATCTTCTGAACAACGTTCCTGGCGCAAAATATAAAGCGTATCCAATTCCTGCTGGTCCAGACGGCAAAATTGGTTCCGCAGGCGGCAACCCGCCAGCAAATGGTTATGTATTCGTAAACAAAAAAGCTAAAAATCCTGAAGCTATTTTGCACTACTATAACTGGTTCTTCGATAATATGGCTAACCCGCAGCCGGGCAGCGAATTCGAGAAGGGCTTCGCAGAAGGTTATGATTATGCAACACTTCCAGACGGCTCTATTACTGCAGATATTGCAAAATACCCAGACCTATTCCCTGGTTTGAAGGATCAAACAGCACCACCGCTCTACTACACGCTCACTTTTGAAGGCGCTCGTATTCCTACTCTTTATGCAGAAACGCATGTTAAGCTTGCTGGCGGCGCAGAGCCGGTAACGCCATACGAGAAACAAGAGTTTAATACACGTCTAAAAGAGAATACAGATGCCATGAAAGTGGTTATGGACCAAAACTCGATCCGCATGAAAAACTACTACATGGGTCCTTTGACGGAAACGATGCAAAGCAAAAACGAGCTTCTGAACAAGCTGCTTAATGAAACGTTCAGCAAAATCGTATATGGGCAACAACCGGTAGATTCGTTCGACACAATGGTTGAAAACTGGAAAAAATCAGGCGGCGAACAAATTACAAAAGAAGTTAACGATTGGTACAACAGCGTAAAATAAGGAGTTATTTTCAGCTGAGGCATCATGTAAAAGTTTAATAGATAGAGAAAACAGTCTGTCACGTTGCAGTTTATCATTTAGCTGTAAGGGGCAGGCTGTTTCCTTGAAAAGACAAGTAAGCGTTATCATTTTATTTCATAATTCGGAAAGGATGTAGGAGAAGCATGAATAAACGGTTTATCTCCATAATATTGGTGTTCATGATGCTCACAAGCAGCTTGCCGGCTGTCAGTGCGGCGACAGCCACAGATGAGAAGGGAACGGCGCATTGGGGCGAGAAAGTGCTGGAAAAATGGATTTCTAAGGGGATGCTTAGCGGATATCCGGATGGGAGCTTGCAGCCTGATCGTCAAGTGACGAGAGCTGAATTTACAAAGCTGGTTCATGCGATTTTTCAGTTTGAAGCTAAAGGCTCGAATACCTTTACAGATGTAGCCGCTGACGCATGGTACAGCAAGCAGGTTGCTGCTGCGTTGGAAGCTGGAGTGATTACCGGTTACCCCGATGGCAGCTTTAAGCCTGACGCACCACTTACGAGGCAGGAGGCTGCGAAAATAACAGCCGAACTGTTTAAGCAGGCTGCGGTAGATGGGAATCAGCTATCTAGCTTTACGGATTATAATCAAGTACAAGCTTATGCAAAAGCACCGTTAGAGCAGCTGCTGGCAGGAGGATACATAACGGGTTATCCGGATCAAACCATTCGGCCGAAAAAACCGATTACTCGTGCAGAGGCCATCACATTGCTTGACCGAATTGCTGGTGAAATCATTAATGCAGCCGGCACCTATGAAAATTTGAAAATAGCCGGAAATGCTGTCGTAAATACAGCGGCAGTAAAGATCAACAAATCTGTTATCGATAAGGATTTGTTCTTAACGCAGGGAATTGGCGAAGGCGATGTCTTTTTAACGGATGTGGATGTGAAAGGAACGGTCTACATCAATGGGGGCGGAATCAACAGCATTCATTTTATAAATTCGAAGCTGAATAAGCTTATTGTGAATAAGCCTTATGGAAAAGTACACGTTGTACTCACAGGCTCTTCGCAGGTGCAGCAGCTAAATGTGGAAACGGGATCTGATATACAAATTGATGCTGGAGCAAGCAGTCAATTACTTACGATTTCGGATACAGCTGAAGGAACGGCAATTCAGGTAAATGGTACTGTAAATCAAATGGTTAATACAGGTTCAAGCACGACATTAAATGGCAATAGCTTAGGCAAAAGCAGTGATGTCTTTGTTCAAAACGGAATTGTAAAAACAGGACAACCGACTGGCTCAGGTCAAAGCGGTGGTGGCGGTCAAACGACTCCGCAACCAACTCCAACAGCAGCACCGACAAACTCACCGACACCTTCGCCTACGACAGAACCGACGGCGACACCAACAACAGCACCTGTGGATGAATGGGAGCTTGTTTGGAATGATGAATTTGATGGAAGTGGCGACAACGTTGATACAAACGGCGTTAACCTCGACAAATGGGCTTATCAGTTAGGCACGGGCTCTCAATATGGCCTTGATGGCTGGGGGAACAATGAAGAACAGTATTATCGCTCCGAAAACATTAAGGTAGCGGACGGGAAATTATCGATCACCGCTGACGATGATGGTTTTGGCGGCAAGAAATATACATCAGGCAGACTATATACAGAGCCTACCTTTAATAAAACGTATGGAAAATTTGAAGCTCGCATGAAGCTGCCGGTAGGCAATGGCATTTGGCCTGCCTTCTGGATGATGCCGAAGGATAGCGAGTATGGGGTTTGGGCTTCATCTGGAGAACTCGATATTATGGAAGCGCGCGGCCGCTTACCGGATAAAGTCGGCGGAGCCATTCATTACGGTAAAAACTGGCCGGCAAACAAGTCAAAAAGTGCAGATTACATTTTTGGAGAAGAAACGGATATTACCGACTATCACACTTACGGTGTAGAGTGGGAGCCTGGTGAAATACGCTGGTATGTTGACGGACAATTATTCCAGAAGCTTAATAATTGGGATAGCTGGGGAGCAGATCAACCTGCAAAATATGCGTTTCCCGCTCCGTTTGATAAGCCGTTTTACATGATTTTGAACTTGGCCGTTGGCGGTAATTTTGACGGAGGGATAACACCTGACCCATCGCTGCTGCCAGTGAAAATGGAAGTCGACTATGTTCGTGTCTATGAACTAACTGGCAGGCCGTATAAGACGCCTGTAGAGCCTAGCGTCGACTCAGAGCCATATCCAGATCAATATAAAGAACCGATTGCAGGTAATTTTATTCATGATAATAGCTACAGCAAGCCGTTCACAACCATTGCTGAGGCGAATCAAGCTTTAGATACGAATTATTGGAATTTTGTACATGTAAGCACATTCCAAGGTAACGGCTCGATTTCTGTTGAAGCCTTAAATGGTGTGAATTTTGCCAAGGCAGATATTACGAGCAGCGGGAATGCCATACATGCGGTTCAACTCATTCAGAATGTAACGCTTGGTAAAGGCAGATGGTATAAGCTCACTTTTGACGCCAAATCGAATGCAAATCGAAATGCGACCGTCAAATTTGGCGGCGGAGAAACACGCGGCTGGACGACGTACTCCGATATTATGGATGTAAAGCTGACAAATAATATCCAATCCTATGAAATGGTATTCCAAATGGGTGCCGAGACGGATACGCTGGCTAGACTCGAATTCAACCTTGGACTAAGCACGAATCCGGTCTGGATCGGAAATGTGAAGGTTGAAGAAACAGCCTCCCCAGATCCGTTTCATGATAACGACCCTAAAGAGCCGTTGAACGGCAATCATGTGTATAACGGCAGCTTCGACCTAGGTCGAATCGATCGTCTGACTTATTGGAATTTCAATAAGGCTGGAGGCAACGCTGCAGCATCGGTGAATGCTGAAACTAGAGAACTTAAAATATCTAATCTTGATGGCGAAACAGAGCCGAAGTCGATTTCGCTTACGCAGTCGGGTATCAATCTACTGAAAGAAAACGATTATAAGGTAACATTTAAGGCTAGAGCAGCTACTGCACGCACCATTCAGATTGGTGTGTACAAATCAGATGGTACGGCCTATGCCGCTCCAGAGACGATCTCGCTTGCCTCCGAGATGAAGGAGTATACATTTCAGTTTGCGATGGAGCAGTCCAACGATAGTAATGGACAGTTGGTATTTTTATTAGGCGGCCATCAGGCTGACATTTATTTAGACGATATTAAGTTGATTCGATTGACTAACAACAACACGGGCGAATTGGTGCTGGCAGATCAATTTCCAGTGAAAAATGGCGACTTCTCGAGTGGCAAGGTGAGTTGGAGCGAGCATGTGCAGGGACGTTATGACGGATGGGGCTCAAGCGCGGACTTTAACGCTCAGAATGAAGAGATGAAGATTGCGATTGCGAGCGAAGGTGTTAATCCTTGGGACGTCATGCTGATGCAAAATAATATTAATCTATTTAAAGGCAAAACGTATACGGTGACGTTAGATGCAAGTTCATCCAAAAACCGTGAAATGGAAATTGTTATTGAAGTAGGCAGCACGCGTTATTTGTCCAAAAAGGTGCAATTGACGCAGACGAAACAAACGTTCACCTACGAGCTGCTTGTTCAGAGCGACATTACGCCGACGTTTAAGCTGCTGCTAGGTAAACTGGACGGTGCAGCTGTAATTGGCGAGCATGATGTATTTGTTGACAACATACATGTGGAGCAGCAGGATGCACGAAGTAAAGCCTTCTTGATCAAAAATGGATATTTTGATGCAGGAATGCAGGATTGGAGCACACATATTCAGGGCATTTATGATGGCCCCTCTAGAGCAGCCATTACTGATGATAATGGTGCGGTGAAAGTCGCGATAGCAAACGCTGGCTTGAATGCGTGGGATATTGTTTTGCAGCAGGGCTCATTGGCACTTGTTAAAGGCAAAACGTATGTCGTTACCTTTTTGGCCAGAGCAACATCGCCTCGAACCATTGAAGCGGTTGTTGAGAACAGCGCTTATAATCGATTCTTAAATGAAAAAGTGCAGCTCAATACGGTTACTAAAATGTACAGCTACGAGTTCACTATGGCAAAGGATGACAACGCAACCTTTAAACTGCTTTTTGGAGTGCAGCCTGATGCTCCTTCTGCGGCACATGACATCTTTATCGATAATGTGCATCTTGAACTGAAAGGAGCTAAGGAAGCAGCAGGCGAGAAGGCTCGCAGCTCAAATGATATTATGCTGCTGCTTCCTCCAGTGGTTTCAAAAGATGTATCCGATAATGAATTGGGTCAAAATATCGACATTACTTTTAATGATAATGTGGCTTGGAGAAATGCGATAACCGATGTATTCGTCGATGAATCGAAGCTTCCTAAAGAAGCATATCAGCTTGCCTCAGGAAAGCTAACAATCGATAAGACCCAATTCAGTGCAGTTAAATCATACACGATCACGATTAGGTCAACTGGTTATGAGCTTGCTCAAGTGATCCAAAGTATGCAAGAGAAAAACATATGGAGTCTCGTATGGAATGATGAGTTTGACAGCGTAGGAGATAATCTGGATACAAACGGTGTCGATCTTGACAAGTGGGCGTATCAGCTTGGCAACGGCAGTGAGTATGGCATAGGCGACTGGGGCAATAACGAGCTGCAGTTTTATAAGAAAGAAAATATAAAGATCGAGAATGGCCAAATGATTATCGAAGCCAAAAAAGAAAATTTTGGCGGTAAACAATATACGTCAGGCCGGCTTTGGACCAGTCCAACCTTCAGCAAAGCTTATGGTAAATTCGAAGCGCGGATTAAGCTCCCTGCGGGTCAAGGCTTATGGCCGGCGTTTTGGATGATGCCGAAGGACAGTGAATACGGAGGATGGGCTTCCTCAGGTGAAATTGACATTATGGAAGCTAGAGGACGAGTGCCAGGTGAAGTTGATGGTACCATTCATTTTGGCAAAAATGCTCCTAATAACAAAATTACCGGTGCGCAGTATGAATTTCCGCAAGGTGAGGACATCACGGGTTACCATACTTATTCTTTAGAGTGGGAACCAGGTGAGCTGCGCTGGTATGTGGATGGAAATTTGTTTCAAACGCTTAATGATTGGAATAGCTGGGGAGCAGATCAACCCGAAAAATATGCTTTTCCAGCACCATTTGATAAGGAGTTTTACATTATTCTCAATCTAGCTGTAGGTGGCAATTATGACGGCGGGTTGAAGCCTGATCCTTCCTTGTTGTCAGCTCAGATGGAGATTGACTATGTGCGTGCTTATGAGCTTACTGGCAGACCTTACAAGGTGCCTGTTGAACCGATGCTTGTAAAGGATTCGTTCCCGCAGAATGGGAAAGCGGCTGTAGATGGCAATTTTATTTATGATCCTGCCTATACTCATGGCGTTAAGAACATCACAGTAGAAAATCCGGTAATAGATATGAATTACTGGAATTTCCTTCATGGCGCTGAATTTGGCGGAGCGGGTGAGGTTTCGGTTGATCAGATTGACGGGTCACCATTTGCCAAAGTAGACATTTCGAATGGCGGGAATGTGCCATATTCCTTGCAGCTTGTCCAGTATGTGACGCTTGTTAAAGGCCAGGCCTACAAAATTAGCTTTGATGCAAAGGCATCAGCGCCGCGCAGCATGAGCTTGAAGTTTGGCGGCGATGCGAACAGCGGCTGGGGAATTTATTCTGACAACTTTGAAGCATCCTTGAAGAATCAGGTCGGTCATTATGAGTATCGCTTCCTCATGACTGACAAAACAAATGTTGCTGCAAGGTTGGAATTCAATTTAGGTCAAAACGTAAATGATGTGTGGATCGGAAATGTTCATTTAGAGGAAATAAATGAGTTAATTGAACCAAGTGCTGCAAAAGCTCCACTGAATAACGGCAATCACATTTACAATGGAGGTTTTGATCTAGGGACGATGGATCGTCTGCTCTATTGGAACACAAAAATAACGGATTCGGCTGTTGCTGACATCAGTGTAGATCCATTATTGCGCAGGTTAAACGTTAATATTTCTGATGGTGGTACTAATGCTTCGTCTATAAAAATAACCCAACAGGGCATTAATCTGCTGCAAAAGGATTCGTATGAGCTGACCTTTGATGCAGAAGCTTCGGCCGCTCGGACCATTACCGTACAGCTTAAGAGCAAGGACGGATCAACGATTTATTCAGGTCCACACGCGATTCAGCTAGATACATCGAATAGTTCGCATAAGCTCTCATTTACGATGCCTCCTAACGTAACAGACGAGGAAGCGCAGCTTGAATTTTTGYTAGGCGGCAGCAACGCTGGGGTTCAGCTGGATAACATTGAGCTTATTCGCACAACAAATTTGAATGTTGATTTTACAGGCGTCGATTTGTTTCCGCTTAAGAATGGAGATTTCTCCAATGGGCTAAGCGGCTGGGAGCCGTTTACGCAAGGAGGTACAGCAGCATTCACGGAATCGAATGGAGCTGCAAAAATAGCGGTAACAAACGTAGGAGGGGAAGCCTGGAACGTGATGTTTAACCAGTCGAACCTTAAGCTTTCCAAGGGGATGACGTATGTGCTCTCTTTTGATGCGAGTTCGACGGTAGCACGCGACATCGAAGCGGCTCTTGAAAATGCTGGTTATACAAGGCGTTTTTATACGGGACCTTTGATGCTGACACCTTCGATGCAGCATTTTGAATTTACATTTAAGATGATGACCGATGATAATGTTGCGCTTAAGTTTTTACTTGGCAAAACTCCAAAAAGTGCAGCTGCACCGCATGACATTTTCTTTGATAATGTTGTGCTGGAGGTGAAGGATGCGCCAATGCTGCGCCCGCCAACCTTAATACCAGATAAAACGGATAACCTAGTAGGGAATGCGGTAGAAATCCGTTTTGTAGATAACGAAGCCTGGAGAACGGCGATTAGCGCAATTGAAGTGAATGGAGCTGTACTTGCTGGTGCAAAGTATACGCTTCAGCCTGGCAGCATCATGATTGATCAATCTGTTTTTGCAAGCGATCAATTATATACGATTAATGTCAAATCGACGAGCTTTGCGGATACATGTGTTAATCAATTAATGCTTGCAGCAGATGGAAACCTTGTACTAAACGGTGGAATGACGAATGGGTCAGCTAACTGGGTGCATTGGTTTGGTGATGGAGGAGATTCGAAATATACACCTAAAGATGGTGTTGCCCAAATTGACATCTATTACCATGGGGGCATGCACCCAGAATGGAATGTTCCTGTCGGCTGGTCTACTCAGTTTAACCAAAGCAGTATCAAGCTAGAGGCAGGCAAATCCTACGAGCTTTCCTTTAACGCATGGTCAACGGTTAATCGTCCGATTGCAGTGGAGCTGGGTGGATATAACAACACTGAAAGCGTACATTTTAATCTGACTGGTGATTCAGCTGCTGTTTATAAGAAAAGTTTGCGGCCAAATAGCAACGTGGATATGACTCTTAAGTTTTTGCTTGGCAACGTCGTAAATGGTGCTTTTGTTACGCCTGATGGTGAGCATACGATTTACATTGATAATGTCGCTATTCGTGAAGTGGCAGCACCACCGGTATTAGTGGCCGATTCGACTGAAAACAAAGTCGGACAGACAATTGAGCTGACATTTGCAGACTCCCCTGCTTGGCGTGCCGCAATTACGCAGCTTACGATTGACGGTGCAGCTGTACAGAGCATCAGCTACACGGTTGAGGCAGGAAAAATCATGCTTAATGCAGATTTATTTACAAGTGTCAAAACGTATCTCATCACCATTGCCGCAGCTGGATACGGCATCAGCAAGGTGCAGCAGCAGGTGAAGACGGCTGCCGCAAACATTGCTCTTCATAAAGCTGCTACTGCATCGTCAGGCAATCAACCAGTAGCTAACGCTGTAGATGGAGCGGGCAGTACCAGATGGGAGTCGGAGTCAACAGATCCTCAGTGGCTTTCTATTGATTTAGGCGCAGTCTATAAGCTGGAAAGTGCTGTCCTGAGCTGGGAGGGAGCATATGGAAAAGCTTATAAGCTGCAAGTATCCTCGGCAGCAGCGCCAGGAGAAAGCGACTGGACGGATGTATTCACAGAAGCCGCAGGCAATGGCGGGCTCGACAACATTACATTAAACGGCGAAGAAGCAAGGCATATTCGAATGGTTGGATCTGCTAGGGGCACCAATTACGGTTATTCCCTGTGGGAGTTTGAAGTGTATGGCACATGGGTAAGCGGCGGCGAAGGAGGAGGAAACGGAGGCAATCCGGATCCTGGAACCACTCCGAATCCAGTGCTAGTGAACTTAGCGCTTAACAAGCAAGCTGTTGCATCAAGCTTTAATGCCGTTTTTCCTGCTCATTTGCTAACAGATGGCGATAAGGTTACAAGATGGGAAGCAAAATGGAGTGACAATAATACAGCTCCGTATCATGCAGAATGGTTCTATATTGATTTGGAAAAAGTTCAGTCCATTAATAAAATCATTTTGACTTGGGAAGCTGCTTATGGAAAAGCGATCGATATTCAAGTTGCTGCAGCAGGAAGCGACTTATCGGCAGCAAGCACAGATTGGAAGCCGGTACATTCCTTGAACAGAGAATTGAGAGCGGAAGACTTTGTTGAAACGATCACCCTTGCAAGCAGTGCGGAGGCTAGGTATGTTCGTATTTTAGTGACAGAAAAAGGTCTTCCTCCATATGGTCCATCACTTTTTGAGATTGAGGTTTATGAATAACTGTTTTATTTAGAGTGATAAAGAGAGCATGCTTTTACAGGGAATCCTGTGAAGTATGCTCTTTTGTCTTTTTGACGTATGATGGTTGCTCTTAAGGTAAACGTTTGTTTATTAATGATGATTTAATGAAGAATGGTAAATATATATTGCGACATATATAAATATATGTTACATATTAAATAACGGAAATGACCTCAACGTGTGTTCTAATTATTTATTCCGTCATATGAAAGCAAAGGGAGACTGGATCATGGAGAGAGAATTAGCATTAGAGCTTGTACGTGTAACGGAACTGGCTGCGCTCGCATCGGCGCCTTGGATGGGAAGAGGCGATAAGAATAGCGCTGATGGAGCAGCAACATCTGCGATGCGCTCCATGTTTGATTCAGTGTCCATACGCGGTACTGTCGTCATAGGCGAAGGGGAAATGGATGAAGCGCCGATGTTGTACATTGGGGAGGAAGTAGGAAGCTTGAATGGCCCCGAGGTTGACGTAGCGGTTGATCCGCTGGAAGGTACGGAAATCGTAGCCAAAGGACTTAACAATGCAATGTCCGTGCTTGCAGTCGCAGGAAAAGGCCAGCTTTTGCATGCTCCTGATATGTACATGGAGAAGCTCGCTTTCGGTCCTGCTCTTGTTGGCAAGCTGTCGATAACTGATCCGATGGATGTAACGCTCCGTAAAGCGGCTGACGCTTTAAACAAGAAAGTTTCGGATTTAACGGTTATGATTTTGGACAGGACGCGCCATGAAGCGATCGTCAAGGTGCTGCGCCGAGTGGGTGTGCGTATAAAATTTTTGTCGGATGGTGACGTTGCAGGCGCGATGGCACCTGCATTCCCTGAAGCAGGTATTGATTTATATGTAGGCTCAGGAGGAGCGCCAGAGGGTGTACTGGCTGCGGCAGCGCTGAAGTGTTTAGGCGGCGAGCTGCAAGCAAGACTGATGCCGGCGGATAGCAACGAGTATAATCGCTGCGTGAAAATGGGGATAGAAGATCCGTATCGCGTGCTTACGATGGAGGATATGATTGGAACGGGCGATGTTTATTTTGCAGCAACAGGCGTTACGCCAGGGGAGTTTTTGGGCGGAGTACAGTATTTTCCTGACGAGAGGGCAGAAACGCATTCCATCGTAATGCGCGCTAAGACCAAAACGATCCGATTCGTACGTGCTATGCACTATTTGCCGAATAAAACATTTTTAAATAATGATAATTGATTGATCACTGGAGTGGCCGGCCGAAAGGCCGACCACTATTAAAATAACATTCTAATAATACAATGAGCAGCAAGAATATAACTCAGCTGATTAGGAATTAACGGACATCAGATCCGTTATTTGCTTGAAATCCCCGTTTTTAAAGAGCTAACGGACATACAGTCTCTTATTTGGTCTCAAAAGCCATGATTATGTTTCCATTTACATAAATAACGTATCTGATGTCCGTTAGAATTGTATTTGAGCTGTATTCACCATAATAGCGGAACCTATGTCCGTTAGAGCTGAGCGCGTAAGCTTAACCTGCCAAACTTTGTCTAATCTCGTCAACCTAACGACCCCATCGACCCCAACGACCCCAACGACCCCAACGACCCCAACGACCCCAACGACCCCAACGACCCCAACGACCCCAWCGACCCCATCGACCCCATCAACCCTAAGCCCCCCCCAGAACCCCCACCTAAAACTAATATTGATTTCGAGCTGGAAACGCTCCTATTAACCTTTATTGCGAAAGCGTTCCTCATAGAGGAATTAACGGACATCAGATCCGTTATTTGCTTGGAATCCCCTATTTTTAAGGATCTAACGGACATACAGTCTCTTATTTGGCTTTAAAAGCCGTGTTTACGCTTCAATCGCCATAAATAACGTATCTGATGTCCGTTAGAATTCAATTTGAGCTGTATTCACCATAATAGCGGAACCTATGTCCGTTAGTGCTGCGAGAGGGCTTAACCAGTCTAACCCCAAGCCCCCAAGCCCCCAAGCCCCCAAGCCCCCAAGCCCCCAAGCCCCCAAGCCCCCAAGCCCCCCCCACCTACAAAATGTCGATGCTGAGCTCGATACACTCCAGTTACTCTTCATTCGATGAGCGAGGTGGCATATTACTGAAAAAACTCCCGTCAATTCGAGTACATCCCCTCCTTAGAGTAGATGTTGTCGAATAAGCGGGAGTTTTTTTAGTAAACCGATATGAAGTTTGTCACTAATGAGAGTAGCGGAAGCTATTCTTGTTAGTTTTCCTGTGAGGTGGCTGCTTACTTTTAGTGCTTCATTGTGTGTAAATGCGCTCACAGCTGAATGGGACTTCTTCCGTAAAAGTAACTCAAATGCTAAGTAGAAGTGCTAATGTTGACTATTAGTACGTTAGTTGCCGCCTGGTATGAACTTTTTCAACCAAGTTCCAAAGCTGGATGGATTGCGCGTTTGGATCAGAACGACACCTTCACCGCGGAAGCGGCATACGAGACCTTCGCCGCTCGTAATGCTGGATAACCAGCCTTTAGACGCTTTTTCTATCGTATAGTTCATATAGCCAGGCCAAGCAACTAAATGACCGTTATCGATGATGACTTCTTCGCCATGGCTCAAGTTTAGAGCATGGATCGCGCCATATGAGGAGAGAAACACCGTGCCCCGGCCGCTGATTTCTACAATAAAGAAACCTTCGCCCGATAAGAGTCCTTTGCCTAGGTTTTGCATTTTTGTATTGACTTCTATGCCGCTGGTGCCAGCTAAAAAACCATCCTTTTGCACATAAAGCTTATAAGAGCCGTCGAGTTCAATCGCTTCAATATCTCCGAGAGAAGGAGGGGCAAGGTGGACTTCACCTTGACCCCGATTTGCAGTCATCTCTTGGAAAAAGAACGTCTCTCCGCTTAACATTCTTCCGAGTCCGCGCATAAACCCGCCGTCTGTTGTCCCTTTAAGATCGATGGTAGGGGACATGGACACCATTGCACCCATTTCGGCTTTTACGCTCTCGCCCGGATTGAGCCTCACCTTCAGCATGGCAAAGGCGCCTTTATAAAAAATATCATAGTTCATGAATTAACCTCCTCAAAGGTTTTGCTTAAGCAATATCTGCTTCGCATCCATCGCATTAAGCTCGCAATGTAAAACGAAGCCTCGTAAATTCCATTTAGTCAAGGGGAGGCTGTGTCACACCTTCGCGCTCTGCTTGTCTGCGATGAGCCATCCGACTTGCTGCCGATGCAGCGATAGCCCCAACGATATCGTCCAAAAACGTATGGATTTCTCCATCGGTTTTGTCGTTCAGCTTGACCAAAATGCCGGGCTTCAGCTTATCGACATATCCGAAATTCGTAAACCCGATGCTTCCATACACATTGACAATGGACAATGCCAAAATTTCATCGCATCCATAAAGACTCTCGTCATGCTTGATCATATCCTGCAGCGGAGCCATAAGCTTGCCTTCCTCGGCGAGGATATCAAGCTGGATGCCGGTCAAAACGGCATTTTGCACCTCGCGCTTCGATAGGACGGCATCAATATGGACGATACAATCCTCTGGCGTTAAGCCAGGGAAATAGTCTTTTTGCAAAAAATGTACGAGCTCGGCGATAGCCAGCTTTGTTACTCCGCGTTTGAGGAGCCATTCGTCTGTAGCCTCAGCCACTTTGCGGCTGTTGAGGCTATAAGTTTCGGGATTGGACATGTTTTTGTTCCCCCTTAGGATTTTATGGACAAAACTGGTCTAAAAAAGGGAAGGGCTCGTATACATAGTACTACAAATAAGGAGTTGTACAAAGCCGCTAGGCAAAACTTGATTAGGGAGGAAAGGTCAATATGATTCAAAAAAGATGGATTAGGGGTGCTGTACTTTCGGGGGTTCTCGTGCTGCCCATTCTTACTTCGGGTTGTGGTCTGTTTTCCAAGCAGACAAGCCAATCAATCGATCCGCCGCAGGTTGAGGTTAAGGATGGAGTAGAAGGTGCAGAAACTGGACAGGCAATCGGAGTTGGTGAAGAAGCGCAAATGACAGTATACCTTGAAGATCGTAACGGTTATTTGGCTCCAATCTCACTTCAGACCTCACTCGGAGCGAATGAGCAAGCCGCACAAAAGGCACTGGAAATGATGGTCGAGAATGGGGCATACGCGAATCAGCTGCCTGAGGATTTCCGCGCAGTTATCCCACAAGGCACTCAAATTAAATCGTATAAATACGATAAAGAGCAAAAGCTTGCTAAAGTAGAATTTTCTGAGCCGTTCAGTGACTACAATCCACAGGACGAACGTACGATCGTTGAAGCGATCACATGGACTCTGACAGCTATGCCGGGGATTGAAGGCGTAGAAATTTGGTATGAAGGCGCTAAGCTGCCAGAAATGCCACAAGACGGCTTCCCGCTTGACAATACGCTGACACGTTCAGTGGGCATTAATATCGAAGCGGCAGACGGTGTGAACTATGCGCAATCAACGCCTGTAACGCTGTACTTCTCCGCTCAAACATTAAACGACGAACAATATTATGTGCCAGTTACAAGATTAGTCGCTCGCTCGGAGACTCCGACGAAAGCAGCGCTGGAACAACTCATTTCGGGTCCGCTTAACAAAAAAGAGTTGACCAGTGTAATCCTTCCGGATGTACAAGTGAAGGATGTTGTACAGGAAGGTGATGTTGTCACTGTAGATTTGCAGGATGAAGCGTATCAGCAAGGTCAGAAGCTTCCGTCCGAAATGCTTCAAGCACTCGTTCTTTCTATCACTGAAAATACGAAAGCAGCAACGGTTCAAATTAAAGTAAATGGAGAATCTAACTTTACGGACGAAGCGAACAACTCCTATAGCGAGCCTGTAGGCAGACCGCATCACGTCAATGCTATTAAGTCATAAGAGATAACTCCGGAATGTACAAAGAGGCCGATCAAAAGTGAACGCTTTTGAAAAGCCTCTTTTGTGCATTTATTAGCATGTATTAGGTCTGAACGGTTTATTTTAAGCAGAAGCAAGCATGCAAAAAATTTCCACTGATCAGCTGAATTTGTACATTCATGACCGCTTCACTTTTCTTTTTCACGGGCAGCGGATGCAATTCACAGGTTACTTTGTTAAAATAGGAAAGATTGCAGGATGGGATACTTTTGTTTTCTAATCGAAAAACGCTAGCACTCAGGAGGAAATTAGAATGAGAAACGATGGTCGGCAACCGAACCAGCTTCGGCCGGTAACCATAACGACAGGTGTCAATAAATACGCAGAAGGATCGGTTCTCATCGAGGTTGGAGAGACGAAGGTCATTTGTACAGCGAGCGTGGAGGATAGAGTACCTCCATTTATGAAAGGGCAAGGCAAAGGCTGGATTACAGCTGAATATGCAATGCTGCCTCGCGCAACACATACACGCAATATTCGTGAAGCGGCTAAGGGTAAGCTGACAGGACGGACGATGGAAATTCAGCGCCTTATTGGTCGTGCATTGCGTTCGGTCATTGATTTGCAAGCACTAGGTGAGCGGACTATTACGCTTGATTGTGATGTCATTCAAGCCGATGGCGGTACTCGTACGACATCTATTACAGGTGCGTTTATCGCGCTTTCCATTGCAATTAACAAAATTTCCGAGAAGGTACAATTTGCAAAATATCCGATTACAGATTTTTTAGCGTCGGTAAGTGTAGGTGTCATTCAAGAGAGAGCGCTGCTTGATCTGAACTACGAGGAAGATTCCAAAGCTAAGGTTGATATGAACGTTGTTATGACAGGCAGCGGCAAGTTTGTTGAGGTGCAAGGAACTGGCGAGGAAGCACCATTTTCGCGCGATGAGCTTAATCAATTGCTGCAACTTGGAGAAGAGGGTATTCTCGAGTTGATCAGCAAGCAAAAGGATGTTCTCGGTCCTTTGGCGGCTCGAATCGGAGGTTAGTATTCTGATGAAGCATTCCATATTAAATCATGCTGTTATTGTTGTAGCTACAAAAAATGCAGGTAAGGTGAAGGAATTCGCGCATGCGCTTCAGAAGCTTGATAAATCGGTAGAAAGCTTGCTGGATTATCCGCAAATTCCGGATATCGTGGAAGATGGCGATACATTTGCCGCCAATGCTCGCATCAAAGCTAAGACGACGGGAGACATTCTTGGCGTTCCTGTGCTGGCTGATGATTCAGGCTTGCGCGTTGCAGCGCTGAATGGCGATCCAGGTGTCTATTCCGCTCGTTATGCAGGTGAGAATGCGACTGACGGTGAAAACAATGCCAAGCTCATTCAGGAGCTTCATCAACTAGCTGATCATGCAGAACGAGAAGAATTGCAAGACGGGTCCAAAATACTGAGCAAAGCACAGTTCGTATGCGCGTTAGCGCTGTATGATCCGGCGACCGGTTTGTTTCTGGAATCGGAGGGTACAGTGGATGGCGTCATCACGGATAATCCTCACGGCAATGGAGGTTTCGGTTATGATCCGCTGTTTTGGCTTCCTAGCTTGAATCGCGGGATGGCCGAGCTGTCTAAGGAAGAGAAGCAGCAAATCAGCCATCGCGGCGATGCATTAAGAAAGCTCCTTCCGTTGCTTGAACAAGCATAATAAGTGAAAAAGCAACCCTATCCAAGAGCAGCTGAATGCAGCGGCTTTTAGCGGATGGGGTTGCTTTTTTTGTGTGATGAGAACAAAAACATTATCCTTGTCAGCTTAAGATATGACGACCTTATATTCCTTCAACCATAAATTGACCTGATATAAATAAGCGAATAGCTGCGGACCGGACATCAATTGACCAAACCAAGGGGTATTCGAGCTTGCGGATTCCGACTCGGTTAGCGCTCTAACCTTTTCTACATTAATTAATGGAAGGAGCGGGGAGCTGGAATCGTTCAGTACATCTAACAAAAGCCCTTTGACTGCGGCCAAATAGTTCGGATTATGCGTTTTAGGATAGGGGCTTTTTTTACGAGTCAATACGTCCTCAGGCAATACACCGCGCAGCGCCTTGCGCAATATTCCTTTTTCGCGATCGCCGGATGTCTTGATCTCCCATGGGATATTCCAAACATATTCAACTAACCGATGATCACAGAAAGGGACACGGACCTCAAGGCCTGCTGCCATGCTCATTCGATCCTTGCGGTCTAGAAGCGTTGGCATGAAGCGGGTGATGTTCAAATAAGACATTTGACGCATCTTCCGCAGCTGCTCAGATTCGCCATCTAGATGAGGAACCTCTGCTATCGCTTGGGAATAACGATCCCCAATGTAGTCAAGCGGTTTAATCCATGCGGCAACGTCAGGTGCGAGCAGATCAGCACGCATAACTGAAGCAAGCGACCAAGGGAAGGTATTGGCATTTAAAGCCTCTTCGCGATGAAACCAAGGATAGCCGCCAAAAATTTCATCGGCAGCTTCGCCTGAAATTGCTACGGTTGCATCTTTTTTTATTTCATGGCAAAAGAGCAGCAACGAAGCATCAACATCGGCCATGCCCGGAAGATCGCGAGCAAAGGTGGCTGCTTTTAATGCGCCAACCAAATCAGGTGTATCAAACTGTATAGGATGATGAATTGTGCCCAGATGCGTCGTCATTCTCTCGATCCATGGCGCATCACTATTAGGCTGGAAGGCATGTGCCTTAAAATGTTTATCGTTGTCCGCATAATCAACAGAGTACGTGTGGACATTCCCTTGCCCGTTCTCGTTGTAATAATTGACAGCGAGTGTAGTTAGCGCACTGGAATCAAGGCCGCCAGACAGCAGGGTACATACAGGAACGTCTGAAACGAGCTGCCGCTCAACGGTATCTTTTAGCAGCGCTCCTACTTGTTCAGCTGTTTCTTCTATATTTTGCCCATGGGGGCTGCTCTCAAGCTGCCAGTACGTAATCGTCTTCACGCCAGCGTGATTGACGGTCATACACTTGCCAGGTCTAAGCTCATTGATTTGCTTATATACACCATGGCCTGGAGTGCGTGCTGGTCCTAAAATAAAAATCTCAGCAAGCCCTTCCGCTCCAACCTCCGGCTTCACGGCAGGGTGTGCCAATATACATTTTTGTTCGGAGCCAAAAATAAACAAACCATCCTGTGTGCTATAGAACAGCGGTTTGACGCCAAGCCGATCACGCGCCAGAAATAGTTCTTGCTCTAATACGTTCCATATGGCAAAAGCAAATATTCCGTTAAAACGCTCTACGCAAGACTTGCCCCATTCCATAAAAGCGACCAGCAGCACTTCTGTATCACAATTTGTCGTAAAGATTCTGCCCCTGCTTTCAAGCTCCTTGCGAAGTTCTGGTGCATTATACAATTCCCCGTTATAGACAACGACATATTTGTCGTCGCCGGTATGGCGAATCATTGGCTGTGCCCCGTTCTCCGGATCAATGACGGATAAACGTCGATGGCCTAAAGCGCAATGAGCTGATATCCACGTACCGGAAGCGTCGGGACCGCGCGGTGCAAGGGTGTCTGTCATCTTCTCTAAGCTTTCACTTTGCTTAGTCAGATCACGGTTCCAGTCGATCCAGCCGGTAATTCCACACATTGATCTCATTCCTCTCTTTTGCTGGTCTCAAAGTAGCGATAATATCAGTTATATGCAGAATAAGGGATAAAATGTCTGTCCGACGGGGGATGCTAGAAGTGGCTGTGAAAAGTAATAAATGCAGGAAGGAGTGTGCGATTGATGGCAGAGCAAGAAGCAGGCAGTGAAGAACGCAAGCATTATTTCGTTTCTGTTCAGGCGGGACAAATATTAGAGGATCCGCAGGCAGCTGCGTATGAACTTGAGATTATAATGAACGAAAATGAGTATACGAAGCTTAGAGAGCTGTTTGATGAGCTGTCTAGCATGGATGAAGCGGAGATGTTTCATTTCTCGTACAGTCCGTTTGGCTCAGCAAGCGATGGCGAAATCAACGCTGGTTACGATCAGTTGATTGAGCGAATTTACAGGCAATTGTATGAGTTTGGAACGGACACGACGAAGCAGCATATCGAATCGATGCAGTTTTTTTAATAAGCGGATAAGTAAGCATAAACAGGGTGTTGCAGAAGCTGAATAGCTGAGGCAACATCTTGTTTTTTTATAATACAATCGATATATACATGGGAAATAAGTTGAATGATACAGTAAAAATAAAATAAGAATGTTTTTTCTAAATTATATCGCTGTTTTTAAGTAATCATTTCTATTATATTGCTGCAAAAAATGATATACTTCTACAAAAAATAGTGGAGGGTTTTCGTTTTGCAAAAGTTAGTTTTTTTTGTCGGAGTAGCGGGGACGGGCAAAACAACGGTAGCTAGAAAGTTGTCTGCTCGCATTCCAGCTGCTTTTCTTGACCGGGATACGATAGGCGGTCGTTTTGTTGAGGCTATATTGGAGTTAAACGGCCTGGATAAAAGAGATCGGGATTCTGATTATTACAAAAAGCATTTGCGTGATTTGGAATATGATACGGCAAAGGACGTATGTATTGAAAATTTGGCTGCTGGTCAAAACGTATTTATGATTTCACCTTTTACGGCAGAACTGAAAAACAAACAGTGGATCGAAGAGGTTGTTGAGGCAGCAGGCCTCACGATGAACGAGGTAGACGTTAAGGTGGTTGTTGTCACGCTGCTGGATATGGAGCTGCAAAAAAATCGGATCATCGGGCGTCAAACAGAGCGCGATCAGTGGAAACTGGACAACTGGGGCGACTTTGAGAAACGGATAGCATTTGTTCCGCAAATCAACTGGGTTATTCCTAACTCCTCCATCCTCGTGTTTGATAATAGCGGAGAGCTAACGGAAGAGAAAGCCGAGCAATTATTCCAATTTGTTAATGAAAAGCAGACAACATTATCCGTTTAATATAATAAGAAAAGGCGGCTTCATTTGGGGAATTTCCCTATGAAGCCGCCTTTTTATTTGTGGTTTTGTGATTAAACGGTTTTCAAAAATGATTTCAATTGCTGGATAAAGGCTTGTGCTGCAGCTTTAGGCTCACGTGCTTTATGTGTAATAATGCCATGCGTCAATAGGAGCTCTTGGTTCAAGGGCAATGACAGCAGCGTACCTGCGGCTACCTCATTAGCTACATTTGATTCTGGTACGAATGAGATGCCCATTCCGCAAGCAACCGTCTGCTTAATGAGCTCAACACTGGAGAAAGACAAATGATCAGCAAGCTCAACATCAACTTCTCTCAGCATATCGCGTCCATAAGTGTGGTAGATACACTGATCCCCGAAGCTAATGAAGGCGTTGTCGTGCAACGCTTGCCATCCGAGCTGCGCGAAGCGCTCTTCCAGCGCAGGAGCACAGATCAGCAAGAGCTTCTCTTCTATTAAAGGTGCAAATAGAAGGTCGTCACGTTCCGGAGCCTTGGGTACGATGCCGAGGTCAACGCGATGGATTATGACATGTGCGGTAATATCATGTTGCAGGCCAGGCGTTAAATGCAGCTTGATCTTGGTGTATTGCTGGAGAAAGCCGGTTAAAAAATGCGGTAGATGAGAGATGGCAAACGACTCTAGAGCTCCGATTCGAACGATACCTGACGGCATGCCAGGCTCCGAGAACGCATCCTGAAGCGAATGTCCAAGCTGGATAAATTGATATGCATAGGGAGCTAGCAGCAAGCCTGCTTCTGTTGGCTCTACGCCGCGCGGCAAACGGTGAAAGAGCTTTTTGCCGCTTGCTGTTTCCAAATGTCGAATATGTGAGGTTACCGTCGATTGAACGTAACCGAGACGATCAGCGGCACCGCTGAAGCTTTTCTCCTCCAGCACAGCAGTAAATGTAACAAAAAAACGACCTTCCCAAGACTCCAGCATGTTAACTCCCCTTAGGTATCGGAATTTGAAATGGGTTCCATTGTAAACATTCAATTCTCGAATGATTTCTCTTATGATAGCATGATGTCATAATAAGAGAAACGGGGAATGAGAAATGCTGAGAAATAAAAATTGGAAGCCGCTGGCGGCAGCGGTTGTTGGCACCGTTGTTATCGCATTGCTGCTGACCATGGGCGATTTAATGTCGATTACGCTGATGATGGCTCCATTTGGGGCCAGCTGTGTTATCGTGTTTGTTTTGCCAGATAGTCCGCTTGCCAAAGCCAGAAATGTTGTTGGAGGCCATTTGATCAGCACTGGAGCAGGTCTTGTGATGCTGCATCTGTTCGGAGATTCAACATGGTTCATTGCACTATCTGTTGGATTGTCCATCCTTCTGATGCAGCTCACAAGAACAGTTCATCCACCCGCAGGTGCTGATCCGCTTGTTGTTATGCTAAGCCATGCGGGCTGGTCCTATCTGTTTACTCCGGTCCTATTCGGAGCGGTGCTGATCGCGCTTGCCGCTTATGGTTATAGGAAATTATTGGCGACCAAGTCAGCTGCTTTGAAGTCATAGAAATAAAAAAAAGGGCTGATCCAGTTGGTAAATACCGGGATCAGCCTCTTTTAAATAGATCAGTATATAATAAAAAAACCACCTGAATAGGCGGCGTTAATGGATAATAATATGGCGTCCCGGAAGAGATTCGAACTCCCGACCGACGCCTTAGAAGGGCGTTGCTCTATCCAGCTGAGCTACCGGGACACAAGAAATAATATAGCACACATCATTAAAATATTGCAAGCACTTTTTTGAATTTATATTCTTTTTATTATAAAATAAGATTTATGAGTTGTCGGAATACTACATTTGTTTTTTCTTTTGATTGTACATGGTATAATCGTACGCAAGATTGTCCGAATGAACAAAAGGCGCGACCATAAGGCGGTGTTATCATTACAACTCCCAATGACACACAAGGCGACAACAAGGATAACGTTTACTTGTTCCCTAGCATGCTGGACCATTATCAGGTACAGTTAACCCGTATGCTGGAAGCGGAACAATACGGGGAGGCCAAGGAGTTGCTGCGCTTTTTGCTGCAATGCCAGGGCGAGGATGCTCGCCATTATGAAGAGTGGGACAGCTTACTTACGTGGCTTGACATGGCTTTTCCTGGAGAAGGAAATGATGGAGAAGATTCGGGATTCCTATCGGCCAAGCGAGAGAAGGAAGAGGACGAGGCGACTATGCGCGAGCAACTTCTTAATCCTCCTGATCAAGATGAAGCTTATGTGAACCAAGTGCTCTACATCATGCAAAATCATCCGATGATCGATCAGCAAATTCTTGCTCTTGAACGCGCTGCTTATATTCAGACTCCAGAAGTGGATGATTCCATTAAAAATTGGCTGGTAACCCAGCAGGTTCACCCTGTCGTTCAGTTTAAGGCACTGCAATGCTTGCGCAAGCGAGGAGCTGCCGGTTTACTGACACTGGAGAGACTTGGTGAAACCGTAGAGCTTGATTTGGAAGCGACGCCTCTTTCTATGGATGAATTCCCTTCGCCAATTATTAGGATATTGGAGCGGACAGAGCAGGTTGCCGAGGTCGATGATCCCACATTGCCGCATTTTGCTAGAGAGCTTTGGAAGGAAAGTTTACAGTTTTTGTATGGTACGGCTGCTTATCATTGGATGTTGAGAGAAGACGAGGATACAGTTGATTATTTTGCAGCTGCGCTGCATTTGACGCTGCTTCTTACCGTTTACGGCTCGGCAAACGATGACGATATTCGTGATACATACGGCATTACCGAAGGTTTAAGGTTCCGTTATGAGCAAGCATGCAAGGCGCTTAGACAGGTTGCCGTTTTGCAGCAATCGGGAGAAGATGAGCCAGAGTCTTGATAATCTGGGCTAGCTTGTTTATAATAGAATGGTTTATGAAACGTGATAACTACTGATGCATGAGCATTTTCGGAGGGGAAGGCATAAAATGAAAGCAACTTGGGAAAAAATAGACAAGAACATCGTGTCGATCGACGTGGAGGTAGGGGCGGAGAAAGTCACTGTTGCTCTTGATCAAGCATTTAAGAAAGTCGTACAAAAAGTAAACGTACCTGGATTCCGTAAAGGTAAAGTGCCTCGCGGCATGTTCGAATCCCGTTTCGGTATTGAGAGCCTGTACCAGGATGCAATTGACATTCTGTTGCCAGATGCTTATTCCGATGCAATCAAAGAAACTAATCTTGAGCCGGTTGACCGTCCTGAGATTGAAGTTGAGCAATTCGCAAAAGGCGAAACATTCAAATTCAAAGCAAAAGTTATCGTTAAGCCAGAAGTTACACTTGGCGAATACAAAGGCTTGGAAGTTGAATCCGTTGTTTCTGAAGTTACAGAAGAGGAAATCGCAGCTGAACTTGAGCGTTTGCAACAGCGTCATGCTGAGCTTACTGTTGTTGAAGAAGGCGCAGCGGCTAACGGCGACATCACAGTTATCGATTTCGACGGTTATGTAGACGGCGAAGCGTTTGAAGGCGGAGCAAGCGAGCGTTATTCACTAGAGCTTGGTTCGAATTCCTTTATTCCAGGTTTCGAAGAGCAAGTGGTTGGCATGCAAATCGGAGATTTCAAGGACATTGAAGTTAATTTCCCTGAGAGCTACCATGCAGAGCACCTTGCAGGCAAACCAGCTGTGTTCAAAGTGAAGCTTCACGAAATCAAACGCAAAAGCTTGCCAACGCTAGACGATGAGTTTGCAAAAGACGTAAGCGAGTTCGATACGCTTGAAGAGTACAAGCAGGATCTCGTTAGCAAACTTAAAGAGCGCAAAGATCAAGAAGGCGAACAAGCTCGCGAAACAGCAGTTGTTGACAAAGCTACGGCAGCAGCAGATGTTGAAATTCCAGAGCCAATGATCGTGACTGAAACGGATTACATGATCAAAGATTTCGAAAACCGTCTTAAAATGCAAGGCATGAACATGGACCTATACTTCCAATTCTCCGGTCAAAACGAATCTGTTCTTCGCGATCAAATGCGCGCAGATGCTGAGAAACGCGTTCGCAACAACCTTGTGCTTGATGCCATTGCTAAAGCAGAAAACATCGTTGCAAACGACGAAGATTTGAACGAAGAGCTTGAGAAGCTGTCCAAATCATACAACCGTCCTTCTGCTGAGCTTCGTGACATTTTTGAGAAAAACGGAAACCTTAGCAACTTGCAGGAAGATATTGCACTTCGCAAAACAATTAAGTTCTTGCTTGAAAACAGCAAAGCTGTTTAATAGCCACATACGAATAATTGAATAAATGCTTCACTCAGGATAAGGCACGTCGTTGATACGTGCCTTATTTTGACCCTACATATGGAAATGTGCTTGTTTTGGAGGCTAAACTCCGTACATATCGAACGGCCGGCGTCGTATAATGTATTAGTGGAAAAATGACATGAATACGATGACGTGTTACAATAAGTAAGTAACCAAAGTCATAAACGAAAAGAGGTTGGTCGCATGAATCTAGTACCGATCGTAGTCGAACAAACGAATCGCGGGGAACGTTCTTACGATATTTACTCCCGTTTGCTGAAGGACCGTATCATTTTCCTTGGGAGCGCAATCGATGATGATGTTGCAAACTCCATCATTGCACAGCTGCTGTTTCTGGCGGCCGACGACCCAGAGAAAGACATTCATCTATACATTAACTCTCCCGGCGGCTCCGTGACTGCGGGAATGGGTATTTTTGATACGATGCAATATATTAAGCCTGAGGTGTCCACGATTTGTATGGGCATGGCAGCAAGCATGGGTTCGCTGCTTCTTACAGCGGGCGCGAAGGGCAAGCGTTTTGCGCTTCCTAACGCTGAGGTTATGATCCATCAACCACTTGGCGGCGTACGCGGTCAAGCATCTGATATCAAAATCCATGCTGATTGGATTTTGAAAACGAAACAAAAGCTAAACCAAATTTACGTAGACCGCACCGGACAGCCTTATGAAAAAATCGACCGAGATACCGACCGTGACAACTTCATGAGCGCGGAAGAGGCTCTTGCCTACGGTTTGATTGACAAGGTGATTACTGCACCGGTATCGACGATTTAATCGAAGGGGTGATTACATGTTTAAATTCAACGACGAAAAAGGCCAGTTGAAATGTTCTTTCTGCGGCAAATCGCAGGATCAAGTACGTAAATTGGTTGCCGGTCCTGGCGTCTATATATGCGATGAGTGCATTGAGCTTTGTACCGAAATTGTTGAGGAAGAACTCGGCAATGAGGAAGAGCTTGATCTTAAGGATATTCCGAAACCGAAAGATATCCGGGCTATTCTGGATTCTTATGTCATCGGTCAAGAGTTTGCGAAAAAATCGTTGTCTGTAGCGGTTTATAACCATTACAAACGGATTAATTCCGGAAGCAAAATCGAAGACGTAGAATTGCAAAAGAGTAACATTTTGCTGCTAGGTCCTACAGGCTCAGGTAAAACGCTGCTAGCTCAAACGATGGCTAAAATTTTGAATGTTCCATTTGCAATTGCAGATGCTACTTCGCTAACAGAAGCAGGATATGTGGGCGAAGACGTTGAGAACATTTTGCTTAAGCTCATTCAAGCTGCAGATTATGATGTGGAAAAAGCGGAACGCGGCATTATTTATATCGATGAGATCGATAAAGTAGCTCGCAAATCGGAAAACCCATCCATTACGCGCGATGTTTCTGGCGAAGGTGTTCAGCAAGCATTGCTCAAAATATTGGAAGGTACAGTTGCATCCGTTCCTCCGCAAGGTGGACGCAAGCATCCGCACCAAGAATTCATTCAAATCGATACAACGAATATTTTGTTCATTTGCGGAGGCGCATTCGATGGCCTCGAATCATTGATCAAACGTCGTATCGGTAAGAAAGTAATCGGCTTTAGCTCTACAGGCGAATTGCAGAAGGATCTTAAAGCTGGTGAGTACCTCACGATGGTATTGCCAGAGGATCTGCTCAAATTCGGTTTGATTCCGGAGTTTGTAGGCCGTCTGCCTATCATTTCAACGCTTGAGCCGCTTGATGAGCCTGCACTCGTTCGGATCTTATCCGAGCCGAAGAACGCGCTTGTGAAGCAATATCAGAAGCTGCTTGAAATGGACAATGTGAAGCTTGATTTCGAACCGGCTGCACTTGATGCTATTGCGAAAGAGGCAATTAAGCGCAACACCGGAGCTCGTGGCTTGCGTGCGATTATTGAAAGCATTATGCTGGAAGTTATGTACGAGGTACCATCACGCGATGATCTAAGTACATGCCTAATCACTGAGCAAACCGTTCAAGAAAAAATCATGCCTGAGCTTACCGCTAAGAAAAGCAAGAAAAAAGAAGAGAGTGCGTAAGCCAGCACTCCAATATAAGAAGCTATAAGTCTAGGCTTATAACTTAACTTATATATGACCGCGTAACGAGCTGTTTCCGCTACATTGTAATGGAATGGGAGCAGCCGTTTACGCTTGACTACCGTCATTGTTTCCACCCAGCCGCGCGGTTTCTAAAACCGCCAGTCAAAGGGTGGACTTTGCCGTTCATGGGAGAGATAAGCTTATGTACTTACGTCAAGATACGGTACCGGTTAAAGTCGGCAATCTAACGATTGGCGGCAGTAACGAAGTGATTATTCAAAGTATGTGTACGACGAAGACTGCTGATGTCGAAGCTACTGTTGCGGAAATACTAGGACTTGAAGAAGCTGGCTGCCAGCTAGTCCGGGTTACTGTCAACAACAAGGAAGCGGCGGAAGCGATTAAGGAAATCAAGAAACGCATTCATATTCCGCTAGTTGCGGATATTCATTTTGACTATCGCTTGGCACTGCTAGCTATCGAGAATGGCATCGACAAAGTGCGGATTAATCCGGGCAATATCGGTCGCCGCGAACGCATCGAAGCGGTTGTTAAGGCTTGTAAGGAAAAAGGCATTCCGATCCGGATTGGCGTCAACGCTGGTTCATTAGAAAACCATTTGCTAGAAAAGTACGGTTACCCGACACCGGAAGCAATGGTAGAGAGCGCGTTGTTCCATATCGGTATTTTGGAGGAGCTCGATTTCCACGATATTATCGTATCTCTTAAAGCATCGGATGTTCCAATGGCCATTGCTGCGTACTCGATGGCGGCAAAAGTCATTAAGTATCCGCTCCACCTAGGCATTACAGAAGCTGGAACGCTGCACACAGGCACGATTAAGAGCTCCGCTGGTATTGGTGCTTTGCTCGCGCTTGGCATTGGCAACACGCTGCGTATCAGCCTTAGCGCTGACACGGTAGAGGAAGTCAAGGTTGCTCGTGAGCTTCTTAAAACCTTTGGTCTAATTACAAATGCTGCAACACTCGTTTCCTGCCCAACTTGCGGTCGTCTAGATATCGATCTGTTTTCGATTGCAAATGAGGTAGAAGATTATATTTCAAAAATTAAAGTGCCAATCAAGGTTTCTGTGCTTGGTTGTGCGGTCAATGGTCCAGGCGAGGCTCGTGAAGCGGATATCGGTATCGCTGGCGCTAGAGGCGAGGGCATGCTTTTCCGTTATGGGGAGCTCATTCGCAAGGTGCCAGAAGCTGAATTGCTGTCTGAGCTAAAGAAGGAAATTGACGAAATCGTACGCGTTTTTGAAGCGACGGGCGAAATACCTGGCCGCAAGCATCATACACCTGCATAATCATTTATGAAAAGGTTTATTTACGTCATTTGCAGACGTGAGTAAGCCTTTTTTTTTGTTGATGAAAAGGGGAAATTCGTGTGTTAACGCTTCTTATGATAAATGTGATGGTAGGCTTGAATTGTACTTTATACATTACGTGATAATAGGATATACCTCTAAGTAACGAGCTTCGCTAAAGTAATTTCCCCCTTTCCCAACACGAGGTTTCGAAATAAAGAGAATTGCTTGTGAAAAATAACAGCATTAACGGTTATTACCACATCGTAGAGGCAATACTATTTTATACGCATGTTTATTAAGGATAGCTATGCACATTGAAATCAACGAAGCAGGTCTAAGTTCTTCTCTTAAGCCTTCTTGTAGTTACATGATTAGCTAGAAAGGTATGAAAATGAAGCAAGGTATTTAATTAATATTTCCATTTAAGGATTATATTCCTGCGGAAATGATCGTCACTATTCAAATGGCTACAGCCGTTTACGCTTGAAATATAAGAATGAAAATAGATGATCATTTTCATAAAAGCTTATATTTCTACGCGAAATGAGCCTACACTATTTCATCGGCTACAGCCGTTTACGCTTGAAATATAAGGATGAAAATAGCTGATCATATTCATAAGAATCTTATATTTCTACGCGAAACGAGCCTACACTATTTAGACGGTTTCAGTCGTTTACGCTTGAAATATAAGAATGAAAATAGATGATTATTTTCATAAGAATCTTATATTTCTACGCGAAACGAGCTTTCACCATTTCATCGGCTACAGCCGTTTACGCTTGAAAGGAGCGGATTACTAATGAGTTTAAGTGTTGTATTAATGTTGATTCAAGTGTTTTTTGCAGTTGTTATCGGCTTGTATTTCTGGAATTTGCTGCGCAATCAAAAGACGAACCGCTCGGCCGTTGATCGCGAGTCTCGCAAGGAGATGGACAAGCTTAGAAAGCTTAGGAGTGTATCGCTTACGAAGCCCTTATCGGAGAAGACAAGGCCGCAAGCGATGCAGGACATCGTTGGCCAGCGTGACGGTCTGCGTGCCTTAAAGGCGGCGCTGTGCAGCGCAAACCCTCAGCATGTTATCATTTATGGCCCTCCAGGTGTTGGGAAGACCGCTGCGGCGCGTGTCGTGCTGGAGGAAGCCAAAAAAAATCCTTCTTCGCCGTTTTTGCCTGAAGCGAAATTTACAGAGATCGATGCGACAACCGCTAGGTTTGATGAGCGCGGAATAGCTGATCCGCTAATCGGCTCGGTTCATGATCCTATTTATCAAGGTGCAGGTGCGATGGGTGTAGCAGGTATTCCTCAACCTAAGCCAGGCGCTGTGACGAAGGCGCATGGCGGGATCTTGTTTATTGACGAAATAGGTGAATTGCATCCGATTCAAATGAATAAATTGTTAAAGGTACTGGAAGATCGTAAAGTGTTTCTGGAGAGCGCGTATTATAATTCGGAGGATTCGAATATACCAGTGTATATTCATGATATCTTCCAAAACGGCCTGCCTGCTGATTTCCGTCTAGTCGGTGCAACAACACGGTCGCCGCAGGAAATTCCGCCAGCTATCCGTTCGCGCTGCATGGAGGTGTTTTTTCGTCCGCTGCTTGCTGAGGAGATTGGCTTAGTAGCAGAAAACGCAGTGAAAAAAATTGGCTTTGCTCCTTGCCCTGAAGCGATCGATGTCGTCAAGCGATATGCGACGAACGGACGCGAAGCGGTTAACGTCATTCAGCTAGCTGCGGGTGTAGCTCTATCCGAAAAAAGGGACAGCATCGCTGCGGGCGATATTGAATGGGTTGTAAACAGCAGTCAAATTCCACCGCGTCCTGATCGCAAGGTGCCGGATGCACCGCAAATCGGTTTCGTAAATGGCCTTGCTGTATATGGTCCAAATATGGGCACGCTGCTCGAAATCGAAGTAAGCGCAATTCCTGCTGCTTCTGGCAAAGGTCTGTTTACAATTACAGGCGTTGTAGACGAGGAGGAGCTTGGCGGAGGATCGCGGACGCTTAGAAGAAAAAGTATGGCAAAGGGCTCAGTCGAAAACGTAATTACAGTTTTGAGACGTATCGGGCTTAATCCGCAGGATTTTGACTTGCATATCAACTTCCCTGGCGGTACGCCGATTGATGGCCCTTCTGCCGGTATTGCGATGGCAACAGCTATTACATCAGCAATAAAAGGCATTCCAATTGACAATAAACTGGCCATGACAGGTGAAGTTGGCATACATGGAAACGTAAAACCTGTTGGCGGCGTATTAGCTAAAGTTGAGGCAGCTTTCCAAGCTGGCGCTAAAACAGTCATTATCCCGAGGGAGAACTGGCAAGCGATTTTTGCAGACTTGGAAGGTCTTAAGGTCATTCCTGTCGAAAAGGTGGAAGAAGTGTTCAAGTTTGTGTTCCCAGATACTGAAGTGTCCCCTGTGCGGGTCGAAGCTCCGCTTGGAACCGATCTTTTTATCGCTTCAGCCGTTCCGTATTTGCAGGCTGATTCCGTAGAATGATAAACTAGGGTAGACGTTAACAATTGGAGGTGCTGGTGTGGGACCTAGTAAATCGAAAGGTCGTCGGCTGCCCTTGCTTCCGCTTAGAGGGCTACTCGTTTATCCCAGCATGGTGCTCCACCTTGATGTGGGTAGGGACAAATCGGTTCGAGCGTTAGAACGCTCGATGGTCGAAGATCATATGATATTGCTTTGTTCACAGTCTGAAGTGAACATTGAGGAGCCGACTGAGGAAGATATATATAAAGTTGGCACCATAGCAAAAGTAAGGCAAATGCTGAAGCTGCCTAACGGCACGATCCGTGTGCTGGTGGAAGGCGTATCGCGTGCTGAGATTTTGGACTATTTGCCGAACGACGAGTTTTATGAAGTATCTGTAAAAGAATTGCCGGAGCAGGAGACGGATGATCCTGAAGTCGATGCGCTTATGCGCTCGGTCTTGAACCAATTCGAGCATTATATTTCATTATCGAAGAAGGTTACGCCTGAAACCTATGCGGCGGTTTCTGACATTGATGATCCAGGCCGCCTTGCGGATGTCATTACGAGCCATCTTTCGCTGAAAATCAAGGATAAGCAGGATATTCTTGAAACCGTAGATGTCGGAGCTCGACTAGAGAAGCTGCTCGACATTTTGAACAACGAGCGCGAAGTGCTGGAGCTCGAGCGCAAAATAAACCAACGCGTTAAGAAACAGATGGAAAAGACGCAAAAGGAATATTATTTGCGCGAGCAAATGAAGGCGATCCAGAAGGAGCTCGGAGAGAAGGAAGGCCGTGCTGGCGAGGTCGAGGAGCTGCGTGCGCAGCTGGCCGAGGCAGGCGTGCCTGATCTCGTGAAAGAGAAGATCGAGAAGGAAATTGATCGACTCGAGAAAATGCCGTCCACCTCTGCAGAAGGCGGCGTCATTCGCAATTATATCGATTGGCTGCTTTCTTTGCCTTGGAGCAAAACGACCGAAGATGATTTGAGCTTGAGCAAAGCAGAAGCGATTCTTAATGATGACCATTATGGTCTAGAAAAGCCGAAAGAGCGGGTGCTTGAATATTTGGCGGTTCAGAAGCTAGTCAAGCAGCTAAAGGGTCCAATCCTTTGCTTGGTAGGCCCGCCGGGTGTTGGTAAAACCTCGCTTGCCCGTTCGATTGCCAAATCGCTTGGTCGTAAGTTTGTGCGTATCTCGCTTGGCGGTGTACGAGATGAAGCGGAGATCCGCGGTCACAGGCGGACTTATGTAGGCGCTATGCCAGGAAGAATTATTCAAGGCATGAAGACAGCAGGTTCTTCAAATCCTGTATTTTTGCTGGATGAGATTGACAAAATGGCGATGGATTTCCGTGGAGATCCAGCTTCAGCACTTCTAGAAGTGCTCGATCCTGAACAAAACAACACGTTTAGCGATCATTATGTAGAAGTGCCATTTGATCTATCTAATGTGATGTTCGTAACGACCGCGAATGCGATGCACAATATTCCTCGTCCGCTGCTTGATCGGATGGAGGTCTTGTATATTCCAGGATATACGGAGCTTGAGAAGCTGCAAATCGGAAATCGTTATCTATTGCCGAAGCAGAAAAAGGAACATGGCTTGACCGAAGAACAGCTCATTGTCTCGGAAGAGGTATTGCTCCAACTGATTAGGGAATATACGAGAGAATCCGGCGTTCGTAATTTAGAGCAGCAAATTGCAGCAGTGTGCCGTAAGGCAGCGAAACGATTTGTTGCAAATGAGCAGACAGAATCCACCGAGCCATTTGAAGTTACGAGTGAGGAGCTCAAGGAATTGCTGGGCCCTTCGAAGTTCCGTTATGGCCTAGCTGAGAGCGAGAATCAGATCGGAGCGGTGACTGGTCTTGCGTGGACTGAGGTAGGTGGAGATACGCTTGTCATTGAAGTCACAGTAATGCCGGGTAGCGGAAAACTAACGTTAACTGGTAAACTAGGTGATGTCATGAAGGAATCTGCTCAAGCGGCATTCAGTTACACTCGCTCGAAAGCGATTGAGCTGGGCATTGACCCAAGCTTTCATGAGAAAAATGATATTCATATTCATATTCCAGAGGGTGCGATTCCAAAGGATGGTCCATCAGCCGGCATTACGATTGCAACAGCGCTTATCTCCGCGCTTACAAACCGCTATGTGGATAAGGAAGTGGCGATGACGGGCGAAATTACGCTCAGAGGCCGCGTGCTTCCGATTGGCGGTTTGAAGGAAAAATCGCTGGCAGCACATCGTGCAGGCATTCGCAAAATATTGTTGCCGAAAGAAAATGAACGGGATCTAGGGGATATTCCCGATAGCGTACGACATGATATGCAATTTTTTCCTGTCAGTCATATGGATGAAGTGCTGCAGCATGCGTTGCTTCCGGTTCAAACGGAAGAGAAAGCAGGTACAACGATTTTATGAAAATTACACAAGCAGAATTCATCATCAGCGCAGTAAAACCACATCAATACCCAGAGGACGCCTTGCCAGAGATAGCTCTGGCAGGGCGTTCGAATGTCGGAAAATCTTCATTGATTAATAAACTTATTTTACGCAAAAACTTAGCTAGAACGAGCTCGCAGCCAGGCAAAACGCAGCAGCTTAATTACTACCGTGTTAATGACCTTATTTATTTGGTTGATTTTCCGGGGTATGGCTATGCTAAGGTTTCCAAAACTCAGCGCTTGCAGTTTGGCGAAATGATTGAACGTTATATCCGTGACCGTGAGCCGCTCAAGCTTCAGCTGCTGGTCATCGATATTCGTCATGAACCGTCTCTGCTCGATCAGCAAATGTACAAATGGCTGAAGCATTATGAAATCCCAACATGCGTCGTTGCGACCAAGGCGGATAAAATTCCGAAGTCGAAATGGGACAAGCATATTAAAATGATCAAAAAAACGCTTGAAGTCGACCCAAGCGATTCCGTCGTATTATTCTCGTCTGAATTAGGGCTTGGACGCGAGCAACTATGGGACATCATAACCGAAGCGATTGCTACATGAGGTAGCAAGACCAGCAAGTTATTCTATAAAGCAGAGGATTTAGTGAAATAGTCGGCTTTCCTCGTGAATTCTACCGTTATTTTGTGGAATATGCGAGAATATCGGGGATGAACGACAGGAATAAAATGATAAGATCACGTATAATATACTTAAGCAACAAGACCAAAGTTAAAGACCAAAGCGTGCAAGTTCAAAGAATTGAGGAGATTTTTATGGCTAAGCGGCTAGCCACAGAGTATGTAAATGCCAAACTGCAATTGACGAATGAAGAGATGGCTGAGTTTATCCGTTCATTTGAAGAGCAACAAATACACCTTCAGGTGTTGGTGCTTGACAATGGGAATCAGGAGCTCGTTCTCGAAGATGTAGCAGGGAGGGAAGAAGTCCGACTGACCTTTGAACGTCAACAAGACTATTACGTGTGCGTATTATCTTGCCGTCTTGTGCAACCGAGGCTGACCAATGCTATGCGAAAAGCTCTTTCAGCTTTCCGTGGCAACGCGATCGTCAACCGAATCTACAGTCATTATACGATGATCTATCATTATAAGAATGGTTCCGTTCACCAAATTGTCGAAAGCTCGAGCACAGGGGAGCGCATTGTATTCGAATTCAAGGATACACTTGGCCAACTGGAGCGTGTGTTCCAAAGTCGTTTGATCGAGCGGGAAATCGGATTGTTAAGCAATGCAGTCAATGAATTGCTAGATCTTCGCAACCAAACGAAGGATGCTGAAGAAATTAGCAAAATCGATGAGCGCTTAACCGATCTGACTCGCAAGCTCTTCATCCTTGAAGCTTAAACCATTTAGGAAATCTTGATTAAAGAGGCTGCTTTCGCAGCCTCTTTTTTTTGTTTTCAAAATATTACATCTATGAATTTTGCAACATTTTGCGTGTTTAAACAGTTAGTATCAGGGTAAGGCGAGTGGATAGCATCTTAGTTTTTTATACAACAAGGAGATGAATAGGAATGAATCAAACCAAAAGATTTAAACAATTTGCTATCGGAATATCATTTGCGATCGCATTATCTTTAACAGCGTGCAGCAATAAGGATACAGGAGCAGATCAAGTGCCGCCGCCGGCAACAGAGATGCCGAGCAATCAGCCAGAGACAAGTACACCGGCCTCACCGGACACCAAGCCAAGCGTCCCGCCTTCTGAACAACCTAATGAGCAACCAGGCGGTAATGGCGCTGAGGAGCCGTCTAGCGACTCTGAGGCCGGAGAAACGATCAGCTCAGTCTATGCGCTTGCGAAGGAAGGCAAAGTTCCAGGTTCCGATTATGCTGCCCATATCGCATTATTTGATGATATAGAGAAAAAATGGGGCAAGCCTGATACCAACGAATCCGCTGGGAAAGGGATGTATGCTGCCTATAAAGATAAAGGGATTACATTTGGATACAACAAAGGCATGCTTGTTTATGATGTAAGATCTTATTCGAAAAAGCTTCAAGGCATTACATTGAAAGACATAGAGATCGCGCTTGGGTCTGCTGATGAAAAAACGGTTAACGGTACGGATGACATTTATACCTATGAGGTCAATAAACAATATCAGCTTAAATTTATTTTGGCTGAAGCAACTGGCAAGGTGGATCACATCTCGGTATACAGTCCGCAGGACGCAAAAAATAATATGGCGGGATGATCGCACAGCCCATTGCGAGATAAGCTTCAACGTCATACATTGAAAACGGGGCTGGCAATGAAAGGTTATTTCCATCCTTTAGAAAAAAAGTATTGCAATTATCCCGGATAGATGTTATTTTTATTCTCGTTGAAAAGATTGTTGATGTTAATAATAGGAACCAGGATTCACTCAGGACATTGTTATGTTGCGAGAGATTAATCCCTCGAGAAGTGAATGACGTAGGTCCTAGCGGATGAAATTTTTCAAACATTTTATTCCTAGGAAGGGGGAACCGGAAGATGGAATACTCAACTTTCGGAAGACACGTTGCTGTTGATACTTGGGGTGTAGACTTTGATCTACTGAACAGCGCTGAATTTTTGCAATCACACATGGTAGAGGCTGCAGAGGCTTGTGGTGCTACTGTATTGTCGGTTCAAGCCAAACAATTCGATCCTCAAGGCGCAACTGTGCTCGTGCTGCTGTCGGAGAGTCACCTCTCGATTCATACGTATCCTGAGAGAGGTTTTGCTGCGCTTGATTGTTATACTTGCGGCGAAACTGTAGATCCTCAGCTTGCGATCGACTACATGCTCGCTGTACTGAAGCCAAAAGCGACGTATGCGAAGAAGCTTGTACGCGGTATGGGCGAACTGCAAGTAGAAGAGCCAAAAATGAAACAAACTGAGCTCGTTTAAGAGCTTTAAAATTTATTGCTCATAGCGAAATAACCATGGATGGTATCCATGGTTATTTCTTTGTAGTAAAAGGGAATAATGAGTCTGTACTTTTCAAATATTATTCATAAATGAACATTATCTGAATGTTTTACTATGCTATAATTATCGATAACATCAATGCTTGATCGCTTAAAGAGAAGGAGGCAGGTGACCGCGCATGCACATTATCGCAGTAGGACTGAATTACCGAACGGCTCCCGTAGAAGTAAGAGAACAATTTGCGTTCGCAGAACGGGATTTGCCGGAAGCATTAATACAGCTCATTCAGACACAAAGCATAATGGAATGTGTCATAGTAGCGACCTGCAATCGGACGGAGCTTTATGCAGTTGTAGATAGGCACCATCTATGCGGGCATTACATTCGAAGCTTTATGGAGAAGTGGTTTAAGCTGCCTAGGCAGAACTTCACCAACCATTTATATATGTATGAGGACGAGAAGGCGATTGATCATTTATTCCGTGTAACGAGCGGACTTGATTCCATGGTCATCGGCGAGACTCAAATTTTGGGACAAGTAAAAACAGCTTTTCAGCTCGCACAGCAGCAGAAGACGACAGGTACAGTTTTTAATATGCTGTTTAAACAGGCGGTTACGATGGCCAAGCGTGCCCATTCCGAAACGTCAATTGGCGAATCTGCAGTTTCTGTGAGCTACGCTGCCGTTGAGCTTGGGAAACGGATTTTCGGACAATTCAACAAAAAAACGGTTATGGTCATTGGTGCGGGTGAAACGGGCGAACTGACTGCCAAGCATCTGTACACGAATGGCGCAGATCGCGTCGTTGTTGTAAATCGCACCTATGAGCGGGCAACACAGCTGGCAGACAAGTTTAATGGAATCGCATGGTCGATGGAAGAAGCAGTGGATAAGCTTCATGAAGCAGACATTATTATCAGCTCCACTGGCTCGAAAGAATATGTGTTAACGCGCAAACAGGTTGCAGAAGCTATGCAGCGTAGAAAAGCGAAGCCGCTCTTTATGATTGATATTGCGGTCCCGCGTGATTTGGACCCTTCGATTGCTGCCGTTGATAATGTATTCTTGTATGATATTGATGATTTAGAGGGCATCGTGGAAAGCAATCTCGCGCATAGGCGTCAAGAGGCTGCCAAAATTGAAGCGATGATTACCGAAGAAATTGAAGTGTTCGAGCAGTGGTACAAAACGCTTGGCGTTGTTCCCCTTATTCGAACTTTGCAATCCAAAGCAGCAGGCATTCACGAGGAAACGATGAACAGCTTGACGAATAAATTGCCTGATCTCGGCGAGCATGAGCTTAAAGTAATCCGTAAGCTAACAAAAAGCATCGTTAACCAAATGATGCAGGATCCTATTTTACGAATTAAAGAAATGGCTGGCGAGAAGCGGGCAGACGAAGCGATGGATATGTTCGTTAAGCTGTTTGCACTCGAGGAAGATCTTGCTAAAGCGCGTCAAGCGGAGCTTGAAGCGGCAACAGATACTGTCGCTGCTGCAAAAAAGAAAAATGTTCAACCCCATGCAGCTGCGGCGGTATTAGCACCTATTACAAGGTAGAGGGCTGCTAGGTGGAGGAGCTATGGAGACGCAAAACTTTTTATATGATGCGATACTTTATATTTACGCCCTGAGCCTGCTGTTTTATTTCTCCGACTTCATGAATGCAAGTCGGAGAGCGAAACGGATGGGTACAGGGCTGCTTATTTTTGTTTGGGTATTACAGACTGGTTACCTTGTTACTCGCATCGTATCTCATTTGCAAATGACGGAAGTATCAACCTTTGAATACTGGTTAGGCTTTTCTTGGCTTTTAGTTACCATTTCGCTAGTGATCAGTCGATTTATTAAAATTGATTTCATTGTGTTTTTTGTAAATGTTGTTGGTTTTGCGGTGTTGGCGCTTAACCTGTATAGTGACCCTGGAAATGGCGAGTCGCTTAAAGTTTGGGAAACAACAAGAGAGCTATTATACATTCATATCAGTCTCGTTTTGCTTGCGTATGCTGCATTAACCATAGGCGCTTTGTTCGCCGGCATGTATTTGTTTTTGCATAATCAGCTGAAACGAAAGCGCTGGTCAAACTTTGTGCGCAGATTGCCAAGCCTCGATATGATTGAGCGTTATGGAGATCGAGCAGTCATTGTTGGCGTTCCATTGTTTGCAATGTCGCTTGCGATTGCGGTGACGTCTATACTTGTCGAAAGACGGTTTGCGTTGTTGATTGACTGGAAGGTACTGTCTTCCTTTGGAACCTTGGTCATGTACATTATTTATGTGTACCAGAGAGCAATGCTCAAACGTCCCGGATTGCAATTGGCCCGCTTTTATATTATTTCGTTTGGTTTGCTGCTTCTGAATTTGTTTACTAATTATTTCTCCTCCTTTCATTAACGAGAATTGACTGCTGGAGGCAAGGACGGCAATGAATGGTTTATATCCAATTTTCATGCAGCTTAAAGGCAAACGCTGCGTTATTATCGGCGGCGGAAGCGTGGCGCAGCGAAAGCTGCAAGGGCTGCTGGCTGCTGGAGCGGATGAAATATGGGTCATCAGCCCGTCATTAACTCCTCAACTCGTGAGTTTGGCTTCCGACGGGGAAATCAACTGGTTCCAGCGAGAATACAATGATGGCGATCTTGCTGGTGCATCGTTAGTGTTTGCGGCAACAAACGATAAACGTTTAAATGCGGAGATTGCGGACACCGCCGATCGGCTTGGCATTTTAGTAAACGCGGTGGATGATGCTGACAAAGGCTCGTTTATTTCACCTTCGATTGTCAGGCGTGGAGATTTGCTGCTGGCGGTTACTGCTTCAGGCGCAAGCCCGGCATTGTCTCAGCAAATAAAGAAAGAGCTTGCAGCGCTTTATGGCCCGGAATACGAAGAAATAACTATAGTATTGCGTCGCTTCCGGGAGAAAGTGTTAAACAGCTTGCTTGATGAACAGGAGAGACAATCCGTGCTGAAGCTTGCGGCCGAAGAGGCAGCGACGCTAAAGCGGATCAATATTGATATGGATGAATGGCTGCAAAGCCTGCTTCATCGGATAGACAGGGGGCTTACATAATGGCAACAACTAACCAAGGACAACGAATTATCGTGGTAGGAACAAGGCAAAGCGCACTTGCGCTTACACAAACGGGACAAGTGATCGATGAACTGACACGCATAAGTGAGAAGCATGGGTGTGATTATAAGTTTGAAGTGAAAAAAATAGTAACAAAAGGTGATCGCATACTTGATGTTACGCTGTCTAAAGTAGGTGGAAAAGGGCTGTTCGTTAAGGAAATCGAACAAGCACTTGCAGACGGTGTAATTGATTTGGCCGTTCACAGCATGAAGGACATGCCTTATGAGCTTCCAGAAGGGTTAATAAATGGAGCGATTCCAAGACGCGTCGATCCGAGAGATTGCCTTATCACTCGTGAAGGCGGCGGATTGTCTGAATTGCCTCTAGGTGCGAGAGTGGGAACGAGCAGCCTGCGCAGATCCTGCCAGCTTAAAAACGCGAGACCTGATCTTCAGCTTGAGTCCATAAGAGGCAATATAGATTCCCGTATTCGCAAATTAGAAACCGAAGGTTTCGATGCGGTTGTGCTTGCTGCAGCTGGTCTGAAACGCATGGGATGGGAAGATCGCATATCTGCGAACATTCCTGTTGATGTATGCTTGCCTGCTGTAGGACAAGGCGCACTTGGCATTGAATGCCGCGAGAATGATGAACAAGTTCGAGAGCTGCTTTCCCTTCTTAACGATGATGAAACCGAGGTTACGGTACGAGCTGAGCGAAGCTTCCTTGGTTCACTGAATGGTGGATGCCAGGTGCCGATAGGCGCATATTGCACATTAGGTGATGAGCTCCCAGGCCAAAGCGGGAAACATGAGCTTATCCTGACGGGCATGGTCGGATCGCCGGACGGAGCAACGCTGCTGAAAGAAGTGATGAAGGGAATTGATCCTGAACAGCTTGGCCGTGATGTTGCAGATGCACTCATTGCACGCGGCGCAGACCGTATTTTAGCTGAAATTGGGGGATGACGGGCTTGGACAAGGGGAAGGTATATTTAGTTGGCGCCGGACCGGGAGATCCGAAGCTGATTACGGTGCGCGGACTGCAATGCTTGGAGGAATGTGAGGTTGTCGTTTACGATCGCTTGGCAAGCCCGAGATTGCTCCGGTACGTGAAGCCGGGAGCGGAGAGAATTTACGTCGGCAAGCTGCCAGACCGTCATACAATGAAGCAGGAGGAAATCAACCAGCTTCTTGTCGATTTGGCGCTGCAAGGCAAGATCGTTACACGTCTGAAAGGCGGAGATCCTACGATTTTTGGACGAGTTGGAGAAGAAGCCGAGCTTCTTTATGATAACGGAATCGAGTTCGAAATCGTGCCAGGCATTACCTCGGCAATCGCAGTTCCCGCTTACGCAGGCATTCCAGTCACACATCGTGATATGGCATCATCCTTGTCCATTATTACGGGTCATGAGAGTCCGGATAAGCTTGACCGCTCCATTCATTGGGATAAAGTAACGAATGCTACGGGAACCCTTATTTTTCTAATGGGTGTCGCCAAAATAGGATATATTTCTGATCAGCTGATGAAGCATGGCAAGCCGCCGCAAACGCCAGTTGCGCTTATTCGCTGGGGAACGAGAGTTGAGCAGCGTACCATTGTTGGCACGCTGGAAACCATTGAGGGGATTGTCAAAGCAGCGAATTTTCAGCCGCCTGCTGTCATTGTGGTAGGCGACGTTGTACTGCAGAGAGAGAAGCTGAAATGGTATGAGAACAAGCCGCTATTTGGCTTGCGTATACTCGTTACACGAGCTAGAGCACAGGCAAGCGAGCTAGCTGAACAGATTGAAACGCTTGGCGGGGAGCCTTGCGAGTTTCCGGTCATTGAAACGATTGAACCAACGGACCCCGTTGTTGTAGCTAACTTGAAGGAACAGTTGGAGCAGGCAGAACAATATGAGTGGCTAATGTTTACGAGCGTAAACGGCGTGGAGTACTTTTTTGGATGGCTGCGTAAATTTAATATCGATATTAGGAGATTTTTTGGTTCGAGAATTGCAGCAGTTGGTCCTAAGACAGCTGAGGCGCTTGCAAAGCGCGGCTTAGTGGTTGATGAGCTGCCTGTGAAGTTCCATGCGGAAGGCTTGCTGGACAAGCTGGTGCCGCAGCTGAAGGCCGGAGAACGAGTGCTGCTGCCTCGAGGAGATCTTGCACGCGAGGTATTGCCTCGCGAGCTGAAGGCAATGGGACTTGTGCCAACGGAAATCGATGTTTATGAAACGGTCATTGTCGATGAGCAGGACGAGCTTGCCCTCGAATGGATTCGTGAGAAAGAAATTCACATGATTACATTCACTAGTTCATCGACGGTGACCAATTTGCTTGAGGTATTGAGACGCAAGGGCATTTCAGATCCAGTACAACTATTATCGGACATTCCCATTGCGAGTATTGGCCCGCTAACAACGAAGACTGCACTAGAAGCAGGCTTGAAGGTTGCTATTGAGCCAGAAGATTCAACGCTGGATAGTATGCTTAAAGCAATCGTTGATTATCAGCAAAAACAACTTGCTAAGCTAGTCGAGGAGGAATACTAAGTGATGAGTTTCCCAACAGTAAGAAATCGCAGATTACGCAAAACGTCTGCTCTTCGGAGCATGGTAAGAGAAACCGTGCTGAGTGTAAATGATTTTATATATCCGATCTTCGTTACGCATGGTGTAAATATAAAAGAAGAAATTCCATCTATGCCAGGTGTATACCATCTGTCGATGGATCTTTTGGAGCAGGAGATTCGTGAAGTGGTTGCTTGCGGCATTCAATCGGTGCTGCTGTTCGGCCTTCCAGAATATAAAGATGCTTTGGGATCTTCGGCTTATGATGCGAACGGTATCGTTCAACAAGCGATAAAAGCAGTGAAGAAGTGGGCGCCGGAGCTTGTTGTTGTCGCTGACACTTGTTTATGCCAATTTACCGACCACGGTCATTGCGGCATCGTACATTTGCATGAGGAAACAGGCATAGCGGAAGTGGATAATGACTCCTCGCTTGATCTGCTCGTACAAACGGCGGTATCGCAAGCGGAAGCAGGAGCAGACATTATCGCACCTTCCAATATGATGGACGGCTTTGTGCTTGCTATTCGTGAAGGACTAGATGACGCTGGCTTTAGTGACGTTCCGATTATGTCTTACTCTGTTAAATTTTCTTCGGCTTATTACGGCCCTTTCCGTGATGCTGCACATTCGGCTCCACAATTCGGCGACCGCAAAACATACCAGATGGACCCAGCTAACGTACGCGAGGCACTTCGTGAAGCAGAGTCAGATATTGCTGAGGGTGCCGATATGCTAATGGTCAAGCCTGCTTTAGCTTACTTGGATATTTTGAGGCTGCTTAAGGATAAATATAATTTACCGGTTGTCGCTTATAACGTCAGCGCCGAATACTCGATGGTGAAAGCCGCTGCAGCTAATGGCTGGATCGATGAGCAATCGATCGTTCTAGAAACCTTGCTAGGCATGAAGCGTGCTGGTGCTGATCTCATTATTACGTACCATGCAAAGGATGCGGCACGTTGGTTGAAGGGAGAGGGGTAAGCAGATGAGTGAACAATCGAACCTTAGAAATGATGCGCGCTCAGTAGAAGCTTTCGAAAGAGCGAAAAAAGTAATGCCAGGCGGTGTAAACAGCCCGGTTAGAGCATTCAAATCAGTGGGCTTGAACCCTGTCTATATGGAGCGGGGAGAAGGCAGCCGCATTTATGATATCGATGGCAACAGCTATATCGATTATGTAGCATCATGGGGCCCTCTCATTATGGGTCATGCCCATCCTGAAGTGATCGAAGCGATTAAACGTACAGCAGAGAAGGGGACAAGCTTCGGCGCCCCAACAGAGCTTGAAACATTGATGGCTGAGCTTGTTTGCGAGCGAGTACCTTCAGTTGATATCGTTCGCATGGTTAACTCCGGTACGGAAGCGACGATGAGCGCCATTCGGCTTGCTCGCGGTTATACGAAACGAAGCAGGATTTTGAAATTCGAAGGCTCATATCATGGTCATGCGGATAGCTTGCTCATTAAAGCAGGCTCAGGCGTTGCGACGCTTGGCTTGCCTGACAGCCCGGGTGTACCGGAGCATGTAGCTTCGCATACGATTACGGTACCATACAACGATATTGAATCGGTAAAGCTTGCTTTCGAAAAATTCGGTGAGGAAATTGCTTGTGTCATCGTTGAACCGGTAGCTGGCAACATGGGCGTTGTTCCGCCATTGCCTGGTTTCTTGCAAGGGTTGCGCGACATTACAACGCAGTACGGTACGGTTCTTATTTTTGACGAGGTAATGACGGGCTTCCGTGTTGGTTATAACTGCGCGCAAGGACTTTATGGTATTACGCCAGACCTTACTTGCTTCGGCAAAGTTATTGGCGGCGGATTGCCAGTCGGCGCATACGGCGGCAAACGGGAGCTTATGGAGATGATTGCACCGAGCGGACCTATCTATCAAGCGGGAACCTTATCAGGCAATCCGCTTGCGATGGCGGCAGGTTATGCAACATTGAATCTGCTAACCCCTGAAGTGTATGAGCATATGGAGCGTCAAGCGGTTAGGCTGCAGCTTGGTTTTGAAGCGAATGCGCGCAAACATGGCATTGCAAATACGATTAACCGTGTTGGATCGATGGTTTGTCCGTTCTTCACGGATACGTTTGTCATCAATTTCGAAACGGCAAAAACATCCGATCTAGAGCGCTTTAAGGCTTATTTTGCGGCGATGCTTGATTTGGGTGTAAGCATTGCTCCTTCACAATTTGAAGGCATGTTTGTTTCCGGGGTTCATACGAATGAGGACATAGATGCGACAATCGAAGCGCATGATATTGCGTTTAGCCGCTTGTAATATTGCTGTATTTTGAAATGAAGGCAAGAGGCTCGTAAGGAAGCGAAGTTGTTTTTTGCATCGTTTACGATTGGGAGGAACGTTATATGATTGATGGTCAGATGAAGAGGAATGGACAATGGCTGGAGCTAGACTGGCTTGCTCTTGGCGCTGCGTCCTCTGATACCATTAATCCTGAATCGGAAAAGGATCCGGCAGCATCGCCGGAGCTTGCGCAGCCGCGGGCTGGCAGTCATCCGCACGTTGTGCGTCAGTGGCTGCTGGCCCGTTCCTTTTTTCCGCAGAAGTGGATTAATCGGTTGTTTTCAATTGGAGGCATTCAGTGGAGCGGGGAGCATCTGCAGCTCCTTGCTTTCCCGCCAGTAGATCCGCGCAGTGATGCTTCATATCGTCACCTGCGCAGGGATACTAAACTAAATATGCCAGATGTGTTATATGAAGACGATTTCTGCATCGTATTTGACAAGCCAGCTGGCATGGCAGTGCATGGATCATCTCCCGGTCAAAGCGGAACGCTGGATGAGGCGGCGGCATGGCATCTTTTGAGCCAAGGCGATCCGCTGAATATACGTCATATCCACAGGCTGGATGATGATACGTCTGGTCCCGTTTTATATGCAAAAAATGATTTGGCCCAGTGGAAGCTTGATGAGGCGATGAGAGCGAAAGCGATAGACAGACAATATATGGCTGTCGTTCAAGGCCGAATGTCAAAGCTTTCGGGTACGATCAATATGCCAATAGGGAAGGATCGACATCACCCGGCAAGGCGCAGAGTTTCAGAAAACGGCGATCTAGCAATTAGCCATTACGAGGTTGTGGCAGCAAATTCTCGATCGTCACTAATACGTGTAAAGCTTGAGACGGGACGAACGCATCAAATTCGGGTTCACTTAAGTCATATTGGACATCCGCTGCTTGGAGACGGTCTGTATGGAGGCAGCACAGCACAGTTGAAGCATCAAGCGCTGCATGGGGAAAAGCTTGTTTTTCCGCATCCTCTGACCGACTCGCTAATAGAAGCAGCCTCGCCTTGGCCGCAATGGCTGATGCAGCTTTCAGAAGAGATGGAGTTCCGTTCAAAATGATAGTCATGCTCCTGCCCAACCTACCATATAGATAAGTAGTGAATGTAACGTTAGACCAAGCATTCAGTATGAGAGGGGAGGATTTAGGCGTGTCGGATCAAACGAACGGATTACGTTTTGATGTGTATGAGCGCGTCCACTTGCCCGATGATGTTGCGGCAATTGACGAGTTGGAGGAAATTGAGCTTGTTCCTCGTATTCAAGTTATCGATCAAGGGGACCATGCGGTGCTTAGAGGGCAGCTTCTGCTTAGCGGGGTATATAGGAGTCAAACTGATTCCGAAAACTCCCTGACGCTGGAGCACTGGATACCGGTCGAAATAACGCTGCCAATGAACCGCATATCACGGCTGGATGATATTTCGATTGAAATTGACAATTTTGACGTCGATCTTTTGTCTGCTCGCACATTAAACATTACGGGTGTTCTTTCTTTGCGCGGTATTTCTGCTCAGCCTATTCAGGAGCCGGAGGACATTTGGCGAGAAGAACCTTTTACTGTCATTCATCAACGGGAAGTTTATGATGAACGAGCCGTGGAAGCTTTTAATGGGCAAAATGCCGCTATTGAACAATCGTACATAGCGGAAGAACTTGAGCTTGCTGCGCAAGAGGAGATTTCAAACGAGCAAATAGCCGATGCATCGGATGAGCCTGAGGAAGCAACCGTAACAATCTCTTCCTCATCTTCAGGTGGAGGCTGGTCATCTTCGCAGTTATTCGCATCTCCTGCTCCGCAGGAAGAGGATGTGGAGAGCCAAGAAGATGAGAGAGAAATTTCACTATCTTCTCAGCAAACAAGCAACGAGGGCTGGTTAGCAACATCCTCGCCGTTTGCAAATGATTCCGCAGTGATTCCACCAGTTGAAGCAGCAAGCGAGCAAGTACTGGCGGAGGAACGTGAAGAGCCGGTACAAATCGATGCTCCAATAGCTCAAATAGCTCCAGTAGCAGAGGCTTTCCCGCAGCAGCAGATTCCTGTTCCAGAGCAGGAAAAGCAGGAGCCGCGTATCGCAATTACAAACAAGCAGCCGCAAGAGGGTTCTGGTTTGGCAGGAGATGTCGGCATTCTCACGCTGCTTCAGACGAGTCGGCGTGAACAAGCAGCACGTCAGGCGGCAGAACAGGTAGTCGCTCAGCAGCGGGCAGATGAGGAAGCTAGAGTACAGGCTTCTGGCGATGAGATTGAGTGGAAAAACTTATTTCTGGGCAAACGCTCGGAAGATAAGGAATTTAAGAAAATTCGGATGTGTATTGTGCAGCGGGACGAGACGCTTGATGTCATCGCTACACGCTATAGCATGAATCCGAGGGAAATTGTAATGTATAACCGATTGGACGACTCAAGTGTGTCGGAAGGACAGCTGTTATACATTCCATAGAGGCTTCTGTAACGAAAATGCCCTTATTGCTCATTAATTTGAGCGATAGGGGCATTTCTTGCTTCTGCCGAGGTTGACTCAGGTCAGCAACAAAGGTATGATAAAAGTATATATGTGTTATAACGACATTGATGGGGAATAGTAGGCAGCAAAGCCTTCAGAGAGTGGAACCGTTACGCTGAGAGGTTCTGCAGGAAGTGACTGCTACGAGTCGCCCCGGAGTTGCCTGAGCCAAGTAGGAGCAACCTGTGCTCTACCGAAGTCAGGCCGGCCGCAGCCGTTATCTGTTTGAGTGCCATGCGGATACATTTCGCGTGGAACAAAGGTGGTACCACGGAAGCTTAACCTTTCGTCCTTTATGATAAGGGCGGCAGGTTTTTTTTGTTTTTGTAGATCGATTTATGGAGGATGGACGAATGTCAGAAAATCAAACGACAACTGCAATGCCGACAACTTATGATCCTAAGGCAGCTGAGCAGAAATGGTACGATTACTGGATGCAGGGAAAATTTTTCGAGGCAGGCAAACGACCGGATGCACAGACGTATACGATTGTTATTCCGCCTCCTAACGTTACCGGAATGCTGCATATCGGGCATGCGTTAGATTTTACCCTACAAGATATTTTAATTAGAACGAAGCGTATGCAAGGTTTCGACACACTATGGGTGCCAGGAACTGACCATGCGGGCATCGCGACGCAAACAAGAGTTGAGCAGAAGCTGCGTGAGCAAGGAATTTCGCGCTACGACCTAGGTCGTGAAGCATTCCTAGAGAAAGTATGGGAGTGGAAGGATGAGTACGCAAGTACGATTCGCGATCAATGGTCGAAGATGGGACTTTCCCTCGATTATTCGAGAGAGCGGTTCACTTTGGATGAAGGCCTCTCCAAGGCTGTACGCGAGGTTTTTGTTAAGCTGTATGATAAGGGCTTGATCTATCGCGGCAAAAAAATCATTAACTGGGACCCTGCTGCTCGCACAGCTCTTTCAGATATTGAGGTAGAGCACAAGGAAATCAATGGTCATTTGTATCACTTGAAATACCCGCTTAAGGACGGTTCAGGCTTTATAACGGTTGCAACGACACGTCCAGAGACGATGCTCGGCGATACAGCTGTAGCGGTTCATCCAGAGGATGATCGTTACAAGCACTTGATTGGGCAAATGATCGTGCTTCCAGTCGTTGGGCGCGAAATTCCGATTATTGCAGATGAGTACGTCGATAAGGAATTTGGTTCAGGTGCCGTAAAAATTACGCCTGCACATGATCCAAATGACTTTGAAGTTGGCGAGCGCCACAGTCTGCCGCAGATCATTGTGATGGATGAGACAGGTACTATGAACGCTGAAGCTGGTCCTTATCAAGGTCTCGACCGTGCGGATTGCCGCAAGCAGCTCGTTAAGGATTTGCAGGAGCAAGGTGTATGCGTGGAAATCGAAGATCATGTGCATCAAGTTGGTCACAGTGAGCGCAGCGGCGCCGTTGTTGAGCCCTATTTGTCTACACAATGGTTCGTTGCAATGAAACCTCTAGCTGAGGCTGCAATCGCAGCTCAAAAGGCTGGCAAAGGTGTCAACTTCGTACCTGAGAGATTCGAGAAAATATATTTGCACTGGATCGAGAACGTACGCGATTGGTGTATTTCGAGGCAGCTATGGTGGGGTCACCGCATACCGGCTTGGTATGATGAGACGACAGGTGAAACACATGTCTCCCGTGAGAATATGGAGGGCGATCACCTTACCCAAGATAATGACGTGCTTGATACGTGGTTTAGCTCCGCATTATGGCCGTTCTCTACACTAGGCTGGCCGGATGAAACGAATGACCTGAAACGTTATTATCCAACGGATGTACTCGTAACGGGTTATGACATCATTTATTTCTGGGTATCCCGAATGATCTTCACAGCTCTTGAGTTTACAGAGCAATCTCCGTTCAAAGATGTGCTGATGCACGGACTTGTTCGTGACTCCGAAGGACAAAAGATGTCCAAGTCGAAGGGCAATGGTGTCGATCCGCTTGAGGTTATCGAGAAATATGGTGCAGATGCTATGCGTTATATGATCTCGACAAGCAGCACGCCAGGACAGGATTTGCGTTTCCGCTGGGAGAAGGTTGAGCAATCGCGCAACTTTGCGAACAAGATTTGGAATGCATCACGCTTCGCGCTGATGAATCTTGAAGGGGTTGAAGCAGCTGATATTGATATCACTGTTAACCTCGGTACAGCGGATCGCTGGATTTTGCATCGTCTGAATGAAACGGTTCGTGATGTAACTCGATTAATTGACAGCTATGAGTTCGGTGAAACTGGACGTCTATTGTATAATTTCATTTGGGACGATCTTTGCGACTGGTACATTGAATTCGCTAAGCTTAGCCTTTACAGCACGGATGAAGCAGCTAAAAAAGCTACGCAATCGGTACTTGCTTATGTGCTAGACCGTACGCAGCGCCTTATTCACCCGTTCATGCCATATATCAGCGAAGAGATTTGGCAGCATCTGCCTCATGTTGGCGATACGATCACTTTGGCAGAATGGCCGGTTTATGATACTGCGCTTGAAGCGCCGGACGCTGTGAAAGAGATGGAGCTCCTGATGGAGATGATCCGTTCAGTGCGCAATATCCGAGCAGAAGTAAATGTTCCGATGAGCAAAAAGATTGAAATGCTAATTAAGCCTGCTAGCGAGGCTGAAGCTGCTATTATGTCCCGCAACGAAGAATTTATTAAACGTTTCTGCGGTACGTCAAGTTTGGAGACTGGCCTGCACATTAGTGCGCCGGACAAAGCAATGACTGCGATTTTAACTGGTGCTGAGATTTATTTGCCGCTTGCCGGCTTAATCGATATTGCTCAGGAGATTGCTCGTTTAGAGAAGGAACATCAGCATTTGAATACCGAGGTAGAGCGGATTGAGAAGAAGCTCAGCAATGAAGGCTTTGTGGCAAAAGCGCCAGCTAAGGTTATCGATGAAGAACGCGCCAAAATGAACGATTATGCAGATAAACGCGACAAGGTACTAGCTAGAATTGCGGAATTGCGCGGATAACGCTGCAAAACGGAAGAAGGACGATTAGTATGGCAGAACAACAAATAGAGCAGCGGCCTGCAGGGCCGCTGCAATCCTACCGGGAAGCGGTAGATTGGATTACTGGGCTAATTCCATTCGGTATTCGTCCAGGTCTTGATCGGATCGAGGAATTGATGGAACGGCTGGATAATCCGCATCGCAGATTAAAGTTTATCCACATTGCCGGGACAAATGGGAAAGGGTCTACTTGTGCATATTTGACGAGCGTTTTGCTGCGCGGCGGATATGATGTAGGCACATTTACATCGCCATATATAACGAAGTTTACGAATCGTTTTCAATATAACGGCATCGATATCGAAGAAGAGACGCTGCTTAGACTTGCCAACGAGCTAAAACCTCATGTTGATGAGCTTGCTCAGACAGAACTAGGCTCGCCTACGATGTTTGAAGTATCTACAGCGCTGGCTATTCTTTTTTATGCAAAGGTCACTTATCCCGATTATGTCGTGTGGGAGACAGGACTTGGCGGCAGGCTTGATGTGACGAATATCGTTCAACCGGTTGTTTCCGTCATTACAAATATTGGCCATGACCATATGGATAAACTCGGTGATACGATTGCTGCAGTTGCGAGCGAAAAAGCTGGCATTATTAAAGCAGGAATACCGGTTATTAGTGCGGTTACTCAGCCAGAGGCAATTGAGGTTATTAAGCAAGCAGCTGAAGGCAAAAAAAGCACGCTTTATTTGTTAGGCGAACAGTTCCATGAAACGGCAATCTCGGTTCGCGAGAATGAACAAACTTTCCGCTTCGACAATCTATTCCGCAGCATCGAGCCTTTGACAATCACGCTAAATGGTGCCCATCAACGGACGAATGCAGCGGTTGCTGTCATGACGCTTGAGATACTTCGCCAATATAATGCACTGGTCATCGAAGATGATGTCCTGGCGGAAGGGCTTCAAAAGGCTGCGTGGCCGGGACGACTTGAGATGGTTTCTGATCAGCCTCGTATTTTGGTCGATGGCGCACATAATCCAGAAGGTGCAGAGTCACTCGTGGACGCTTTAAAAAATACTTACAAATATGATCGGTTACATCTTATGATGGGTATGCTGGAGAATAAGAATCATCAGGATGTTCTTCAGCATATACTACCAATAGTGGATACGCTTATTGTGACCGAGCCTGACTATCGAATGAAAAAAGATGCCTCTGCTTTGGCTGATTTGGTACGTGAAATGCGTCAGCAACAGCCAGATCAGTACGCTTTCGAGCTTGTAGTGGAATCAAACTGGCAAGCAGCATTACAAAAACTACAACAGTTAACCGGGGAAACAGACCTTGGAGTCGTGACAGGCACGCTATATTTAATTGCTGACGTTCGCTCCCGCATTTTGTATGACTCGGATTCTGAAAAAGGTTGGTGAACCGTCTTTGAATACGGCAGAACACGTTCATTTCATCGGAATCGGCGGTTACGGAATGAGTGCCATTGCCCGCGTTATGCTGGAAATGGGCTATAAGGTGACCGGGTCCGATGTCGCACGTCAAGAATTAACAGAGAAGCTTGCAGCAAATGGTGCCAGCATTTATATCGGTCATCAGCCCGAGCATGTGAATGGAGCGGACTTGGTCGTATACTCTACGGCACTTTCCAAAGATAATGTTGAACGGAAAGCAGCTGAAGAGCTCAACATCCCAGTTTTGCATCGATCGCAAATGCTGGCTAGATTGATGAATGCAGGCAAAGGAATCGCAGTAGCCGGCGCACATGGCAAGACGACGACCTCTTCAATGATCGCGCTTGTTATGGAATCTTGCGGTGCGGATCCAACCTATATTATCGGTGGCGAAATCGTTAATGTAGGTACAAACGCAAAAGCGGGCAAAGGTGAATACGTCGTAGCGGAAGCGGACGAGAGTGATGGTTCATTCCTTCATTATCACCCTACGCTTGCTATCGTGACGAATATTGAGCCGGATCATCTTGAAAATTATGATGGCGATTTCGGCAAGCTGAAGGCTGCTTATGTGCAGTTTTTGCAGCAGGTGAAAGCGGACGGCAAGGCGATTGTATGCGCGGATGACGAGACGGTTAACGAATTGATACCGCAAGTATATCAAGGCAATATGAACTCATCGCAGCTAGTGACTTATGGCATTGACGGCGATGCAGACTATAAAGCTCAAAATGTTGTACTTGGAGACCGGAAGGTAACCTTTACAATGACGCATAAAGGGGCATTGCTTGGAGATGTGGAGCTGTCTGTTCCTGGTCTTCATAATGTGTACAATGCAATGGCTACTGTAATTACTTGTCTCGAAGCAGGCTTGTCTTTTGACAAAATTGCTGTCGCGATTCAATCATTTAGAGGCGCGAAACGCCGCTTCCAGGTGCTTGGGGAAGTTAATGACATATTGGTCATTGATGACTATGCGCATCATCCAACGGAGATCAGAGCGACAATCAGCGCTGCAAAAGCAACAGGTAAGCGTATTATTGCCGTGTTTCAACCACAGCGTTATACGCGGACGTTTTTCTTATTCGAGCAATTCAGCCGCGCATTCCCAGAGGCCGATGAGGTAATTATTACCGACATCTACTCGCCGGCAGGCGAACTGCAAATCGAAGGAGTAACATCCCGCAAGCTGGTGGAGCTGATCAAAAGCAACAGCAACGCGAACTCCGAGTATATTCCAACCAAAGAAGAAGTGCTTGCATACTTGACTGAGCGGGTCGCACCAGGCGATCTTGTTATCACCATGGGAGCAGGCGACATTTGGAAGGTAGCGGATTCGTTAGCGAAATCGTTAAAATCAAACCAATAAGCAGCTAATGCCCGGGATTCCATATCGGAATCACCGGGCATTTTGTATAAGCATAGGACTTTTCGTAAGAAAGGTTCTAAATAAGCCCACATAAAATTAGCTTCAAAAATCGATAAAGTTGAATCTCACTAATCCAATTCCCTGTCCCCCAATTCAATTGCCTGTACTCACTACCTAATAAACCTCTCACTCTTTACCTCACTCATTCACTCACTCATTCACTGATCTAATCAACCCACTTAAACTAGCACTAGCTCATTAACCTTATAATTCAACAACCCAATAACCTATGCTTTAAAAAGCCTCCACAGCCTCCCAGCGGGACGGAGTGCACTAAACCTCATAATCTCTACAATCAAAAATTACGGACCCTTAATAATCCGTTTACGGGTCTCAGAATACGCATCAAGGTTTTAAGAAGCACCGAGCGAATCCAAGCGGGACAGGCTTTTGTTAGTCCCATTGCGAGTCTTAGTGGATGCAGTAAGGTTTGTAGAAACTTCCAGCGTGTCTAAGTAGGGACGAAGCTCACTCCAAGCGACATTTGCTTATTAACGCTAGTTGCAGACTTTTAATATTTCAATTGGGAGTCTCAGAGGATACAGCAAGGTTTTTAGAAGCTTCCAGCGGGTCCCAAAGGGACAAAGCGCTCCAACGCCGCATGAACTGTTGGACGCCGGATGTGGTTGTACGTTAGTTGAGTTGCGGGTGTCCAGAGGGTGCAACCCTTGGGGCCCTCCCTTGGAAGGGAGGGTTTGGGTGGGTTCGAAAATGTTTTAATCTTTTAAGTTTGAAATTGAAGTTTGAAATTGTAATCTCTTTAAAATAAAACCTTTGAAGGTTTGGTAGACAACCCTCTAAGGGCATGGGTCTAAATCTCTCAAATGTCTCATAGATTAATACTAGATGAAAGGGACAAGGAGTGGATGAAATGACTCAGAAAAACCGTATTACTTATCGTTTTGACCGTAATGGCAATGGACAGTCCGTTAACGAAGAAAGCCGCAGCAATGACAATCAACAAGAGGCTCTCGATCATAAAGCAGCATCACCCAACAACTCTAATAACAATGCGAATAAAATGATTTCCAAGAAAGTTGTTCCTCTATACCCATCGACAGAAAAGCATTCCGTCAGCGAAGTGAGTCCATGGAACAGTCCGTTCCAAGAGGATATTGGCGCATTGGAGCAGCTTATTAGAGATGCTGATTCGAAGCCAGTATCCACTCCAAAACAGGCTCAGCCCAATCCTCCAAAAGAGAAGAAAAAAACGATAAAACCAACTTTTATGGATGATCCCTATGAGCAGCCTGAGGATCTACAGACACATGAGGAAAGGTATTCAGATAGGGAATATATGCAGGAGCCGATTCAAGCGTATGAGGAAGAGTTCGTTGATGACGAAATCAGTATAAAAAGAGTGAACTATGCGCGAGCGAAACGTAAGGCTGGAGCGCCATCATGGTTTAATGTATTTTTGTCAGTGACGGCTGCGCTTGCTACTGGAGCGCTGTTTGGTTATTTATTGTTGTCATTGTTTACGGGGGCAAGCATTTGGCCGGGAGGAACTGGCAATAAGCCTGACTCAGTACCCGTGATTGGTGATTCTGTCCAAGAAGGAACAGGCAAAGAACCGGTTGCAGGTGTAGGTGAGGAAAGCAAGGAAGCGGGCGTTGAAAATAAAAATGACCCTGCAGCAAAACCAGATCCGAATACTGCGATGGCTGCACTTAAGGGGCTGGATCGTTCTTATTATTTGCTGCAATTTGGCGTGTTTAGCAATACAGAGGGCAGGGATGCCGCAATGGCGCAATTGGCCGAGAAAGGGCTTGCTGGTGCTGCTATGACAAGTGCTGCTGATTATCGCGTATATGTAGGCATGGGTACAGATCGAAAAGGAGCTCAGGTTATTCGGAATATGATGCCGGAAATCGATCTTTATATCAAAGAAGTAAATATAGTAAATCCAGGAAAAATACCGTTTAAAGGCGATCAAAAAGCAGCACAATCTTTCTTTGATCAAACGGCTGTAGTCGTCCAAATGTTGGATGAATTAACAGTAGCCCAGCTGGAACAGCCGACCTTATCGCCGCTTGGCGATGTTGCAGCAAATTCGTGGAAAGCCGAGCATCAAACATGGACAGAAAACGCGGAAACGCTGCGAATAGGTATAGTAGATGCGGAAGGTAAGGCATATTTGGATAAAATCAATCAAGCGATGAATGCGGCAGCAAAGACGATGGCAGAGTACGATAAAAAGCCTTCTCAAGCACAATTGTGGAAGACACAAGCGGAAGTTATGAAAGTGATCATTACGCAAAAAGAATGGTTTGAGAAGATCAGCGCATTGTAAACGAATAGGTTCATGCGTATAATAGTCTTAGGTGTCATTTCATGGCGAGAGGCGTTGAAAGATGAAGAAAAACGGCTGGATTCTTCTCATTTTTATCATATTTGGATTGTTGGCTGGTGCTCTAGTAGCGCGATGGCTGACTCCAGTTCCAGGCATCTCTTTTTTAACGAAACCAATCGAAACATCATGGTCACCTGCTGTCGATCTATATGTGCTCAGTTTCAACCTAACGCTTCATCTGCAATTCAGCTTGTTTAGCTTAATTGGAGCCGTAATTGCAATATGGTTATACCGCAAAATGTAGAGCAGCAGACATTGATGCATGAAGGAAAGCATGAAGGAGCGCAGCATTCAATTTATGGAATATAAAAAATTACGCAACGAAGCGATTAGCCAGCTAGTACTGGCCTCTTCGTCACCGCGCCGGAAGGAACTGGTCGCATCGCTGGACCTTTCTTTGCCGGTTTATATTTTGTCTACTGATACGGATGAAACGATTGAAGCAGGCTGGTCGCCATCGGAAGTTGTAGAGCAGCTCAGCCTGCGCAAAGCAAAAGCAGCCATACCCCTGCTGCAACAAAAGCAGGAGGTACCAACGTCTTTAATTATTGGTGCGGACACCATTGTCGTGCTTGACGGAGATGTGCTTGGCAAGCCTGCTGACGACGAAGAGGCAAAGTCTATGCTTAGACGCCTTCAAGGCCGCTCCCATGAAGTGTATTCAGGAGTTGCTTGTGTTCTCTCTACAAGCGGGGAAGCATTGGTTGCCCATCGCAAAACGAAGGTAATGATGAAGCCGCTTAGTGAGGATCAAATTGCTAGGTACGTTGCTACCGGCGAGCCGAGGGACAAGGCGGGCTCTTATGGCATACAAGGACTTGGAGCGACGATTGTAGAGCAAATTGACGGCTGTTATTTTAATGTCGTTGGCTTGCCGTTATCGCTTCTCTCAGACATGCTCGCTTCCTATGACATTGCTGTTTTTTAAAAGGTAACTTAATTGATTTCAATCGGATTTTTTTTCATGAATGTGGCAGGATATGAATAATTCATTTTTTCGAAGAGGCGGGATTGGGACATGTTGCCGCAACCTATGATTTTGCGTGAAGTCCCCCATGAAGAACGTCCAAGAGAGCGCATGATGAAATATGGGGCAGAAGCACTTAGCCATACCGAATTGTTAGCCATACTGCTGCGCACAGGTACGAAGCGGCAATCCGCCGTACATTTGGCAGGAGCGGTGCTTAAGCAATGCGGCAGCCTGCGTAATTTAATGGATATGAGCATGGAACAATTAACAGCCATTAGAGGAATTGGTCCGGCAAAGGCGATTCAGCTTCGTGCTGGCATTGAACTGGGAAGAAGAATTTCCCGGAGTCAGCTTGGTGAGACGGTTATTGTGCGCAAGCCGCAGGATGCTGCGGAATATGTGATGGAAGAGCTCCGCTATTTGAAGAAGGAGCACTTCGTATGTTTGTTTTTAAACACAAAAAACCATATTATTGCCCGCGAAACCTTATCTGTCGGTACGCTTAATGCATCGCTAGTACATCCTCGAGAAGTATTTCGTGCAGCTATTTCACGTAAYAGCGCATCTATCATTTGTGTTCATAATCACCCAAGCGGCGATCCTACGCCAAGCCCAGAAGACATTGCGTTAACGGGACGTTTAGCGGAGGCTGGACAGCTAGTCGGAATAGAAGTTCTTGACCATTTGGTAATCGGTGACGGAAGATTCGTAAGTTTGAAGGAACAAGGTCATATGTAATATAATAAAGTGATGTGGCAATTAGAAGGGAGCAAGAACATGTTTGGTGGTTTTTCGAAAGATTTGGGTATTGATTTAGGAACAGCGAATACGTTGGTATTCGTCAAGGGAAAAGGAATTGTGGTAAGGGAGCCTTCTGTGGTGGCCCTTCGTACAGATACAAAAACAATTGAAGCAGTAGGCGAGCAAGCCAAAAAAATGATCGGTAGAACGCCCGGCAACATTCGTGCTGTTCGTCCGATGAAAGATGGCGTTATCGCTGATTTTGAAACGACTGCTACGATGATTAAATATTTTATTCGCCAAGCTCAAAAGCAGCGTTCTTTATTCCCTCGTCATCCAAACGTTATGGTTTGTGTGCCGTCAGGCATTACAGCGGTTGAGAAACGCGCGGTCGAGGATGCGACTAAACAAGCCGGAGCTCGTGAGGCCTATACGATTGAAGAACCATTCGCAGCAGCGATTGGCGCTGATTTGCCTGTATGGGAGCCGACAGGCAGCATGGTAGTTGATATTGGCGGAGGTACAACAGAGGTTGCTGTTATTTCATTAGGCGGAATCGTTACGGCGAGATCCATTCGTGTAGCTGGTGACGAGATGGATGAAGCGGTTATTCAATATATTAAAAGACAATACAATCTCATGATCGGGGAACGTACATCCGAGCAGCTGAAGATGGAAATTGGTTCAGCACTTCCACTGGATCGTCCAGAAACGATTGAAATTCGTGGACGCGATCTCGTATCGGGATTGCCTAAGACACTAGCGATTACATCCGATGAGATTACAGAAGCATTAGCAGATACCGTTAATGCCATTGTTGACGCGGTGAAAGTAACGCTGGAGAAATGCCCGCCGGAGTTGTCTGCGGACATTATGGATCGCGGTATCGTGCTCACAGGCGGCGGCGCCTTGCTGCGCAATCTGGACAAGCTGCTTCAAAGAGAGACAGGCATGCCTGTTATTGTTGCCGACAATCCGCTTGATTGTGTTGCGATCGGTACTGGCCGCTCGCTCGATAATATTCATTTATTTAAAGCAAGAAGCTCATCTCGTTCGAGACGCTAAGTTAGGTCCGATGGGGAAACGGATATGAAATGGGCAGGTGGTCGAGCTGTTTAAGCTAATGAGAAATAAGCGTATGTTTATGCTTATGATCGGGTTTATTTTATTCATAGCGGTCATCGGCTTCTCGCTAAGCGACCGCAAGGAATTATCGTGGCCGGAGAAATTTTTGAAGGATTCGGCAGCATACGTGCAGCAATGGTTCTACAAGCCCGCTGGTTATATAGCGGGCTTCTTCGAGGATATTAGTAATTTACGTACGATTTATGAAGAAAATGAGCAGCTGCGCCTTACAGCTGCAGCTTATTCTCGTGACAAGATTAATTACAATTTCGTAGAAAAAGAGAATGAACGTTTAAAGGCAGAACTCTCGTTCACACAGCGTCAGAAAGAGATGTACAATTATAATTATTTGATCGCACAGGTTGTATCGATCAGCAACGATGCGAATAACCGCACGATGACGATTAACTTAGGTTCCAGAGATGGCATCAAACCGAATATGGCCGTAACAACCATAGAGGGGTTGATCGGTCTTGTAAGTTCAGTAACCCCCAATTCGGCAGCTGTTACTCCAATTACAGAACTTGACGAAGCATCACCAACGTTCAACTCCATTGCTGTGACGATTATGGGTCGTGAGAATGAATCATTTGGTGTTCTGAGCAGCTACAACAAGGAAACGTCTAGAATCGTTATGACGAAAATCGCCGAAGACGATAAAATGGAATTTCAAGATACAGTTATTACATCTGGCCTAGGCGGTATTTATCCAAGAGGACTCGTTGTCGGAACGGTTGAAAACAAGCAGCTTGGCGACTTCGGCCTTACATATACGGCATCGGTCAAGCTATCAGCAAGTTTTGATCATCTGACTGAGGTATTTGTTGTTCAGGTCCCTGAAATGGAGGAAGCCGAGAAATGAGCTTGAACCGAATCATCCTGCTCATGTTGCTCTTGTTTGTTATCGAGGGAGCAGTGATGCCGTGGATTATTCCAGCCGGCTTCGGTCAACGGATCATTCCTCACTTTGTATTTGTAATGGTCATCTTCTCAGGTCTATATAGCAGAAGGCATCTTGCACTCATGCTTGGCATAAGCTTCGGATTGCTTCAGGATATTGTATACTTTGGTCATCTGCTTGGAATTAATGCGTTTATTATGGGTTTAATGGGTTACTTTACTGGCGTATTGCTGGAGCATCGCCGTTCAACGCTTATGATGGCGATTTCTGTTGTGGGTTTTGCCTGCATTCTATATGACAGCGCCATATATTTCATTTACAAGGCATTTCGAATTACGAATGAAAGTTATGCATGGGCTCTTATCGATCATATCCTTCCTAGTTTATTTTTACAGCTGGCGTTTGCACTCTTGTGTTATGTACCGGCGCGAAAATGGTTTGAAGGGCAGACATTGGTCAAAGCAGAGAAGGATGAGGAATAAAATATTGCTGCAGGCAGGATTTTGCCCAGCTTAGCAAGAATCCATTAGGTTGGGGAGGGACGAACGTGACCGATAAGCAGCATATTATTATTAAGGGTGTAAAAGAAGGTCTCGTGTTCCTTCTCGACGATAAATGTGAATTTGCGACGCTTCTAGATGAATTGCAATACAAGCTGGAGAAGACGCATCAGCAGTTGCTCACAGGTCCCCTTGTTCACGTTCAGGTGAAGCTTGGATCCAGGCAGATTTCTGATGATGATAAAGATCGCATCAAAAACGTGATACGTTCACAAGGAAACCTAATGGTTCAATCTGTTGAGTCTGAAGCGCCTAAGATCGATCCTCAGCTCGGACAGCAACCTAATCTGCAAGTGCTCACGTCTATTATACGCTCAGGCCAAACTTATGAGCATGATGGGGATTTACTTTTAATCGGCGATTTGAATCCAGGCGGTACTTTAATGTGTACAGGTGACATATATGTGCTGGGTGCATTGCGCGGAACCGCGCATGCTGGGATTGGCGGGAGGACGGACGTGATTATAGCGACTTCACTCATGCGGCCAACTCAGCTCCGCATTGCGGATGTAATCAGCAGACCGCCAGAGGAATGGATGACCGGCGATGCCTCTATGGAGTTCGCCTTCTTAAGTGAAGGTAGAATGCAAATTGATAAGCTAGCGCAATTATTCCGCATACGGCATAATCCTATAATGTTTAAAGGAGTGTAGAATATGGGAGAAGCGATTGTTGTAACATCAGGAAAAGGCGGCGTCGGCAAGACGACCACTTCGGCGAACCTGGGTACCGCGCTAGCTTTACTTGGTAAGAAGGTTTGCATGGTTGATACAGATATTGGACTTCGCAATCTGGACGTGGTTATGGGACTTGAGAATCGAATCATTTATGATTTGGTTGATGTTGCCGAGGGCCGCTGCCGCTTGAATCAGGCGCTCGTTAAGGACAAACGCTTTGAAGAGCTGTACATGCTTCCTGCCGCACAGACGAAGGATAAGGATTCTGTTACGCCTGAACAAGTTCGAAATATGATTTTAGAGCTCAAGAAAGAGCATGACTATGTTATTATTGATTGCCCAGCGGGGATTGAGCATGGCTTTCGAAACGCAATTGCAGGTGCCGATCGGGCTATCGTGATTACTACACCTGAGAACGCTGCAGTGCGGGATGCCGATCGTGTAATCGGACTGCTGGAGCAGGAGAAAATACCAAGTAAGCTAATCATTAACCGGATTCGTCAAAATATGATGAAAACCGGGGAAATGTTGGATATCGATGAAATTTGTCAAGTGCTGGCAGTCGATTTGATCGGAATCGTACCTGATGATGAGAAAGTTATTTCTGCTGCAAACAGCGGAGAGCCGACAGTTATGAATCCGGCTTCACGTGCCGCAATCGCCTACCGGAACATCGCACGCCGCATACTTGGCGACATGGTTCCTCTCATGCTGCTTGATGAGAAGGCGGGAGCGTTCAAACGTTTCCGTAAGTTCCTCGGAATAGGATGATTACGACTTGCTTAACAAATTAAAAAAGCTGGATTGGGGAATTTTGATAATCTTAGTTTTACTTATGATTATCAGTATCGTACTTGTCTATAGTGCAACTGCAAATAATCCAAAGTATGCCGGATATGAAATCAAACAGCTGAAGTTTTACGGTTTGGGCTTTTTTGTAGCTATCGCAGCCACCTTATTTGATTATCGTATCGTTCTCAAGAGCTGGCATGTCCTTTATGGCATAGGGGTTATATTGTTAATTCTTGTTTATTTTTTTGGAGCGGTTATAAATGGGGCTAGAGGATGGTTTCAGTTCGGCTCCTTATCGTTTCAGCCTGCGGAAATGGTCAAAATTATACTCATTATCGGTATCGCTTATATTATGGGACGACGGCAAGGCGATCGGCTGACGTTCACCCAAGATTTGCTTCCGATTGCAGCATTTGCTTTATTGCCGTTTATGCTCGTAATGATTCAGCCGGATCTCGGCAATGCGATCATATACGTAGTCATCGTGTTAGGGATGTTATGGATTGGGAATGTCAAATATTCTCATGTAATTACAGGAATTACGGTCGTTGTTGCAAGTCTTGTCCTTTTTGTTTCTCTGTTCAATACATTCAATCAAGAAATTTACAATTACTTGAAAGATAATGAAATGGGACATTGGCATAAAAGGATTAATACATTCATTAATCCGGAGACGGCAACTGCAGATGATAAACATCAATCGGAAAATGCACAAATTGCAATCGGTTCAGGCGGTTTAAACGGTGACGGTTATATGCAAGGCGATATGAAAAATGGCGGTTTTGTACCTTATCCGTATTCTGACTCGATTTTTGTTGTTATCGGCGAGGAATTTGGTTTTCAAGGCGCAGCCATCTTATTGCTTCTGTATTTCTTGCTCATATATCGGATGATTATTATTGCTTTTAAGTGTTATGATTTGCGAGCCTCGTACATTATTATTGGCATCGTGTCCATGTATGTGTTCCAGGTGTTCCAAAACATCGGAATGATGATTGGAATTATGCCAATTACGGGAATTACGCTGCCGTTTATTAGTTATGGAGGCACATCTCTACTGCTTAATATGTTGTCAATCGGACTTGTATTCAGCATTAAGGCACATCAAGAAAAATATGAGATGGCTGACTAAAGGTTAGCCAAGTTAGAAAGCTGCTTCTGAGACGGATGTTATCCGATCTTGGGGTGGCTTTTTTTATGATCAGCTGCGCTCGCATACTTGTCTCAATCCCCACATATCCATGTATAAAGGAACAAGCTGTCCCAAGGACGATGGAAGCGGGGGAAAAATGAGATGTTAATGAAGGATAATGAGAAGCGGCGCAATCAGCATAAAAATCAAAATACAGGGGATCGGAACTCTGTGCCTTTACAAGAAGAGGACATATATTCAGACCCTCGCATGCCATACAAGCACGAATATTTTGATGAAGACGAGGCGGAGGAGCTTGATCCAGAGGTCGTTTGGAAAACCAATCCTAATCCATGGGCAAATTGGAACGAGGACAAAGGGTATGTTGATAATAGAAGATTTGTAAAAGGGCCAGTTGTATCGAATGGGAACGATCCGAGATCAGGCGGCGGGAAAAATAATTATACTTTCGGCAAGGAGCTGAAATGGAAGCTAGCAGTAGCATTGCTGTTATTTGGCGCGGTATGGGCTATGTTTCGCTATGATACGGAATACACGCTCAAGGGACAAGCGCTTGTGAAACAAGCGCTTACGGATGAGATTGATTTTGCAGCTGCGGCTGCTTGGTATAAGGAAATGTTTGCCGGGGCTCCATCCTTTATTCCTATTTTTCAGGACAATCCTGAACCTGCGGTAGGCGCGGATGGAACGGTAAAGCTGCCTATCGTAACCCCATTGGAAGGAGGATCGCTTGTTCGAACGTTTGCGGAGATGCTTAATGGTATAGAGCTTGCTGGAAGCTCTGAAGCAGAGGTTGTTGCGGCAGAGACGGGGCGCGTATTGCTATTATCAGATCAGAGCACGCAAGGTTCGACTATTGTTATCCAGCATGTCAATCAGCGCGTAACCGTATATGGGATGCTTGGGAAAACAAGTGTTAAAGTAAATGACTGGGTTGAGGCAGGGGATTCTATCGGCAACCTGCTGAAAGCTGAAGGTACGCAGCCAAGCCTGCTATATTTTGCTGTTAAACAAAATGATTTGTATATCGATCCCGTGGGCGTGATACCGATTGATTAAATGGAAAGGAATCCTATGGTCGGTCCATCCGTTGTTCGTTATCATTATGCTTGGGTCGGTCATGACAGGATATTTTGCCGAGCTGATTACCTTGTTTTTACTCGTGCTTGTCCATGAAATCGGCCATGTTATTGTAGCTCGGGGCTATGGCTGGACGATAAAGGAAGTAAAGCTGCTGCCCTTTGGCGGTGTTGTAGAGGTTGAGGAAGCCGGCGGTGTACCTGCAAAAGAAGAAGCAATTGTAGCGATTGCGGGTCCCTTGCAAAACGTTTGGATGGGACTAGCTGCTTGGGGCTGCGGGCAGCTTGGCATATGGGACTTAGCATGGGCGGAGTATGTATGGAAAGCAAATCTAATGATCGGCTTGTTCAACCTGCTGCCTATTCACCCGCTAGACGGAGGGAAGCTGCTGCAGGCGGCATTAAGCTATACGGTTAACTATTATAAAATGCTTATTTGGAGCGCGCGAATCAGCTTGTTTTTTAGTGTGCTGATGATCATCGTCTCCTTGCTTCCATGGTTAGTGTATAAGGATGGCATTCAACTCAATCTGCTCATTGTCGGCATATTTCTTGTGATGACGAACTGGACATATTATCGTAATGTTCCATATTTGTTTTATCGTTTTCTGATGTACCGGGAAAGGATCACGCTGCAGGCGCTGAGGCTCGGACACATTGCAAGTCCTATAATCGTAAGCGGCAAGCAGTCAATCATCTCGGTAGCAAGGCTCTTTCAAAGGGAGCGATATCATTTGATATACATGGTGGAGTCGCACAGCAAGGAGGTCAGAGTGCTTCCGGAGCAGAAAATTGTAGAAGGATGTTTGTCCGAAAATAATCCGAATCGTGCAGTGTCGGAACTTTTCAGTTAAAATAGATGAAAAGCGTACGGGCAGGTGATATTCAGGAATGAAGCAAATGTTGATGCACGTTAACGGTGAAATGCTGCAAACCGCTGTACTGGAAAATGGCCGCCTAGTCGAATTTTTTATGGAAAAATCAAAAGCAAGCAGTTTGGTTGGCAATGTTTATAAAGGTCGTGTCGTGAACGTGCTGCCTGGCATGCAGGCGGCTTTCGTAGATGTAGGACTAGCTAAAAATGCATTTTTGTACATTGATGAGCTGCTCCACCCTCATTTGGAAAAACAGCCAGCTGAAAAGCCGCTCATTCAAAATATGGTCAAGCCTGGACAGGAATTGCTCGTACAAGTTATGAAGGAGCCGCTGGGTGGCAAAGGCGCCCGTGTCACTACACATTTTTCACTGCCTGGCCGGTTTCTTGTTTATATGCCAAATGCCGATTATATTGGCGTTTCCAAAAAAATCAGTTCCGAAAGCGAGCGGTCGAGATTGCGAGCCATAGGCGAGAAGCTGCGTGAGCTGGAGGAAGGCATTATTTTACGAACGGCGGCTGGAGCTGAAAGCGAGCTGTCTTTGCATGCCGATGTCGCTGGGTTAAGAGAGATTTGGCAAAGCATTTCGGAACGAAGCGTGGAAGCGAGTGCGCCAAGCGAGCTGCACAGAGAGGCAGGTCTCATGCGGAGGGCTGTACGAGACACGCTTACGATGGATATGGATGAAATATGGATAGACAATGCGGAGAGGTTTGAGGAAGCGTCAGCACTGCTGGAGGAAATGACCCCTCAGCTTCGTGAGCGGTTAAAATGTTTTGAATCAAGGCAAGGCAATTCTTTATTTGATACGTATCGTGTGACGGAGCAGGTAACGAGAGCGTTCGAGCGCAAAATTCAGCTTACCTGCGGAGGGCACCTCATATGGGAAGAGACGGAAGCTCTGACGGTTATTGATGTGAACACAGGCAGATTTATTGGGACATCTGGCCTTGAGGACACTGTGTTTCGTACGAATATGGAAGCAGCAGACGAGATTGCAAGATTGCTCCGAGTTCGAGATGTAGGCGGCATTATTATTATTGATTTTATTGATATGGAGCAGGACAACCATCGCGAGCAGGTTATGCAAAGACTCGTAGAGAAAGCGCGCAATGATCAAACCAAATGTACGATTTTGGGCTGGACAAAGCTCGGATTAATTGAAATGACGCGTAAAAAGGCTCGTGAGAATGCAGTCCATCAACTGATCGAGCGCTGTGAGAGCTGCGGAGCGCACATAAAATGATCAGAGTTGTATAAATAGTTTAAATTTTCTTGTTGGATGAATTGATATAGCTTGCATAGTATGGTACAATCTTTGGGTGTGTGTCTCGTACCTCATTGGAATGGGACGTACAAGTACCGCTCCGATTGGGTAAACAAGCGTTTGCGGCGCATGCCGTGAGCCACCTGAATTAGGCGAGTCTTCGAAAATAAGGAGGTGCACCAACAATGTTCGCAATTATCGTAACTGGCGGCAAGCAATACAAAGTTCAGGAAGGCGATGTAATCTACATCGAAAAACTGGATTCTGAAGCAGGCGAAAGCGTAACGTTTGATCGTGTTTTGGCGGTTTCTAAAGGTGACGGTCTTGTAACTGGAACTCCGGTTGTTTCCGGCGCTACAGTAACAGGCAAAGTCGAGAAACAAGGCAAAGGCCAAAAAATCATCGTTTACAAATACAAAGCCAAAAAGAACTATCGTCGTAAGCAAGGTCATCGTCAACCGTTCACAAAAGTAACAATCGAGAAAATCCAAGCGTAAGAGGAATTTCTATGATAACAGTTACCTTTGTACGAAGAGCCGCTGACAGACGTATCGTATCATTTGCGGTCGAAGGACATGCTAAATATGCGAAGCCCGGCAAAGATATCGTTTGTGCGGGTGTATCAGCCATCTCGGTTGGTACCGTTAACGCGATCGAAGCTCTAGCGGGAGAGGAGCTCCCTGCCAAGATGAAGAACGGCTGGCTATCGTCGGATATTCCGACGCTTGCAGACGAGGCTTCAGACGGCCGGATGCAGCTGCTGCTGGAATCGATGGCGGTTATGCTTGACACTATTGCAAAATCATACGGCAAGCATGTCGTTATTCATGAACATCTTAATGCGTAAGCATTCGGTGCAGGTTTGTTTTACAAGCCTCTAGTTCATGCTTACGGTGCAGCTTTGCTCACCAATCCTTTAGAAGGAGGGAATAACTATGTTGAAACTGAATCTTCAGCTCTTCGCTTCGAAGAAAGGTGTAGGTTCCACTAGAAACGGACGTGACTCACAGTCGAAACGCCTTGGCGCTAAACGTGCTGACGGTCAAACCGTATCTGCTGGAAGCATCTTGTTTCGTCAACGCGGAACAAAAATTCACCCAGGAACTAACGTAGGCATCGGGAAAGACGATACGCTTTTTGCATTAGTAGAAGGCGTAGTGAAGTTCGAACGTTGGGGACGCGACCGCAAAAAAGTGAGCGTGTATCCAGCTGTTCTTGCTCCGGTAGCTGCAGCAGTAGAAGCTTAATACAACCTTATATATGCAACAAGCCCCGGCCTGCATCGCTTGGCCGGGTTTTTTTATTCCATGGCTGATGACCGTAGGACGGCTGCGTGATATACTGGATAAGCAAGCAAAAATGCCTAAGGCGTCTTGGACGCTGAAGCAGCTTTGACGGGGAAATATAATATATTCGTTGTTATATTTTCGGGAAATACGAAGAAAGTAGGTTTAATCGATGGGACGCTTAACAACGGTGAAATATTACGCGGCGGCAACCATTTTGTTGCCATGCGCCGCTGTACTTATTTGGCCCAAACAAGTGTGGTTAACTGCTGTCTTTCTCGTTTGGCTTATAGCTGTTGCGACTTACTGGATACGAACGGAACGGAAAGAGCACGCAGAGCGGACTGCGCGAACGATTCAATCGTTGCAAAACTCTGCAATACGAACTCTCAATCATCATCGTCATGACTGGATGAACGACCTGCAAGTCGTGTTTGGCTATATTAGGCTCAAAAAGCTGGATAAAGCCGCCGAGTATGTGGAGAAAATAAGTGAACGGATGGCTGTGGAGAGCAGTATATCCAAGCTAGGGGTTCCATCACTGATTAGTTATATTCAATCGTTTCGTACGATATCGAATTCGCTGGAGTTACAAATTGTAATTAAAGGTGACATTCATTTAAACGAAATAACGGCAGATGCCGATCAAATAGCCGAAACGCTCATTCATACGATTAACGCATATCGGTTTGCGGCTAAGCCTGGCTATGGTAATGCTGCTGTTCTTACGCTGGAGCTATCGCTGGATGAGGATGCACTGTATGCAGCCTTCTATTATGATGGCGAACTAATGAATGAACAGCAATGGAAGCAAAAAATACAACAGCAGTTGGAAGGCGCGCCAATGCAGCCGATCAACTTCGAGCAGCCGTATGCAAAGGTGTTGCTGAGGGCGGAAATGCGCGCATGAACGGGGGCACATCATGTTTGTCGATAAAGCGAAGATATTTGTAAAAGGCGGCGACGGAGGCGATGGTATCGTTTCTTTTCGCCGTGAGAAGTATGTAGAACAAGGTGGTCCTGCAGGTGGCGACGGAGGCCGAGGCGGCGACTTGATATTTCAAGTTGACGAGGGTCTGCGTACACTGATGGACTTCCGCTATCAGAAGCATTTCAAGGCTGATCGCGGCGAGCGCGGAAAAGTAAAAAGCATGCACGGAGCGGGTGCTGATGATACAATCGTACGGATTCCGCCCGGTACAATAATCGTTGATGACGATACGCAAGAAATTATTGCGGATATGACTCGTCACGGTCAACAAATCGTTATTGCAAAAGGCGGACGCGGCGGACGCGGCAACATTCGCTTCGCTACGCAAAACAATCCAGCTCCTTATATTTCGGAGAATGGTGAAGAAGGACAAGAGCGCTGGGTTGTTCTTGAGCTTAAAGTAATGGCAGATGTAGGTCTTGTTGGTTTCCCAAGCGTAGGCAAATCAACCCTGCTATCTGTCGTATCTGGCGCTAAGCCGAAAATTGGCGCTTATCACTTTACGACCATTACACCGAATCTAGGTGTCGTTGACGTTGGGGATAGCCGCAGCTTTGTAATGGCTGACTTGCCTGGGCTTATCGAAGGAGCGCATGAAGGCGTTGGTCTGGGTCATGAGTTTCTTCGTCACGTAGAGCGGACGAGGGTTATCGTTCATGTCATCGACATGTCAGCGTCCGAAGGACGCGATCCTTTTGATGATTGGGTGAAAATCAACGAGGAGCTTGTTMTCTATAATGAGAAGCTAGCAGATCGTCCGCAAATTATTGCTGCAAACAAAATGGACATGCCGGATTCTGAGGAGCAGCTTGAGTTATTCAAGCAAAAGCTCGCAGAAGTTAGCGGTGAACGTCAATATGAAATTTTGCCAATCTCCTCGCTAACGAAAAAAGGCGTACAGGAGCTACTATATAAAGCAGCTGATATTCTTGATACGGTTTCAGAGGAAGTTGAAATCGCGGATGTGAAAGATGTTGCTGAGCGTAAAGTTTATACGTACGAGAAGCGCGAAGAAACGACTTTCACCATTCATAAGGAAGATGAAGTGTTCGTTATTGTTAGTGCTGGCATTAGCAACTACATGAAACGGATGAATTTGACTTCCTATGATGCAGTTATGCGTTTTGCACGCACGATGCGCAAAATGGGTGTCGATGCCGAGCTTCGCAAGATGGGGGCAAAAGACGGCGATATGGTTCAAATCGGCGACTTTGCTTTTGAGTTCTTCGAGGGCAGCGACTATAATCCGAATGGCTAGAGCATTCGCACATATTAACAAATGAAGACGGCGAAAGCCGTCTTTTCTTGTTTTGCCTATTGCCCCAAACTGTATATTTCGATATAATGTCCACTATAGGTGAACAATTGTCTTTTTGAGGAGGACGTATAGTGACGAAACGCTATTATGTCGTTCGAGAGGATATTTTACCGGAAGCGATTATGAAGACGATACAAGTGAAGGAGATGCTTGGCCGAGGAGATGCGGCAACCGTACATGAGGCGGTTGAACGTGTTGGACTTAGCCGAAGCGCTTTTTATAAGTATAAAGATGGTGTCTACGCGCTAAATGAGCTGGAACGAGAACGTATTGCGACCATTTCTATGGATTTGGAGCATCGTTCAGGCGTACTCTCCAACGTACTTAGCATGGTGGCGAGCCAAGATGGCAATGTGCTGACGATGAATCAGTCCATTCCGCTCCAAGGTTTCGCTAATGTCGTCATTTCGGTCGATATTTCGCAGCTTTCCGGAGAACTGTCATCGCTGGTTGAAATGCTTCGCAGTCAACCAGGCGTGCGTAAAGCTTCGGTCATCGGACAAGGATAACAGAATTGATAATGGAGGGTATATATGAAGCCGGTTAAAGTTGGTTTATTAGGTCTTGGTACAGTTGGTACAGGTGTAGTTCGAATTGTTGAGGGACATCAGGATGATTTGGCTAGCCAGGTCGGTTCGCCGATCGTAATTGAAAAGGTGCTCGTTCAAGATAAAAGCAAATCGCGTAATATTGCAGTGGATGCAAGCAAGCTAACTGAGGATCCTTGGGAAGTCATCCGCCATCCTGAAATTGATGTTATCGTTGAGGTTATGGGTGGAATTGGGCTTACGAAAGAATATATTCTAGAAGCGCTGTCCCTCGGCAAACATGTCGTAACGGCAAATAAAGATTTGATGGCAATGCACGGTCCTGAAATATTGGCCAAAGCCAAAGAAAACCGCTGCGATGTTTTGTATGAAGCGAGCGTAGCCGGCGGTATTCCGATTATTCGTACACTTGTCGAAGGTTTCGCCTCCGACCGCATTAATAAAATTATGGGCATTGTGAACGGCACAACGAATTTTATTTTGACAAAGATGAGTCAAGAAGGCGCTTCGTATCTAGATGTGCTTAAAGAAGCGCAGGAACTTGGTTATGCGGAGTCTGACCCGACATCTGATGTCGAAGGACTTGATGCAGCGCGCAAAATGACAATTCTCGCTACGATCGGATTCCGTGCCAATGTTGCGCTTGAGGATGTATCCGTTCAAGGCATTTCATCGGTATCCAAAGAAGATATTTTGTATGCGAAGCGTCTTGGCTATGAAGTGAAACTGCTTGGTATCGCAGAGCGTCAGGATGATTTGATCAGCATCAGCGTTCAACCAACGATGGTGAAGCAATCGCATCCTATCGCATCGGTAAACGGCGTGTTTAACGCGGTTTATGTATATGGCGAAGCTGTTGGTGAAACGATGTTCTACGGCGCAGGCGCGGGTGAGCTTCCGACTGCTACGTCGATCGTATCCGATTTGGTGGCCGTTGTGAAAAACCTGAAGCTTGGTGTGAACGGCATGCAAGGAAGCCTTGCTTATAAAGAGAAGAAGCTCAAGACTGACGAGCAGATCTCATCTAAATATTTCATTTTGCTTAAAGTGGCAGATCGTGCCGGCGTTCTTGCACGCATAACGCAAGTATTCGCTGACTTTGAGGTCAGCTTGGAGTCGGTATTGCAGCAGCCGACGCCGTCTAATCCGGAAGCTGAGATCATCATCATCACTCATGACGCGAACAAAGCAGCTATCCAGAAGGTGCTTGCTAAGTTTGACTCACTGGATGTCGTTCATAAAGTGAAAAGCGTCTATCGCGTAGAAGGATAAATCTTATGAACAATCGCAGAGTAATCGTAAAAATACCAGCAAGTACAGCAAATCTCGGACCAGGATTTGATACGCTGGGGATGGCTCTTTCGCTATACGCTTGGATTGAAATGAGCATCTCTGAACGAACAGAATTCCAGTTTTACGGCGATCAAATGAATGGATTGCCAAAGGACAAAACGAATTTAATCTATAAGGTTGCGCAGCTTGTGTTCAAAGAAGCTGGCGTATCCGTGCCAGGGCTCTCGATTTCGATGCACAGCGATATTCCGCTCACTCGTGGACTAGGCAGCAGCGCGTCTGCAATCGTAGGCGCTCTGGTTGCTGCGAACGCATTGATTGGCAGTCCGCTCACGGATGATAAGCTGTTCCAAATGGCAACAGCGCTGGAAGGCCATCCGGACAATGTCGGCGCGTCACTATACGGCGGCATTGTCGTCTCGGCTTGGGATGGGGAGCGAGCAGATTATATTAGAATTGAGCCGCATCACAAGCTGAAGACGCTTGTCGCGATTCCAGCCTTTCAGCTGTCGACGGAGAAGGCGCGTCATGCGCTTCCGTCTTCAATCAGTATGGCTGACGCCATATTTAACGTCAGCCGCAGCTCTTTGCTCGTCGCAGCGCTTGCTGGCGGCGAGCTAGGTATGATTCGCCATGCTATGAAGGATCGGATGCACCAGCCTTACCGTGCAGCCTTGATTCCCGGCATGGCAACTATACTGGAGCGCGCGGTAGAGCACGGCGCGCTTGGTGCTGCGCTAAGCGGAGCAGGGCCGACGCTGATTGCATTTATTGAGGATACGGAAGCCGGTGCTGCACACAGCTCGGGCGAATCCATGCTTGAAACATTTCTGCTTGATACACTGAAGCAGGAGGGCATTGAAGCAAATACGCTATGGCTGTCGCCAAGCGCTCAAGGTCCTCAAATTACGATAGAGGATATTTCTTCGCAGCCTGCGATTCCTCTTCCGGATCGAATTAAAGGAGATATGAAGCGATGAAGACGATAGCGGTTTTACCTGCTGGCTCCGTATCGGATGAGGCAGCAAGACATTTATTCCGCGGTGAAGAAATAAACTGGAAGCATCATCGGCTAATATCCGATGTGTTCCTGTCTACTGTCAATGGAATAAGTGATTACAGCATCATTCCGATCGAGAATACGATTGAGGGTTCTGTTAGCCTTCATATGGATTGGCTTGTACATGAGGTTGATATTCCGATTCAAGCGGAGTGGGTTTATCCCTCCATTCAAAATTTGATCGGCCGACAATCTGAACTGTTAAACGATAATGGGGAAATGGACTACTCACGTATTACTAAAGTGATCAGCCATCCTGTAGCGATCGCACAGTGCTTGCAATTTCTGCGTACACATCTTCCGCATGCGGTTACAGAACATGTCAGCAGTACAGCTGAGGGCGTTAGAATCGTTCAAAACAATCCGAATGCCGGTTTGGCAGCTATTGGCACGATGACTGCTGCTGCGAACGAGAAGCTTGATGTTCTCGCAAGTGAGATTACAGATCATGATAATAATTACACTCGGTTTTTGCTGGTCGGATCAGAGCCCTATACCGATCGTAAATCCGATAAAATAAAAACGAGCATCTTAATTACATTGCCAGAGGATTACCCGGGAGCGCTCCACCAGGTTCTTTCTGCTTTTGCATGGCGCAAAATCAACTTGACCCGAATTGAATCGCGCCCGACGAAGAAGAAGCTCGGCAATTATTATTTCTTCATCGACATTGATATGGCTCTTGATACCGTTTTGCTTCCTTCAGCCATTCAAGAAATTGAAGCAATCGGATGTCAGGTTCGCGTATTAGGAAGCTATCCAAGCTTTACTGAATTCAAGAAATAAGCATAGCTGGTTGTGCGTTACATCTTAGGTTTAATCGATATTGGAATAGAAAGCCGAGTTCACTCTGTTGGGTGAACTCGGCTTTTTACTATTTTTTTTGTGAAAGTGGAGACACCTGCCCATATTCTGCATAGGATGTAAGGATTGATAATAGGCATTAGCAGTGCCTGGTTATTCAGAACGTGACAGGAGGTTAACAACGAGTGAAAATCCATATTGTGAAGAAGGGCGAGTCGTTATACTTTATCGGCCAAAAGTATAATGTTTCGCTCGAAGAGCTTTTGAAGCTGAACCCGGGTATTACGAATCCGGACGCCATTGATGTTGGCATGAAGCTGAAAATTCCTTCAAGCATCGCGGGCGGCGCAGGAGGTGGAATGGACATCATGCATCAGCATATTGTGAAACAAGGTGATACCCTTTGGAAGCTCTCGAAAGCTTGGGGCGTGCCGCTCGCGGATATGATTAAAGCGAATCCGCAGCTCAAAAATCCGAATGTATTGCTTACTGGTGAAGTTGTGAATATCCCTAAAGTAGGCGAAACCATGACTGAAGGAACTGGTGGCCAAGGTACTGGACAACAAGCTGGGCAGAGCGTGGCACAAAACACGGGAGGTCATCACGCCCTTCACCCAAGCTCAATCATGCAAGGGGTACAGGGCTGGGTCGGAAAGCTTTCTACAGCGCCTATTATTGGAAAAACACCAACAGCTCCAATTGCAGGCAAGACGCCAACTGCGCCTATTGCACCAGCACCGGTAGCCCCTGCTCCTGAAACGCCTGTTGCACCTGTACAAGAGAAAAAACCAACAGCACCTATTGTGAAGCCAGTAGAACCAGCTCCTCTTCCTGCCCCTAAGGCGGCAGCAGTTGAGCCAGCCAAAAAGGCACTGCCAATCGAAAAGCCTGTTGAGAAAAAGCTAAAACCGATTCATTCCGAATACAAGCCAAATGTTGATTTATTCAAGCAATATGGCATCCCAGCAACCGAAGCATTATCCTTGTATGATTTGCCAAAAGCACCTGAAGCAATCTCGCCAGCTGCACAACAGCCTACTTACGGAGGATATGGGCATCATCAGCCAATGATGACTATGCCGGCTCAGATGGGATATGGTTATGGGCAACCGATGACCATGCCAATTCAGTCGGGGTATGGATTTGGTCAACCAATGACCATGCCTGCTCACATGGAACATGGCTACGGTTACGGAGATTGGCATCAACCTGTRCCATTCGGAAGTACGGTAAGCCCAATGCATGAAGGCAACGAGGCGCCATTTGAGTGTCCGCCGGGGATGGTATTTGTCGGCAGTTACCCATCTCCATCCAGCATGCCAATGGGCGTTGGCCCTGAATGGGGTTATGGTTATCCAATGATAAATCCACTCCAGCATGGCATGCAGGAAAGTGGTCAAATGGTAGCCGGAACTTCTGCTTTCCCGAACCAAAGCATGGTATCGCCGCTGGCAACACAGCCGAACCAAGGCATGGTATCGCCGCTGGCAACACAGCCGAACCAAGGCATGGTATCGCCGCTGGCAACACAGCCAAACCAAGGCATGGTATCGCCGCTGGCAACACAGCCGAACCAAGGCATGGTATCGCCGCTGGCAACACAGCCGAACCAAGGCATGGTATCGCCGCTGGCAACAAAGCCGAATAAAGGTAAGGTGTCCCCTCAAGCGACACAGCCAAACCAAGGCAGTGTATCACCGCTGGCGACACAGCCGAACCAAGGCAGTGTATCACCGCTGGCAACACAGCCGAACCAAGGCGCGGTATCGCCATTTGCGGCACAGCCGAACCAAGGTGCGGTATCGCCATTTGCGACACAGCCGAACCAAGGCGCGGTATCGCCATTTGCGACACAGCCGAACCAAGGCGCGGTATCGCCGTTTGCAACACAGCCAAACCAAGGTGCGGTATCGCCATTTGCGACACAGCCAAACCAAGGTGCAGTATCGCCGTTTGCAACACAGCCAAACCAAGGCATGGTATCGCCATTTGCAACACAGCCAAACCAAGGCATGGTATCGCCATTTGCAACACAGCCGAACCAAGGCATGGTATCGCCGTTTGCAACACAGCCGAACCAAGGCATGGTATCGCCAATTGCAACACAGCCGAACCAAGGCATGGTATCGCCGTTTGCAACACAGCCGAACCAAGGGATGGCTTTCCCATCGAGCATGCAGCCTGAGTATGGTTATGGCTCCGGCTATGGTCATGGCGGGCATGGGAATGTAATGCCGGTTCAAGTGCAAAATGATGGCGGTTATGGTTATCCTGTAGCTGGTTTCTCCCCATACGCACAGCCGTTTCCATCTAATCAAGGCTGGCCTCAAACAGCCGGTGTAGGCAATATGAATCAAGACGATTGCGGCTGCAAAGGAAATCGTTCTGATCAAAACACTGCAAAGGCGGCTGACGTACAAATTGAAAAACCAGCAAAGATAGTTGTACCAAAGAAATCGAACAAAAAAGCAGTTATTCGAACAGTTTCCACACGGCCTAATAAACCGAAAAAACGTGGAAATCACCCTTGGATCAATCGTTAAATGAATGTATGCTGCCCCAAAGGTCTACTATCCTTTGGGGCTTTCTTTGTTATGAATACATAATGCTAGTCATTTTTTTGAAAAAACAGGTATCGGACAAGCAGCTTAAACTATGGATTCTTACAAATAAATCGTTTTGAATATTTATGTAATTATGGCGCATACTATCAAAAAATATAAAGAAGGGGTCTTCCCTATGATGGAATTCAGCCTTTGGAAAAACTTAAAGAAACGTTTAAAGAGAAAGCGGCGTCCCGTTTGGATGTTAGGCGTTATTATGTTTTGCTTGCTAGCAGGTTGGCTCTTTATCGCTAATAAAAATGTTGTCACAGCTGCACCCAAGCCATCAGCGAATCAAACGAGCGTTATTCAAGAGCTTGAGAAGCTTGATGGAGCGCTATCTGCAAAGCTGCGCCTCGTATATGTGTGCGGCGAAGAATCGAAGCTTCTGGGTCAATTGATGAGTAAAGAGATTGTTCAGCTAGTGCTTGCACATCCGGAGTGGAAGGTCATGTTGAATCAAGAACAGGGCACCGTTCAGTTTGAAGAGCGTATTGAGGATTTGTCCGAGCATTGTAAAGCGAATGCGTATATGGGCGTCGACAAGAAAGGGAATCTTACCCTTTATGACGGTGCTCCAAAAAAAGAAAAGGTTGTTCGAACCTTTTTCCAGCTGGACGTTCGCTATATGGAGAGCAGTTTGCCGCAGGATAAGCTGGACCAGCTTACCAAAGGGATTCGGATAACCGACATGGAAGAATATAATAGTGTTCTATCCACCTATAGCGACTATGCTATTGAGCAAAATCAGAAAGTAATGAACCCAGCCTATCAGCAAGAGTAAGTGACAAAGGAGATCGCACATCATCGTGCGGTCTCCTTTCTTTATGTCTAAAGGCCGAAATATCAAACGCGCGTTCTCATTCACGCCATCTTTTGCTATAATGGATGAAGCAACTTTCAGTGAGTATGTGGAGAAAGCAGTTATTTTGAGGAGATGACCGTTTGCGCGTTCTTGGAATTGACCCTGGTTATGCGATCGTTGGATTTGGTTTCATAGATAAGATCGGACACAAGCTTACGCCCGTGCAATACGGTGCGATTCAGACGGAAGCTCATACGCCTTCAGAGCAGCGTTTGCTGCAAGTTTACGAGTCTGCGGGCGCTTTAATGGATAAATATAAGCCGGATACTGTGGGCATAGAGAAACTATTTTTTAATCGAAACGTGACGACGGCTTTTGATGTGGCGCAGGCTAGGGGCGCTATTATTTTGGCTGCTGCGCAGCGCGGATTGCCTATTGGCGAATATACGCCGCTTCAAGTAAAGCAGGCGGTTGTTGGTTATGGCAAAGCGGAGAAGAAACAAGTGCAAGAAATGGTTAAGGTTTTTTTGAAGCTTTCGGCAGTGCCGAAGCCCGATGATGTTGCCGATGCGCTCGCTGTTGCGATCTGTCATGCGCACTCGGTCGTACTCAATCAGAAAATAAATGAGGTGAAACGTTCATGATCGATTTTTTAAGAGGCAATGTCGTCCATCTAGAATCCGAATATATCGTTCTGGACGTAAGAGATACCGGCTATCGTGTATTTACTCCTAATCCGTATGCATTTGCAAAAAAAGAAGAGCCCGTCGTCGTCTATATTCATCATAACGTTCGCGAGGATGCTGTTCTGTTGTTTGGCTTTGAGACGAGAGAGGAGCAGACGCTGTTCCGCAAGCTGCTGGAGGTATCCGGCATTGGTCCGCGCGTCGCTTTGGGCATTTTGTCAGGTGGTCGACCGGATGCGGTTATAGCCGCAATTCAGCAAGAAAATATAGCGTTTCTCATTAAGCTTCCGGGCATAGGGAAAAAAACCGCACAGCGGATGATTCTAGATCTAAAGGACAAGCTGATCGGGGCGGGGCTGGATGGAGGTCTTTTGACTGCAGCAGGTGTTGCGCTTGATCTCACATCGAGCAGGCATTCAGGTCAAGGCGCAGGCACCGCTTGGCAGGAAGCAAGGGAAGGGCTTGCTGCGCTGGGCTACACAGCAGCGGAGCTTGATAAAGCATGGAATGGATTGCAGCATAGCGTTACGGCGGAGGAATCAGTCGATTCTTTGATGAAGCGGGCTTTGCAGCAGCTATTTAAAGGTTAAAGTAGGGAGATGAAGGCAGATGGATGATAGAATCATTTCCGCCAACCTGATGATGGAAGATCAGGCAGTTGAGCTCAGCTTGCGTCCCCGTTATTTAGCCGAATATATTGGGCAAACAAAAGCCAAGGAAAACTTGAAAATATATATTGAAGCAGCAAAATTGCGCAAAGAAGCGCTTGATCATGTACTGCTGTATGGGCCTCCAGGCCTTGGTAAAACGACTTTGTCGAACATTATTGCCAATGAGCTCGGAGTGAGCCTTCGCACGACATCCGGACCTGCAATTGAACGTCCTGGTGATCTTGCTGCACTGCTCACGAACCTGCAGGAAGGCGATGTACTCTTTATTGATGAAATTCATCGCCTTCATCGTACGGTAGAAGAAGTATTGTACCCGGCAATGGAAGACTTTGCACTCGATATTATGATTGGCAAAGGGCCCAGCGCTCGATCGGTTCGACTCGATTTGCCGCCTTTTACCTTGATTGGCGCGACTACAAGAGCAGGGCTTTTATCTGCACCGCTTCGTGATCGTTTTGGCGTAGTGAGCCGATTAGAATTTTATACGATGGATGAGCTTGCGTTCATCGTGGCTAGAACAGCGGAAATATTGAATGTCAGCATTGTAGGAGAAGCGGCATCTGAGATTGCAATGCGGTCTCGAGGAACACCGCGGATTGCGAATCGTCTTCTTAAACGAGTGCGTGATTTCGCGCAGGTGCGCGGCGACGGCGTGATCACACATGATATCGCGCGTTCGGCGCTTGAGCTGCTGCAGGTAGATAAAATGGGACTCGACCTCATCGATTTCAAAATGCTGCAAGCGATGATGACTACTTTTGCCGGCAGGCCAGTTGGCCTTGATACGATTGCAGCAACGATAGGCGAAGAAAGCCAAACGATTGAGGATGTCTATGAGCCGTATTTAATGCAAATCGGTTTTCTACAGCGAACGCCGCGAGGCCGGATTGCTACGGAAAACGCCTATCGTCACCTAGGTCTACCAATACCGGGGAGGTAGTACGCCATGAGTTCCAGAGCCAATGGTGCCGCTGAGAAACTTTATGTTATCTATGATGGCCATTGCAATCTGTGCCTGGGTTCCATTGCGAAGCTGAAGGAGCTTCATTCTAAAGCGGATTTGCATTATGTTCAAATTCAACAGTTGGAGGCAGCAGGCAGTACGGAACAGCTAATTCCCTCTGTTGGTTTGTTGAAATTTGATGAGTTGTATGAGAAAATGCATGTTGCTGATGAGCAGGGGCAGCTCTTTGCTGGTGCGGATGGAATTGTCCGTATTTTAAGAACGGTAAAGGGCTTTCGCTGGCTATCCGTACTTTATCGAATACCTGGTATGAGAAGCATAGCAAATCGTATGTACAAATTTGTAGCCAAAAGAAGATATGAATGGTTTGGATCTACAGAACAAAGCTGTTCCGTTAATGGCTGCGAATTGCCGCAGAAGAGGGAGGAGAACAACAGGAATGTCAATTAAACGGAATATGAAGCGTTACTTAATCATGACGATCGCAATTGTACTGCTCGCTACAGCTTGGACAGGCTCTCCATCACAGGCAGCAGTACCAAAGCTCGACAATATTCGAGTTGCTTTGTTCATGCAATTGCCTGGGAAATACGATGATACGACAGCAGCTGCCACATTTTCGTCAACGGGTGGAATGAGCATCGGTGTAAGGCAGCCTGATGGCATCAATAATTGGTTTAATGTAGATGGAACAGCTACAGCTCGATTCGCAGTTGACAGCTTTAAAGTCAAAGTGTACGAGAGCTCTACGTTTGCTTCAGCTCTAGCTGTGCAGAAACGTTTGCAAGCTTTGAAAGGTACTGCTTTTATAACCTCCCTTTCAAAAAATGGTGCAATCATCTATCAGGTTATTGAAGGTACATACAAAACAGCTGCAGAAGCTGTGACTGCACAAACGAAGTGGAAGGGTGATAGTGAGCTGTCTAAGCTAGTTGGAGGCTCGAACTCGGTGGTTCAAGGCCCACTTCATTTGGAGAGCGGTCCGTTGACCAGCAAAGCGGATGCGATAGCAGCAGCAAGCGGCTTCGGCGCAGTTGGCCTCGATGCCTATGTTGCTATTCGTTCACAGCAAAATGGATCAGCGTACTACTCGGTAATGGTAGGGGCGGCTGTATCAGCTGCTGAGCTGCAAATCGTTAAAGCAGCTGCCGCAAATGCTTCAGGCGGAGCTGCATTGAAGGAGGCCGATGCTAGTTCGGCTTACTTGCTCATAAGAAATGATCATACCGTAACTGCTAAAGCTGAAAGTAGTACTGAGCTCTATATGTTTGCTGGCAACGATACGAAGGTTACGGTATCTCCAATCGGGAATGATCCAATTAAGCTAAACGAGCGGAGCGCTCGCAGCTATAGAGGACTATTTGAGCTTAGTATATTAAATGGACGGATGGCAGTCGTAAATGAACTTCCATTTGAACAATATTTATATTCAGTTGTAGGTGTGGAAATGTACCCTACATGGCCTATCGAAGCACTTAAGGCACAAGCGGTTGCTGCACGCACTTATGCTTTAAATCGAGGATTTGGTTTCCAAATCGCACATGTCGTGGATACGACTTTAAGCCAAGCTTATTACGGTGTAGGCTCAGAGCGGCCATCAACCATTGCTGCCGTCGAAGAGACAGCAGGCGAAGTTGCATTGTACAATGGAAAAGCAATTGATGCGATCTATTCAGCCAACAGTGGTGGATTTACGGCTGATGCCAAAGAAGCATGGGGCAACGCAGTTCCTTATATGCAGGCTGTCAAAAGCCCGGACGCTTCATCGGAGGTAGGTTTGAACAATTGGTACCGCGTTGTTGTCCCTAGCGGAGCTATTGGTTATATTAGAGAGGATTTACTAGCCGAGACAGGAGAAACGACAGCAGCAGGAAGTCGTATCATGCTAGTAAATACAAACGGAACAAAAGTGCGCAAGCATCCACTTATACAGGATACGATCCCTGTCATTGCAACGGTTGACAATGGAACACGGGTCGTTGTGCTGGATAAAAGTGTAGAATCCAATTCAATGACTTGGATACGTGGTCCTTACAGCGCACAAGAAATGTTAACAACGATTAACGGCAAAGTGAAAACTCCCGTCTCAGGTCCGCTCAAATCACTCGAAGTGAGCCAGCGCGGCGCTTCAGGACGTGCGACAGAAATTACAGCAAATGGACAAAAGCTAGCTGTTACTTATCCAATTGATTATCGTGCTGCACTAGGAGTACAAGGGTCCTTGCCTAGTACGTTGTTCCAGATTGAGGAAACCGCGAAGGTTGCTATGCTTGGTGCTGGAGCTACAACACGTACGAAGCCGTCGGATTCGAATCCTGTTTACATGATTAGTGCCGGAGGTACAAAAACAGAGGCGGTTAACGCTAACTTGTTTATATTAGATGGCAGCGGTAATATTCGCGCAGCTACGAAGGAGCCTTCATTCCGTTTTGTAGGGTCTGGCAACGGACACGGGGTCGGATTATCGCAATACGGAGCATTAAGCCTAGCTCAGCAAGGGTATGACTATCAATATATTTTGAAATACTACTACAAAGATGTCACCATCGCTAAGGAATGATTGAATCGATATGAACGTAGAATGGTTTGATTTTGAATTACCGGAACATTTAATTGCTCAGACGCCATTGCTTGACAGAACGGCCTCGAAATTGCTTGCATTAAACAAGCAAACAGGCGAATTGACACACAATAGATTTACGGATTTAGAGCAGTATGTTAAGCCTGGAGACGTTCTAGTTCTAAATGACACTAGAGTTATTCCAGCCAGGTTGACGGGGATGAAGAGCGATACGGGTGCTAAGATTGAGCTGTTGTTATTGAAGCAGCTCGAGGATGGCAGCTGGGATGCGCTCGGAAAACCGGCTAAACGTTTAAAGGTCGGCACCGCACTATCCTTTGGAGATGACGGTGCAGGCAATCCGCTGCTGCGCGCTGTTGTTGAGCAAGAAGGCGAAATGGGCGGACGTACGATACGTTTTGAATATGAGGGGATATTCCAGGAGCTGCTTGACCGTCTTGGAGAAATGCCACTGCCTCCGTATATCAAGGAAAGGCTTGAAGAACGCGAGCGATATCAAACCGTGTATTCCAAACATGCGGGATCAGCTGCAGCACCAACGGCTGGCTTGCATTTTACGGAAGAATTTCTTAAGCGTCTGCAAGCGAAGGGCGTTAAGCTCGCCTACGTAACACTGCATGTTGGACTAGGCACATTCCGTCCAATGTCCGTTGATCTCGTTGAGGATCATGAAATGCATGCAGAGTATTATGAGCTGAGTGAACAAAATGCCGCAATAATTAATGAAGCCAAACGGAGCGGAGCACGTATTATCGCTGTAGGGACAACCTCATCTCGCACGCTGGAAACTGTTGCTGCTCGCTTTGAAGGAAAAGCAATCGAAGCTTGCAACGGCTGGACATCTATTTTTATTTTCCCAGGTTACGAGTTTAAGCTTGTCAATGCATTACTCACCAATTTTCATCTACCAAAGTCAACGCTCGTTATGCTTGTAAGTGCGCTGGCTGGACGAGATGCTGTCATGCACGCCTATGAAGAAGCGATTGCTCATGAATATCGATTTTTCAGCTTTGGCGATGCCATGTTTATTTACTAATTAGGAATAGGAAGCGTGAATTGTGGCTGTAAAATATGAATTAATCAAACAATGCAAACAATCAGGAGCAAGACTAGGACGTGTACACACTCCGCATGGTGTGATTGAGACGCCTACCTTTATGCCGGTAGGAACACAAGCTACTGTGAAAACGATGGCTCCAGAAGAGCTGAAAGCGATGGATGCTCAAATTATTTTGAGCAACACCTACCATTTGTTCCTAAGACCGGGACATGACATTGTAAGAAATGCTGGTGGATTGCATAAGTTCATGAACTGGGATCGTCCAATTCTAACAGACAGCGGCGGATTCCAAGTTTTTAGTCTTAGCGAAATGCGTAAGATTACCGAGGAAGGCGTACACTTTCGTTCCCATCTCAATGGCGACAAAAAATTTCTTTCACCAGAAGTAGCGATGGAAATTCAGAATGCTCTTGGCTCTGATATTATGATGGCATTTGATGAATGTCCGCCATTTCCTGCCGAGCATGACTATGTGAAGAAATCGTTGGAGCGTACGACTCGTTGGGCAGAGCGCTGCCTTAAGGCTCACGCAAGACCGCATGACCAAGGGCTGTTCGCTATCGTTCAGGGGGGGATGTACAAAGATTTGCGTATTCAAAGTGCAAATGATTTGACTTCCATGGATTTCCCGGGGTATGCTATTGGTGGACTGAGTGTTGGAGAGCCTAAACATCTGATGTATGATGTTCTCGACTATACGGTTCCCATTTTGCCAGCGAATAAACCACGCTACCTTATGGGAGTTGGATCGCCAGATGCATTAATTGAAGGGTCTATCCGCGGTATTGATATGTTCGATTGTGTTTTGCCAACGCGTATTGCTCGCAATGGGACAACCATGACAAGCCAAGGCAGACTCGTCATCCGTAATGCGAAGTACGCTGAGGATTATGGTCCTTTGGATCCAGAGTGCTCATGCTATACATGCACGAATTATTCCAGAGCTTATATCCGGCATTTAATTAAAGCGGATGAGACGTTCGGTATGAGGCTGACGACTTATCACAATTTGCATTTCTTGCTACAACTCATGCGGGACGTTCGGCAAGCGATCATGGATGACCGGCTTTTGGATTTCCGGGATTCCTTCTTCACAAGCTACGGCCTGTTCGATAATGAGAAAGGGTTTTGAAAGGAGGGATTTCGATGTTGCAAGCAGCAGGTGAAGCAGGATCAACAAATATCCTACAAATGATTTGGCCTTTTGTGCTTATGTTTGCGGTTTTTTATTTCTTGCTTATCCGTCCGCAGCAGAAGAAACAAAAGACTCGTGCAAGCATGCTTAACCAATTGAAGAAAGGCGATAAAATTTCAACAATTGGTGGATTGCATGGCACAGTCGTTGAGCTGAGTGACGATACGGTTGTTATTCGTGTCAACGATACAACTAAAATGACATTTGAGCGCAGCGCAATTAATACAATTATCAACTCCGCACCAGCGTCGGTTGATTTAGAGAAATAATTAAAAAAACCGACTGACATGCTTGCATGTTAGTCGGTTTTTTTTTTTTTTTTKTAAATGTTCATTTCTTCATATTTACGCCAATCATACCGCCAAATGCACCTGATAAGAGTGCAGCGCCTAGAAGAAGGATGCTATGTACGGATAAGGAAGCATTTGATGCAAGAAAGCTGATAATGATAACAATTATGCCATAAAGCAAACCGAGCAATGCGCCATTATACCAGCCTTTGTTTTCAGAGCGTCTTCCTGATGTAAAGCCCCCCGCTAGTGCTGCGAAGCCGTGAACCAGCATGGCGTTAGAGGGCAAACTGCTTTCCTTCATTGCCGTAAAATGCAAAAGCAGTGAGAGCAGCAATGCGCCTACTGCTAGCCAAATGATTGAAAAAAGCACTCCGGCAAGCAAAGGTGAAGCGATTAAAGGCGGCTTAGGTGCTTGTTTAACCGAACTCATCATATTCCCCCCAGCGTTATGAACGTATTACTTATCCATATGGTCAAGCTAGGTAGAATAGTACAGGAATTAGCTTGTCAGTATGTATTTATGAGCAGCTTATTCCGCATTGCCATATATTCGTATAAACAGCAGGAGTATGATGTTGTAACACGTAGGTCAGAATAGCTTTACGGACAAAACGCAGCTGGCATCAGCTCGAATGATAAAGACGAGGAGGCGGTTTCCTTTGGAATTTTGGGGCCTGTTGATCCGGACGATAATGATTTATTTCGTCGTATTTCTGATCATGCGTTTTATGGGAAAACGAGAAATCGGTAAACTTTCCGTGTTCGATCTCGTTATTTCAGTCATGATTGCTGAGATTGCAGTCATTGTTATTGAAGACATGGAGCGGGCGATGTGGGAAGGCATCTTACCGATGGTCGTTTTGATGATTATTCAAGTAGGCAGTGCTTTTATGACGATGAAGAGTCGAAAGCTAAGACTGCTGTTTGATGGTAAACCAAGTGTAATTATTGACAAGGGCAAGCTGAATAGTGACGTTATGCGCAAGCAGCGGTACAATCTGGATGATCTAATGCTGCAGTTACGGGAAAATAAAATCAGTGCTGTATCGGATGTTGAATTTGCGATTTTGGAGACGAGCGGCAAGCTGTCCGTCATACCCAAGGAAAATGCTGATGAGTCTGAAGAGGGCAATAATGAAGGTCAGGAATCAGAGCGATCCGATCAAAAGCTGAAGCAGTACAACCAAACGAATATTTTTCCACCGAAATATCGCTTTGAGATATTGCCTGTCCCGCTTATTATGGATGGCAAGGTGCAGGACAAAAACTTGGAAAATCTTGAAAAGACAAGATTTTGGCTAAAAAATGTTTTGCAGGAAAGAGGCGTCTTCGATTTTAAGGACGTGTTTTTTTGTACGATTGACTATAAAGGGAAGTTGTTTATTGATACGCACGATAAAAAACCGCGTTAAAGAGAGGGCTTATCCCTTTCTTTACCGCGGTTTTTATCATTCGACGACCTTACCATTGTTATTTAAACCAAGCTCCGAACAATGGTAATCGCGCCATATCGTGGCGATCAATGATTTTCATTACGATCATCAAAATTAAATAAATGATTACGCTAGCTGCGCATGCAAGAAGTAAATTTACCCATTCCATGGAGAGCGGTTTATGATTCATCGTAAACCTAGCTGCAGCTCCCATAATAATCATAGAGATGCCAACTTTTACAAAATCAAGCACTTTCATATGGAAGCCGATGAACCGCAATACGCTAATGCCATGCAATAATGTGACGAGTACGATATTGACATTAATTGCGATTAAAGCACCGTATATTCCAAAATCAGCATTCGATGCAAGTTGAACGATGAGAAATAGCTTGACCACCGCACCAATTAATGTGTTAATTAATGCCGTTCCCGGTTTATTTAGTGCTTGGAGTGCTGCTTGCAGTGGAGCCTGCAGATAGATGAAAATGCCAACAGGAGCGATGAGCTGGAGCATCGGAGCTATTTCGGCATGGTTATAAACGATACGGCAAATCGGTTCAGCTAACAAAGCCATAATAACAACAAAAGGTGCGCCTGAAACAAGTGCAAGCCTCATCGATTGATGCAGTCGTTTGTGAATTAACGCATGATCTCCGCGTGCAGCCGCTTCGGATAAGGATGGTACCAAAGAAACAGCAAGTGAGTAGGTTAATGCAGTTGGCAGTAAAAGCAGCGGTATGATCATTCCTTGCAATGCTCCGTATTGCGCAGTGGCGATGCCCGTTGTAATTCCTGCTGCCGCTAAACTCCGCACGGTAAAGATGGATTCCAGCAAGTAGGAGAAGGAGCCGACTAATCGACTGCCTGTAACAGGAATGGATAAGCTAAGTAATTTTCGCAATACAGGAATGTTTTTCCCTGCTTTTTCATCTGGATGACTGAGAGCTTTTTGTTTGATGCGGGATTTGTCTCTGTAGTATTTCCAAAGCAGTACGGCGAGGCCCCCGATCTCTCCAAGCACGGCTCCAAGCATAGCGCCGGCAGCCGCCCATTCAAGTCCATAGGGCAGGAGCATGAAGGAAAATGATAGCGATGCAACAATGCGCAGCAAGGTTTCTACGATTTGAGATACAGCGGTAGGAATCATGTTCTGTTTGCCTTGGAAGTAACCTCGATAAACCGAGGATATGCCAATAATGAGCAGCATAGGCGTCATAACCATAAAGGTGCGGTATACGCGGGCATCCGGCAGCACATGCTTCGTTATCCAAGGTGCAAAAAGAAGCATGAGAGCGGTCAACAATACGCCTAGCGAAGTAACGAGGAGCATAGCCGTTCGAAAAATATACTTTACTCGTTTGGAATCACCTTGCGACTCCGCTTCAGCAATCCATTTGGCAACGGCAAGCGGAATGCCTCCTGTGATGAGGGTTATCATGACAGTTAGAAAAGGATAGCTTAGCTGGTATAATCCAACACCCTCTGCCCCCATAATACGGGGGAGTGCAATGCGAGGAATGAAACCAAGCAGCCTGTTAATTAATCCTGCAGCAAGCAATATCATGGCGCCTTTTATAAAGTTTTGCTTTGTTTGATCCGATCGTTTTGTCATTATGTTGTACCCTCTTCTCTATCATGAAATAACCAAATGCTGCCTGATGCTGATATGAGTCGAAGTCTTTAGACAGGCATGTACTATCATCTTTATGCTCGGCATGTCCAGTTCCATGTCAGTCAATTTATAGATTAGCAATGAAGCGGGCAGGAAAAAGGCAGAGGCACAGCGAATAGATGGGATACAGCTTTATGTCATAAGCTTTTGGGAGGCGCAGCATGGCAGACGAAGAATTAAATCGTATGATCGAGGAGCTATGCAACAGCAAAGCGGAGGAATTTCATCTCATTGGCTACGAACATGTAACGGGTCAAGAGGTTTGGGAATGCGTTAGCCAGAAATATAACAAGTCGGGGCAGCCCGAACTGCATGAATTAGTAAATGATATTTTATCTTTAAAAGTTATGAAATTTATGAATTTCATGACGATAAGCGCATACAAAGGAACCCAATTTTAAATTGACGGTTTCTTTTTTTTTGACTCGATTTTGTCCCGTCTGTATAATAGGAATATTGAGATCATAAGGGGGATTTAGACGTATGTTCGGGAAGAGAATAATTGCCTTCCTTGCGATCGTAGTCATTATGTTTGGCGTTATCGCTTGGACAAGCCCATCGCTAGTGAAAGACGTAAGGCTAGGCCTTGATTTGAAAGGCGGATTTGAGGTTTTGTACGAAGCAACGCCGCTTGAAGGTGGAGAAGCTGTAACACCGCAATCACTAAAGGAAACGGCTAAAAGTTTGGAAAAACGGATTGACGAGCTCGGTATTGTGGAGCCGGAAATTACAACTGAAGGCTCAAACCGTATTCGTTTGAGACTTGCAGGAGTTGCGAACGAGAATGAAGTAAGAGAGATTCTTGCTAAACCAATTAACTTAACGTTCCGCGGACCTGACGGCAAGATCGAGCTGGACGGCAGCGATTTTAAGCAAAATGGCGCAGGTGTTGGTTATGACAACTTAAGCAAACCTTTTGTTACGATCGAACTTAAGGATGCGAAAAAATTCGAGGAAATTACGACACGGTTGATCGGTTCGTACTTAGCGATCTATCTCGATGATAAAGAGCTTTCCAGACCATCCGTAAGAGAACCGATTTCAGGTGGATCAGCGACAATTACAGGTGAATATACCGTAAATGAAGCGAGAGAAATGGCCGATATGATTAACCTCGGTGCATTGCCTCTCAAGCTCACTGAGAAATATACGCAAAGCGTTGGCGCTAAACTAGGACTAGCTTCCTTGAAAGACACCGTTGAGGCGGGTGTTATCGGAACAGTCATTATTTTGATATTCCTTGTTATTTTGTTCCGTATTCCAGGCATTGTAGCTGGTATTACAGTAATTACTTATACTTGGCTCTTGATCGTAGTATTTAACTTAATGAATGCGACCCTAACACTCCCAGGTATAGCCGCCTTTGTGCTTGGTATAGGTATGGCGGTCGATGCGAATATCATCATGTATGAGCGGATTAAGGAAGAGATTCGAAGCGGGAAAAGCTTGCTTTCATCGCTTAAAGCTGGATCGAAAAACTCATTCCGTACCATTATGGATGCGAACATTACGAACATCATTTCAAGTGCAGTATTGTACTTTATCGGTAACGGAGCGATTCGTGGTTTTGCATTAACGATGATTTTCAGTATTTTGGTAAGTATGCTGACAAACATCTTCTTGTCCCGCTTTTTAATTATGCTCCTTATTAAGAGCAACCTGTTTACAAAACCAAGCTACTATGGTGTGAAGGAGGCAGAAATCCGTGAACTTTAATACAAAAATTCGTTATGATTTCATCGGGAACCGCAATAAGTTCTTTCTGTTCTCGATCACGTTAACCGTAATCGGCATCTTGTCTTTGCTTTTTTTCAGCCTTAATTTCGGTGTTGATTTCAAGGCCGGTACGAATATGGATATTTCAGTAGGCAAAGCAGTAACCCAGCAGGATGCGAAAGAAATTCTTGTGAAAGCAGGAATCGAAGGCATCACGCCTACAGTTGGCGGTACAGGTGAAGAACGTGTAACGGCTCGTTTTGACGAAGTGCTTACACAAGCCAAAATTACTGAAATTCAAGACTTATTTAAAGCGAAGTATGGTGATCAAGTATCGGCTGAGGTTAACGTCGTATCGCCGGACATGGCGCAGGAGCTTGGGATCAAAACGATCTGGGCAGTACTGATTGCCAGCGTAGCCATTATGATTTATGTCATGATTCGTTTTGAATGGCGCTTCGCACTAGCTGCGAACATAGCGATTTTGTATGATGCTTTTGTCGTTGTCGCGTTGTTCTCGATATTCCGTCTGGAAGTTGATCTTCCGTTTATTGCGGCGGTGTTGACCACTATCGGTTATTCTATCAATGATAAAATCGTTATTTTTGACCGGATTCGTGAAAATCTTCGGTTTGGTCAATATAAAAACCGTGAGCAGCTCGCTGAGATGGTTAACGCAAGTATCTGGCAAACAATGGCGCGTAATATCTATACTGTATTAGCAGTACTTGTCGTTGCAGTATGTTTGTTCATATTCGGAAGCGAGTCAATCAAGCTATTTGCCCTTGCAAAAATCATTGGTCTTACAAGCGGTGCGTACTCGTCCATTTGTATCGCGAGCCCGCTATGGCTAATGCTAAAAGGCAGACAAAAGCCAAAGGCTGTTGTTAAGAAAACAGCTTAATAATAAGCAGTTGAATGCTTACGAAGTGGTTTTGCATGCGCAAAACCTTTAGGAGGTATAAATGTCAACCACACAGCGATATGTAAAAGCAGAGTCCGCAAGCTGGGCCGGCTTATGGGGAAACATGCTGCTGGCTCTATTTAAAGGTGTAATAGGATGGTTGTCAGGAAGCAAAGCGCTGCTCGCGGATGCATTTCGAACAGCGGCTGAGGTCGCTGCAGGAGTTGTTGCCCTTTCAGGTTTGAGGGCAAGCCGGCAGCGAAAAATGGCAAACCCGGGTGCCAAAGCGGTACCAGTAGATTTAAGAGGAGAGACGGCGACAACGATATTGTTGTCAGTCGTCCTTCTCATCGTTGGGCTCGAAATCGGCATATCTGCCATTAGAGACCTTTCTGATCGTGTAACGAGCGCTCCGCACTGGAGTGCGGCAGTGGCCATCGCGCTTGCTCTAATCGTTCAGCAGCTGTTTTTTCCATCGAAGGATCGAATGACAGGCCTTTATTGTTCAGTCGCAGCATTAGTGGGCGCAAGCGGAGCAATAATTGGTAAAATGTTGAATGTGCCGGTGCTCTATTATTTTGACCCGGCGGCAGCGATCGTTATTGCGGTCATTGTTATCGTAAACGGCTACAGAATGGCTACAGTCTTTATGCGAAAAGATGAACATAGCAAGACTTCAGAGGAAAATCCGGATGAGCTGATGCAGCTTATTCAACGTGTTGATGGAGTCATTACTGTGCAAACCTTGCGAGCGAAAGAGCATGGTCATTATGTCATTGCAGAAATGGTTATTAGTGTAAATCCACGCATTTCTGTTCTTGAGGGTCAAGAGATTGCCAAAAGGGTAAAGCAGCTCGTCATGAAACGTTTTATACATGTCACGGATGTATCGATTTTCGTTGAGCCTTATGATCCTGGTTATCCTTATAAGTCTAATCATGATCCGAATCAGGAGCAGATGCCGACACTGCTGCAATAAGAACAGCAAACAGCAGGAGAGGAGCAAGCAGCATGATTCAAAGGAAGACAAGATGGGCTGTAGCGCCATGGTCTGCTGACGACGAAGCAAAAGCGAAGGATTTGGCAGCGAATCTGAGTTTGCCGCCTCTAGTAGCGAGACTTCTTGTGCAGCGCGGCTTTGATGATACCGAAGCGGCTGAACGTTTTTTGCGAGGCGGAGTGGAGCATTTTCATGATCCCTATTTATTGCTTGGAATGGAGGCTGCCGTTGCACGAATAAAGCGAGCAGCAGCAAGCAATGAGAAAATAAGGATATATGGTGATTACGATGCGGACGGCGTTTCAAGCACATCTTTATTGGTACATTTATTTCGATCATTAAATTATAAATTTGATTATTATATTCCTCATCGTGCTTTGGAAGGTTACGGATTAAACAAAAAAGCGATTGAGCTGGCTGCTGAAGAGGGCATCGGTTTAATTGTTACGGTTGATACGGGCATCAGCGCTGTTGAAGAAATTGATTATGCGAAACAGCTCGGGATTGATGTTGTTGTTACTGATCATCACGAGCCGCCAGAGCAAATCCCAAATGCTGCAGCAGTCGTTAATCCGAAGCAAGAAGGCTGCACTTATCCGTTCAAAGGGCTTGCGGGCGTAGGCGTTGCATTCAAGCTGGCACATGCGTTATTAGAGCGCCCTCCGCTTGAGTGGGCCGACATTGTGAGTCTTGGAACAGTAGCAGATTTAATGCCTCTTAAAGATGAGAATCGTATTTTTGTTCGCTGTGGTTTAGAGCGATTGAAAAATCATGCAGGAGTAGGCTTCCGAGCGCTGGCAGAGGCTGGCGGCATTGAGCTGGACAGCATTACTGCGACTGGCATTGCTTTTGGAATGGCACCGCGCATCAATGCAGCTGGAAGGCTCGATCATGCGAAACGTGCAGTCGAACTGCTCACAACCGACGATTATGACAATGCGATTTTGACTGCAATCGGACTGGACAGTTTAAACAAAGAACGGCAGCGCGTAGTGGAGAGTATCGTGAAGGAAGCCGAGCTGCAGTGGCAGACCAAATGCGACGATGCTGCAGCCGCGAATGCAGCACCTCCGCCAGTTATTGTGCTCTCAGGTGAAGGCTGGAACGTTGGTGTCATCGGTATCGTTGCCTCCAAACTGCTTGAACGCAATTATAAGCCTGTTATTATACTTGGGATAGATGAGCAGACAGGGATGTGTAAAGGCTCTGCACGCTCCATAGAAGGCTTCGACCTGCATGCAGCCCTTACAGCTTGTGACGAGCTGCTCGATCATTACGGAGGACACCAGGCCGCTGCTGGAATGAGTCTTCATCGTGACCGACTATCTGAATTTGAACAGAAACTTGGCGAGCTGGCTGCTGAATGGCTGAGCGCTGACGATTGGATTCCCAAAACGTCTGTTGATCTTGTATGCTCGGTTAGTGAAGCCACTCTCGATACGATTACCGAGCTTTCACAGCTTGAGCCGTTCGGGATGGGAAATCCATCGCCAAGATTGCTGTTTCAGAAGACGGAGCTTGCAGATCGTCGTACGATAGGCAAGGAGTCAAGACACTTAAAGCTATCTCTAGGAAGCGGCCGTCGTCTATTAGACGGTATCGGCTTCAGTATGGGAATGCTAGCAGAAGGATTAAAGCCGGGCAGCAAAATAGATGTTGTCGGCGAATTATCTGTTAATGAGTGGAATGGGCAGCGCAAACCTCAGCTTCAACTGCATGATATGCATTTTGATCCTGCTGCTGTTGAATTTCCAGAGCGCGAGCAATTCGGCAAAGTGTATCAACTGTTGAAACAGCTGGGGCAAGTTCCGCTTCAAGGATTAAATGCTCGCTTATCGAAGCAAAGTGGTTTATCCTTAGAGACGGTTGAGCTTATGCTGGCAGTATTCGAGGAGCTGCAATTTATTAACCGAGACAATGGTTTGATGCATGCAGCAGCCTCACCTCAGAAACGTGATTTAGCTACTTCTGAACGTTACCGAGAAGCAAAAGCACAATTTGAAGCAACACAAATTATAATGAATAGTTAGAAATGGAAAGGGTTGACCTCAAGTGTCCAACACACAATACAACTTCAAAGATTACATCCGGGTAATTCCTGATTTCCCGCAACCAGGTATCCGTTTCAAAGATATTACGACGCTTCTGAAAGACGGAGGAGCATATCGTGCTGCGATTGAAGAGATGCGAGTTGCTGTTCAGGATATGAAAATTGACGTCATTGCAGGACCAGAAGCTCGCGGCTTCGTAGTAGGCGCACCGCTGGCGATTGCGCTAGGCGTAGGTTTTGCTCCGATTCGCAAAAGCGGCAAGCTGCCGGGCGAGACGATTACAGCAAGCTACGACTTGGAGTATGGACAGGATAAACTGGCTATGCACAAGGATGCAATCACACCGGGCCAACGCGTACTCATTGCTGACGATCTGCTTGCAACAGGCGGAACGATCGCAACATCGATCAATTTGATTGAGCAGCTTGGCGGTGAAGTAGTAGGTGCAGCTTTTCTAATTGAGCTTGCATACTTAACTGGCCGTGAGAAGCTTAAAGGAATCGACGTATTCTCACTAATGACTTACTCATAATTCAAGCAGCAAGATTGCTCTATAAAATGACCGCCTATCCCCCTTATTCGCATTTTGCGAGAAGGCCAGGCGGTTTTATTTTATTGCTGGAGGTCTCTGGTAGTTGACGCGGTACTGTGATTACAGGCATAATATTATAAAAACTCGGAAAACGCATGAATGGGATCCGCCAGGAGTGTAATCAGAAAGGGACGTTTCATGGGCATTGAGCATTTACTCGAGAAGGCATCCGCCTATATGAAAGAGCAGGACCTTATACGCATCCAGGAAGCCTATGACTTTGCGGAGCAAGCCCATCACGGACAAGTACGGAAATCGGGAGAGCCATATATTCTGCACCCCGTAGCGGTGGCGGATATTCTTGTTGATATGCAAATGGACGTGCTGTCCATTATCGCAGCATTGCTCCATGATGTCGTTGAGGATACAACTGTTGATTTGCAGACGGTGCGTGCGAAATTTGGCGAAACTTGTGCGATGCTGGTAGACGGTCTAACGAAGCTCGAAAAAATTCAATTTCGTTCTAAAGAAGAGCAGCAAAACGAAAACTATCGTAAAATGTTTGTCGCCATGGCTCAGGACATTCGCGTCATTTTGATAAAATTGGCTGACCGGCTTCACAACATGCGCACGCTGAAGTTCCAATCGGAAGAAGCACAGCGTCGTATCGCTTATGAAACGTTGGAAATATTTTGTCCGATTGCTCATCGCCTCGGAATTTCAGCTATCAAATGGGAAATGGAAGATATTGCTCTTCGTTATTTGAACCCGCAGCAATATTACCGTATCGCCAATCTGATGAAGAAGAAGCGTGCGGAACGCGAGCAGTTTATTGACGATGTCATCTCCCGGATTACCGAGAAGCTCGAAGAAATGGGTATTGAAGGTGATATTTCTGGTCGCCCTAAGCATTTGTACAGCATTTACAAAAAAATGACCGATCGCAACAAGCAGTTTACAGAGATTTATGATCTGCTTGCTATTCGTATAATCGTTGATAATATTAAGGACTGCTATGCTACGCTCGGAATTATTCATACGCTCTGGAAACCGATGCCTGGTCGCTTTAAGGACTATATCGCGATGCCGAAGGCGAATATGTATCAATCGCTGCATACGACCGTTATAGGGCCAAATGGAGAGCCTACAGAGGTACAGATTCGTACTTGGGAAATGCATCGCACCTCAGAATACGGAATTGCGGCACATTGGGCTTACAAAGAGGGTTCGCTTGTACCAGGCGGCAACTTTGAAGATAAAATGTCATGGTTCCGAGAAATCTTAGAGCTTCAGCATGAAGCGCGCGATGCGTCGGAGTTTATGGAGTCGCTAAAAATGGACTTCTTTGCCGATCTCGTATTTGTATTTACGCCTAGCGGTGAAGTCATTGAACTGCCAGCTGGTTCTGTACCGCTTGATTTCGCCTACCGGATTCATACGGAAGTGGGCAATCGAACGATTGGCGCAAAGCTGAACGGTCGAATTGTGCCGCTTGACCATAAGCTCAAAACCGGGGATATTGTTGAAATATTAACGTCGAAGCATTCTTATGGACCAAGTCAGGATTGGGTGAAAATTGCGCAGTCCTCACACGCTAGAAGCAAAATTCGGCAATGGTTCAAGAAAGAGCGTCGCGAAGAAAATGTAGCAAAAGGCAAGGATCTGCTTGAGCGTGAGCTGAAGCGAATAGGACTTGAGCCTTCCGCATGGCTGCAGGAAGATAAGCTGCAGGAGGCTGCCGCGAAGTTCGCATTTAACGATATTGAGGATATGATGTCCGCAATCGGCTTTGGTGGAATTACGGCTGCACAAATTTGCACGAAGCTTACCGAGAAGATGCGCAGAGAGGCCGAACTGGCAAGCCAGATTGAGCTTACAAGCGAAATCAAGGAAATAAAATCGCCGGGCAATCGCAAATCACGTCCGAATCAAGGCGTGACTGTGAAGGGCATCGACAATTTGCTCGTTCGTTTTGCACGCTGCTGCAACCCTGTACCGGGAGACGCGATTATCGGGTACATTACCCGAGGGCGCGGCGTTTCAGTCCACCGAATGGATTGTTTGAACATTCCTTTCGGCGATCAGGGCGAAGAGGGCGAACGCGTAATAGAGGTAGAGTGGGAAGATAATATTGATGCCAATTACAGCGTCGATATCGAAATAACCGGACACGATCGCAGAGGCCTTCTGAATGAAGTGCTGCAGGCGGTATCCGAAAGCAAGACGAACATTTCAGCTGTAACCGGACGTTCTGTAAAAAACAAAATGTCGCATATTCATATGACGGTGCTTATCCGCAATGTCGAGCACCTTACTTCGGTTGTTGAGAAAATCAAACGAGTGCAGGATATTTATTCTGTTCAACGGATTATGCAATAAACGTTTTGCTCTTGCGGCATCGAGATCAAAACGAATATCGGAGGTTTTTGAGCAGTGAAGGTTGTTGTACAACGCAGTAAACAAGCAAAGGTAGTCATTGAGGGTGAAACAGTAGGTTCAATTGACTCGGGGCTTGTGCTTCTTGTAGGCATGACGCATGAGGACACAGAAGCGGATGTCAAATGGATGGCTGATAAGGTAGCTAACCTGCGTATTTTTGAGGATGAGTCAGGCAAAATGAATCATTCTATTTCAGATGTTGGCGGGCAGTTGCTTTCGGTCTCACAGTTTACACTGTATGGAGACTGCCGGAAAGGCAGACGCCCTAACTTCATGGCAGCCGCCAGACCCGAGCAAGCAGAGCAGCTGTATGATTTGTTTAATGAGACGCTTCGTTCCACCGGATTGGTCGTGGAAACGGGGCGTTTTGGTGCGATGATGGACGTGGAGCTCGTGAATTCCGGGCCTATAACGTTAATTTTGGATAGCCGTATTTAACTAAGGCAACGCGGGAAACAATATAGTGTAGGCTGTGCACGCATCATTAGAAGCTTGTACAAGCAGTATGCCATATTGGAGGTAAACCGCGAATGCACCAATCACGCAAGGAACAAGGGATGGAACGATCATCTCGCAGACTGCTTCATTCCGATCGCAGAGAAGCTAAAATTTTTGCAGAGCTTGAGGAAGATATGGAAGCAGCGGAGGAGTGGGCGGGTTTCCCGCAGCACCCGCGCCGCGATAATTCGGGTCAACTATAGCATAAGCATACCGCCGCCCAAGCCGAGAGCTGGGGCGGTTATCTTTTGAAATAAACAAATGGAGAAAATAGCATCTACACAAAGTATCCATTAAAACGCTTTCGAAATTGTAATATTACTGTAATCAATCTCTAACTTTTTTTTAATATCATTGACCTATAATAGAACTCGACCCCCTTTTTAAAATATATTTTACTTTTGGACCTACAAATACGTTTTGTAGGTTTTTTTCTGCCTATTTTAAACAGGATGGCGTTGCTTGGGCAGTTCGATCTTGACTTTAATCTTAGTCAGAGGTAAAATTAGTCCTCAGTATAGATATGGATTCGTTGATGGGACAAAGTAATTCTACGCCTTATATTCAGAGAGGGACGTCACTTGGCTGCAAGCGTCCTTATATTGGCAGAATGAACAGACTTCCCGGAGAACAGACGGTGAACGGTAGATGGCAGCAAGCAATTAGGCTTGCAGCTAACGCACAGTAGCTGGACTGCGGATGACGGACGTTAACCGTCTTTGAGCGAGCCGAACGCATAGGATGCAGGCTCGAAATGTGGGTGGTACCACGGGAGATTCACTCTCGTCCCTTATGGCGCAAGCTATTAGGAACGGGAGTTTTTTGCGTTTTCCGAAATTTAACCCGTTTATTATGAGGGCAGGAGGGGTTATTCAATGGCATTTCAGAAAATGCCGGGCACACAGGATATTTTGCCTGGCGCGGTAGAGAGATGGCAGTATGTGGAGCAGAAGGCTCGAGATATTTGTCAGCGTTATAATTTCAGGGAAATTCGTACGCCGATATTTGAATCCACTGAGCTGTTTCAACGGGGCGTCGGTGAAACGACCGACATCGTTGAGAAAGAAATGTATACCTTCACAGACCGCGGCAATCGCAGTCTGACGCTTCGTCCGGAAGGAACTGCAGGCGTTGTGAGGTCTTACGTAGAGAACAAGCTTTACGGCGAGCCAGACGTGTCTAAATTGTATTATATCGGTCCGATGTTCCGTTATGAGCGCCCGCAGGCAGGCCGTTATCGCCAGCTGCATCAATTTGGCGTTGAGGCTATCGGTTCGGTTGATCCTGCTATAGATGCAGAAGTCATTGCTTTAGGCTATACCTTTTATACGGAGGTTGGTCTAAAAGGCGTACGGGTTGAAATTAATTCCGTCGGAACTCCGGCTGTTCGTGCTGTTTTCCGTGATCGCCTGCTAGCTTTCCTAGAGCCTAAGCGTGAGCTGCTCTGCAAGGATTGTCAATCACGGATGGATCGCAATCCGCTTCGCGTACTCGATTGCAAAGTCGATCAAGAGCATTTTACGGATGCGCCATCTATTTTGGACAGCTTGGACGAGGAGTGCCAAATTCACTTTGATAAAGTGAAAATGTATTTGAGTGATATGGGCATTCCTTATGAAATTAATCATCGCCTTGTACGCGGACTCGACTACTATACCCATACGGCCTTTGAATATAAGGCAGAAGGAATTGGTACGATCGATACTGTCGGCGGAGGCGGTCGTTATAACGGCCTTGTATCGGAAATCGGCGGTCCTGAACAGCCGGGTGTCGGTCTTGGCTTAGGTCTTGAAAGAACGATTTTGCTGCTTCAGCATCAAGAAACGGAATTGCCTGTTTTTAATCAAATCGACGTGTATGTCGTTGCGTTAGGCGAAGCTGCGGAGCGCGAGGTAACCAAGCTCGTATACCAGCTAAGACAGCAAGGCATACGTGCAGAGCGTGATTATCTTGGCCGTAAGATGAAGGCGCAAATGAAGTCGGCAGACCGTCTTCAAGCCCGTTTTACAGCTATACTAGGCGACGATGAGCTTGAGCGCGGCGAGATTTCCTTGAAAGACATGACAAAAGGCGAACAGCGTGTTGTTGCACTGAATAAGCTCGCTGAAGAAATTAGTCGTTCGTTTGCTACACAAAAATAAATCTAACTAAACGAGGAGAATGAACACAATGTTGTTAAAAACACATCACTGCGGCCGCTTAACGAAAGCGGACGTTGGTCAATCAGTTATTCTAAACGGCTGGGTACAACGTCGCCGCGATCTTGGCGGTGTCCTATTTATCGATCTTCGCGACCGTTCTGGTATTGTACAAACGGTATTTAACCCAGATTTCTCAGGTGACGCACTGGCGATCGCTGACCGTGCTCGTAATGAGTTCGTCCTTGCCATTCAAGGAACAGTAGTGGAGCGCGATGCTGAAACTTACAACGCTAACCTTGCTACCGGTGAAATTGAAGTTCGTGTTACAAAAATTGAAGTGTTGAACGCTGCCAAAACGCCTCCATTCCCAATTGAGGATGGCGTAGAAGTAGACGAGTCGCTTCGCTTGAAATATCGTTACCTTGACCTGCGTCGTCCAGAAATGCAAAAAACGTTGTTGCTTCGTTCGAAAGCAGCAAAGGTTTTCCGCGATTTCCTAGACGGAGAAGGCTTTATCGACGTAGAAACACCAATTTTAACGAAAAGCACGCCTGAAGGCGCGCGTGATTACTTGGTGCCAAGCCGTGTGCATGAAGGTGAGTTTTTTGCATTGCCGCAATCGCCGCAAATCTTTAAGCAGCTTCTAATGGTTGGCGGTATTGAACGCTACTACCAAATCGCTCGCTGCTTCCGCGATGAGGATCTTCGTGCAGACCGTCAACCGGAATTCACGCAAGTCGACATCGAGACTTCTTTCCTTTCGCAAGATCAATTGCTTGCTATGATGGAAGAGCTGACAGCTAAGCTTCTGAAAGAAACAGTTGGCGTAGAGCTTGAGCTTCCGTTCCAACGTATCACTTATGCAGATGCAATGAACAAATACGGCTCCGACAAACCGGACCTTCGTTTTGACCTAGAAATTAAAGATATTACCGATATCGTTTCAACTAGCGATGTAAAAGTATTCGCAAGCGTTGCAGCAGGCGGCGGCGTTGTTAAAGCGTTGAACGCTAAGGGCTGTGCAAGCTGGAGCCGCAAAGAGCTTGATGACTTGCAGCCGTTCGCTGCTCGTTACGGCGGTAAAGGGCTAGCTTGGATTACGGTGAAGGATGGCGAATGGCGCGGGCCGATCGTTAAATTCCTTAAACCGGAAGAAATTGCGGCTCTTACAGAGCGTCTGCAAGTGGAAGACGGAGATTTGCTGACTTTCTCTGCTGATAAGAAAAAAGTGGTTTGCGATGTACTTGGCAACCTGCGTTCTAAGCTTGGTAAAGATCTAGGCTTGATCGACGAATCGAAATTCAAGTTTGCTTGGGTTGTAGACTTCCCATTGCTTGGATGGGATGAGGATGCGAAGCGTTATGTTGCAGAACACCATCCGTTCACGCGTCCGAATGAAGACGACCTTCATTTCTTCGATACGGATCCAGGTCAAATTCGCGCACAAGCATACGATCTAGTTCTGAACGGTTATGAAGTTGGCGGCGGCTCCATGCGTATCTACAAGCGTGAAGTACAAGAACAAATGTTCAAAGCGCTTGGCTTTAACGCGGAAGAAGCACAAGAGAAATTCGGCTTCTTGCTGGATGCATTTGAATATGGAACGCCTCCACACGGCGGTATTGCTTTTGGTTTCGACCGTCTGGTGATGCTGCTTACAGGCCGCACGAATTTGCGTGAGACGATTGCATTCCCAAAAACGGCAAGCGCAACAGATCTTCTCTGCGATGCGCCGTCCGAGGTCGAGCTTTCGCAGCTTGAGCAATTGCATATCCGTACAGTTCTTAAACCGAAGCAACCAGTTGCAGCAGCAACTGCAGCAACAGAAACTAGCGAAAAATAAGCAATCAATACGAAGGAGGCGGCGGCCGGATGCTTCACCAATTTTCACGAACAGAGCTGGCTATTGGGCCAGAGGGGCTAGCGCTAATGAAGGGGAGCACGGTTGCCGTGCTCGGCATCGGAGGCGTTGGCGGCATTGCAGCTGAGGCGCTTGCACGCACCGGAGTTGGACGTATTATACTCGTTGACAAGGACGTTGTAGATATTACGAACGTTAATCGTCAGATACATGCGCTCACAACAACAGTGGGGCAAGTAAAATCAGAGCTAATGCGCGATCGGATTAAGCTGATTAATCCTGAATGTGATGTCATTGCCCTGCGTATGTTTTATACGGAAGAAACATTTGAACAGTTTTTCGAGTACCCGCTTGATTATGTTGTGGATGCGTCCGATACGATTTCGTATAAGATTCATTTGATCAAGCAATGTCTCGAAAGAAAAATTTCGATTATTTCTAGTATGGGCGCAGCAAATAAGATGGACCCGACGAAATTTCAGGTTGTCGATATTTCGCAGACACATACCGATCCTTTAGCAAGGGTTATCCGTACTAAGCTTCGTAAGGAAGGCATCAAACGCGGCGTTAAGGTAGTATTCTCAACGGAGCTGCCAATGAAGCCGCGTGAGGATGTTACGAAAAAAATCGTTCCCGAGAATGCGCCTGACATTCGCAAAGCGAAGCAGCCTCCGGCCAGCAATGCATTTGTTCCGCCGGTAGCGGGGCTGATCATGGTTAGTGTCGTCGTGAAGGATTTGCTTGCTGCTGGCGGCATTGAGGTGTAAACGATAACTGTCGGTAAGCTGGTGAGAGGCCATAGATCTCCACTCGACAAATAAGAAGCAAAACAATAGCCGATTTGAAAAAAAGCGTATTCAGCTTTTTTACGAATCGGCTATTTTATATGATGCTAGCATAAAAAGGAATGAACTTGCTTCCAATTTGTCTGAAATACAAAATAAATCGATTCAACACTTTACATAGCAACAGAAAAGACAGCGAAGCCGTGGACGCTTCGGCGATTAGCATACAAGCACATCATTTCTGGCGAACAAATGTGCTTGTATGCTATGATCGGAGTAACAGATGGCAGAAGGTTGGGGAGCAGAATGGATTTATTTTCATATCAAGAGGAAGAAGCGCCTCGCGCCAGGCTGCTTGCAGATCGCATGCGGCCGCAAACATTAGACGAATATATCGGGCAAGAGCATATAGTAGGAACGGGTAAGCTGCTGCGGCGGGCTATTGAAGGCGATCAAGTGTCGTCAATTTTGTTGTATGGTCCGCCGGGCTGCGGTAAAACGACGCTTGCACATATTATATCTTTGCGGACAGCAGGCGAGTTCGTGAAGCTGAACGCGGTAGATGCGTCGGTAAAAGATGTACGTGAAGTTATCGAGCAGGCTCGTACCAACAAAGCGATGTACGGCAAGAAGACGACGCTTTTTCTAGATGAGGTGCATCGCTTTAATACAGCTAGGCAGGATGCGCTGCTTCCTGCTGTCGAGCAGGGCATTATTATTTTTATAGGGGCGACAACAGAAAATCCATTTCATCATGTGAATGGGGCTCTATTGTCACGTTCAACCTTGTTTCAACTCGAAGCGCTTGGCGAGGAGCACGCCTATGAGGCGATGATAAGAGCACTAGCCGATCGTGAGCGGGGTTTAGGCTTTATGGATTTGCAAGTAGATGAGGATGCGCTGCGGCATATCGCTGCAATGGCTGGCGGAGACATCCGCAGGGCGCTTAATGCGCTTGAGCTGGCTGCGGTGACAACGCCGTCTGAGATGGATGGTTCTGTCCGGTTGACGCTTGAGGTGGCTCAAGAGTCCATAAGGAAGCCGTCCATTCGCGCAGACCTATCTACACAATATGATGTGCTGTCGGCGTTTCACAAAAGTGTAAGAGGTTCAAGCGACGCAGCGTTATTTTGGTTTTTATATGCTGTGGAGAAGCTGGGCATGGACCCGATGACGTTTATCCGCAGGCTGATTGTGGCATGCAGCGAAGATATTGGACTTGCTAATCCACAAGCAATGATTCAAGCGGTTACAGCGATGGATGCCTATCATAAGATAGGCTGGCCTGAAGCGAAATATAACATCTCACAAGCGATTCTGTTCGCGGTAGAGAGTCCTAAGTCGAATGCTACTGCCATTGCAATCGGCAATGCAGAGGCGGCAATCGAGCGAGCAGGCGGTGCAGAGGTACCGCTGCATTTGCGCGACACCCACTACAAAGGGGCGCAGCAGCTTGGCCACGAGGGGTATCAATATCCGCATGATTTCCCGAACCATTATGTAAAGCAGCAATATTTGCCGAATACGCTTGGGGGAATGACCTTTTATAAGGCTACCGAGCAAGGGATGGAAGATAAAATAAGGCAAAATCAGCAAAAACGCCAAGGTAAATGATAAGAAAATTAATAAAAAAAACTCCTGCTAATTTGATGGAGGTAAGCTCATTCCTAAGCTTACCTCCATATTAGCAGGAGTTTTTCTTGTTATTCTTTTAAGCAATCGCAAACATCAGGCCGAAATAGCCGAATACCACTGTCAAAATACCCATTACAAAAGCTGGCATAAGCTTATTTACGCGATACATCCAAAGCAGACCGACCGCCATTAGTGCAGCTGCCGCAAGCATAAGCAGGCACTCCATGTTCAGCGTGAATTTCAAGCTGATGTCAGGGCTGAAGTTTCCTTTGTAAATTGAAGTGAAAAATGGAGAAGGTGATTCCGATTGCAGTGTCTCCTTCACCTTATGCGGTGGTGCTTGCTGACCAAGCACACCTGTGGCTGCAAGCACGAGCAAAGCAATGAAGCTTTCTGCTTTTAGCCAGCGTCTTGGATTGAAATTCGGATTGGTTTTTGCTATTTTTTTGTATCCGAAGCCATTTGAGAAAGCAAACAGCAGTAGAGGCAAAATCAGTAGATGTTTAATCAGCAGCATCTGACCGTAGGGAAGCATCCATGAGTTTACATATTCTGGAGTTGTGAATGACATAAGCGTAATGCCGGCAAGAAGAGTTACAACAACAGAAACGATGGCTACTGGCGAAAACCAACGCAGAAATGCATTCCAATTGGCATCGTCTTTGGAAAACCAACTGATCACAAACAAAATGCCGATCCATACGCTGACTGCGAGAAAATGAGCAGAATGTGTAATTAAACCTTTAAATCCATACAAGGATGAAGCATGTCCTGCATAACCCAGCCACACAATTAGCAAAAAGGTAACAAACAAAGCTACCTTAGGCATATGCTTATCGCCCCGGAATGCTTTAAGCCCTAGTAGAAAAGCGAGTCCAGCTGATCCGATGGTTGTCCATACCCACGCTTTGCCTGTATTAACATCGAGCAGGATGCTCTTTAAAATAGCGCCGTAGCTCATGTCAAAATCTTTGGCAAATACGATAGCAAGCTTATGAATAGGAACGTAGGATAAGAACGGTATTGCTACTGCGCATGCGAGCAGCAGGCCATGCGGTACATGAACGGAAGGCCTTCTGTCCTCCGGTACAAGCCGCAATAGAAAGGTGCCCGTTAAAATGGCGAAGCAAATGTATAGAAGGCCTTCGCTGATATAGATCATTATTTGCGCCTCCGCATGAATAAGAGAACTGCTGCTACGATAATGACACCGATAACGACATAAGGAGTATAGTTTGTCCCAGCATCATTAGTTGTAGCTTCACTGCTTCCTCCGTCAGTATTAGTGCTAGCATCAGGAGAAGGAGTAGGAGCCGTTGTCTCTGCTGGTGCTTCAGTAGCTGTAGCTGTTGGTTCTTCGCTTGGTTGTTCAGTAACAACAGGCGCTTCTACAGTAAACGAATAATCGCCTTCCACCGAATGACCATCCGCTCCGATAATGACCCACTTAACTGTATAAATACCATTAGGCAAAGCATTAGGTACTGATCCGGTCATTGTCATGCCGTCAACCTCGACCTTTTCTTTTTCCATTTCCTCGCCAGCAGCATTTAATATTTTAAAATTACTAAGCTTCTCGATCTTTGTGTTAAATGTCATCTCTATACGCTCTGGTGAGGCAGCGACCGTCGCATCTCGCGCAGGCACCGCGCTTTCTAGTTTGGAATGGGCCATCGCTACGCCCGGAACGAGCCATAGAGCGGCAAGAAAAATAAGCAATATTCGTTTCATTTTTAAACCTCCTACATATTTTTGTAACGAGCCTACTTAGTAAGCTCATTGCATTATAACAGATTCCAATTCGCTGTTGCGCCAAATAAAATGATCAATTCATTGCGGCTTAGTGAACATTTGTTGAAGATCGTTTGATGCTTCCTATAAAAAACGCTTAGAAAGACTGGAAATCCGCGTATAAGTGCTAGCCTATGGCGAATAGACATAATTACAGTCTTGAGAGCGGTATGGCTCGTATGCTTTACCGTTTGACGCGGCGGTTTGTCATCTAGGAGAGATCTCACACTACACAAAGATTGCCGTATCTTTGTTCCAAAAGGAGGTGCACCTGTCATCGCATCCCGTTTCATTTCTTGCGGAGGACAGGAATCCAGTGATTGACCCATTACCGACCAGCTTGTCTCTGCTGCTTATTTTTGTTTTTATCATGATGAACAGTTTTTTTGTTGCTGCCGAGTTTGCAATGGTGAAGGTAAGAGGAAGCCGCTTAGATACAATAATCGCAGATGGTGATTCGAGAGCAAAGCTTGCCTCTCATATGACAGGCAATTTAGATGCTTATTTATCTGCGTGCCAGCTTGGTATTACGCTTGCTTCGCTTGGCCTCGGATGGGTTGGCGGTCCAGCTATTGCAAATGTGATCAAGCCTGCTATGGCTTTCATCGGCATTCGCAGTGAATGGTTTGTTCATACCTTTTCATTTTTGCTTGCCTTTATTCTCATTACGATGCTGCAAATAGTACTTGGAGAGCTGGCGCCAAAAACGATTGCAATCCGCAAAGCTGAATCCATTACGCGATTGACAGCGTTGCCGCTCGTTTGTTTTTATAAGATTATGTTTCCCTTTATTTGGTTATTTAACGGGGTAGCCAATTTGCTTCTTAGAAAAATTGGAATTGAGCCTGTGACCGAGAAGGATTCGGCGCACACGGAGGATGAAATTCGGATTTTGATGAAGGAGAGCCACAAAAACGGTTTAATAGATAATATGGAGCTAACGCTTGTTGATAACATTTTTGATTTTGCCGAGACGAATGCGCGTGAAATTATGATTCCTCGAACAGAAATGATATGCCTGAATACAAGCTGCACTTTAGCCGACAATAAAAAAATTGCGCTGGAGCAAATGCTGACGCGTTATCCGGTTTGTGAGAATGACAAGGACAATATCATTGGGTTCGTGCATATCAAGGATTTACTGAAGGACACGATGCACAATCTGCAGGATATAAGGCAAATTACGAGACCGATTACGACAGTACCCGAATCGATGCAAATTAGTACACTACTGAAGCTGATGCAAAAACGAAAGTCGCAAATTGCTATTTTGATTGACGAGTACGGCGGCACTTCCGGCTTAGTAACGCTGGAGGATATTATGGAGGAAATCGTCGGCGAAATTCAAGATGAATTTGACGAGGAACGAGAGCCTCTTGAGAAAAAAGACGACAATACCTACTCCATTAGCGGTCTCATGCTGATCGAGGAAGTCAACAGCTTCTTCAATCTCGATATCGAAACGGATGATTATGATACAATCGGGGGCTGGATGTATTCCAAAATAAACATACCTCCTGTCAATAATCAGCGTGTCGATCACGCTGGAGAATATGAATTCATTATTGAAGAGACGGATCATCTTCGGATCTCCAGGCTTCTGATTCGAAAGATTGGCGAGAGAAAAAAAGGACAGAACGGCCAATATTTTGGCTGAAAATGAACGTTTTAATCAAAAAAGCTGCCTAATGCATCATTAGCGGATGCTTCAGGCAGCTTTTCGTGTTGTTATGCTCGCTTTGCAAAATCAGCAGCAGGATCGACTTTCTTAACTTTATCGATCGTGCCTCCGCCAAGGCAAACGTTGACGTCGTAGAGTACGACAGCTTGTCCAGGTGTAATGGCTTTCTGAGGCTTGTCAAACACGATATGCGCGTTTCCATCTTCGCCAATCGTTACGCTGACGCCTTGATCGGGCTGGCGATAACGGAATTTGGCGGTGCAGCGAATGGTATCTCCGCTTTTTACTGGTAGAATCCAGTTCATTCCAGTTGCCGTCAAGCTCTCAGAGTAAAGGCTGGCATGCTGCTCTCCCTGTACAACATAAAGAATGTTTTTCTCCAAATCCTTGTCCGCTACGAACCAAGGCTCGCCGGAACCTGATCCGCCAATGCCAAGTCCTTGGCGCTGGCCGAGCGTGTAATACATCAGTCCGTCGTGACGACCTTTTTTCTCGCCGTTTCTAATATCAATCATATCGCCGGCTTGAGCGGGAAGATAGCCGCTAAGGAAGGTTTTGAAATTGCGTTCCCCGATGAAGCAAACGCCTGTGCTGTCTTTTTTCTTAGCGGTATAAAGGCCAGCTTCTTCAGCAATTCGGCGTACTTCAGGCTTCGGCAGATGCCCAATCGGGAACATCGCTTTAGCCAGCTGCTTCTGATTAAGAGCACTAAGGAAGTACGTCTGATCTTTATTTGAATCGACTCCGCGAATGAGCTTCGTTGTGCCATCCTCGGTACGTTCTACTTGAGCATAATGGCCTGTTGCCAAATAATCCGCTCCAAGCTCCAAGGCGCGCTGCAGGAAGTCGCCAAATTTAATCTCGCGGTTGCACATAACGTCTGGGTTAGGCGTACGCCCGCGCTTGTACTCATCTAGAAAGTAAGTGAATACCTTGTCAAAATATTGCCGTTCAAAATTCACGGTATAGTAGGGAATGCCAATTTGTTCACATACGCGGCGTACATCTTCAGAATCCTCTTCCGCCGTGCAATGACCGAATTCATCGGTATCATCCCAGTTTTTCATAAAAATGCCGACAACGTCATACCCTTGCTGCTTTAGCAGCAGTGCAGTGACGGAGGAATCGACGCCGCCTGACATCCCGACGACAACTCTTGTCGAAGCTTTTGGTTTTTCCATCGTAAACACCACCTTGCTTGAATCAAACATTTATTATTGTAACATAGGCTGCAAACTTTTTCATGAAGATGTCAACCTTTTTGCACACTCCGCCCGCTCGATATGTTAACATATAAGTGAAATGGGAATACAGAGAATTAACAACCAATGAGGAAGACACAATCATAAATCAATACTAAAAACAATAAAAGAGGTGCCACTTTGAAAATATCGACGAAAGGCCGTTATGGCTTAACAATTATGATGGAGCTTGCGGCTAAATTTGGTGAAGGCCCGACTTCGCTCAAGAGTATCGCTGAACGAAATCAGCTTTCCGAGCACTATTTGGAGCAATTAGTAGCACCCCTTAGAAATGCTGGTCTTGTGAAAAGTATTCGCGGAGCTTATGGCGGTTATATTTTATCGAAGGATCCGGAAACAATTACGTCTGGGGATATTATTCGAATTCTTGAAGGCCCGATTTCGCCTGTAGACTTTACAGAAGAAGACGATCCGGCTAAACGTCAGCTTTGGCTGCGCATTAGAGACAGTATTGCAGAAGTATTAGATTCGACTACGCTTGCAGATCTAATTAATTTCGAAGATGCTGGCAAACCTGATAGCTATATGTTCTATATTTAAGGAAGCCGACCTATGACAAATCATTATTTTGATCATGCCGCCACTACACCTATGCATCCGAAAGTCATCCAAGCGATGCTTGAGGTAATGCAAGGCTCCGGCGGCAATTCGTCTAGTATGCATGCTTTTGGAAGAGCGGCCAAGCATCAGTTAAATCGATCACGAGATCTCATTTCAGCAGCAATAGGCTGCAAGCCGGGACAATTATTATTTACCTCAGGTGGAACGGAAAGCGATAATGCCGCTCTAATTGGGGCTGCTAGAGCACAGCGTAAACGAGGCAAATCACATATTATAACTTCAGCGGGTGAACATCACGCTGTTCTTCATACATGCGAATGGCTGGTTAAGGAAGAAGGTTTCTCCCTAACCGTACTACCTATTGATAGCTTTGGACGAACATCACCAGAGCTTGTTCAAGAAGCCATGACCCCAGAAACAGGCCTTATTAGCATCATGCATGGAAATAACGAGGTTGGAACGATTCAGCCGATTGAAGAAATAGGGCGCATAGCTAGAGCTGGCGGTGCTGTTTTTCATGTGGATGCAGTTCAAGCTTTGGGCTCATTCGAGTATAGGCTCAATGAGCTGCCAGTTGATTTGATGAGCTTCTCCGCCCATAAGATCAACGGTCCTCAAGGTGTTGGCGCACTTTATGTGGCTAACGGTACGCCGATTGACGCTCTACAGCATGGTGGATCTCAAGAGAGAAAGCGGCGTGCAGGGACAGAAAATATTGCGGGGATCGTCGGGTTTGCTGCCGCAGTTGACATTTGTGTGAACGAGCGAGAAAATAAGCAACTTTTTATGGACGAGCTTCGTAAGAGATGGATAGAACTGCTTCACAACCATGTTGAAGTGCCTATCGTTATAAATGGCTCGGAGCAGCACTATTTGCCGCATATCGTAAATATCAGCTTTATTGGTGTCGATACGGAAACGATGCTCATGAATTTGGATATGGAAGGTATCGCAGCAGCAAGCGGTTCTGCTTGTACCTCCGGCGCGCTTGAACGCTCACATGTACTTCGAGCAATGCAATTGCCCGAGGAACAAATTAATTCTGCTGTAAGATTTAGCTTTGGTTTGGGGAATACTTTGGAGGAATTAGAAGATGCCGCACAAAAAGTTGGAACAATCGTGAGGCGTATTCGTAATAACTACTAGGAGGACTCCAGCTAAGCGTGATCAAACTTCAACGGCTTATTGGACTACCCGTAATCGTTATCCATTCCGGCAAACTTGTTGGAACTGTCAAGGACGCCTGGTTCGATGAGCATTGGCAGCTGAAAGGGCTAATACTCGATTGTCCCAAGTGGTTTGCTTCCTCCGTAAAAATAGTGGAGTGGACTCACGTGATATCTTGCGGAGAGGACACCGTTATTATAGCAAGTGAAGCAGCGATCGTTCGGATGAAGTCGAAGCAATTGCTACGTTCTTATGACACAGGATTAGTGAAATTAAAGGATCTGCCCGTCGTAACTGTACAAGGTATTCAACTTGGCAGAGTGTCGGATGTTTATTTTTACCCAAAAGAGGGTACACAAATAATAGGCTACGAGCTTACGGACGGTTTTGTTTCGGATCTGATGGAAGGGCGCAGATGGCTGAAGGCGCCGAGTGATCCGGATAGCGTATTACTCGGGGAAGACGCGATTATTGTTCCTGCTGTCAGTGAAGCGGAATTGGAGCCTGTCGCAGCTTCCAATTTCAGAGGATAGGGAGAAATGAAAGATGATGAGATGTCCGAATTGTAATTCGAAAGATATCGGAAAGATCGGTTCCCACCAGTTTTATTGCTGGGGCTGCTTCATTGAACTGACGGTTAACGGCGACAAAATGTCGGTTTACCAAGTGGAAGAGGATGGCACGTTAAGCTCACTCGACGACTTGTTCTTTGAGGAAGAAATTACACAAGTTCACGTCAACTGACGTGCGTTGCTATAAACTTGAATATCAAAAGACGGTCTTCGGCCGTCTTTTTTTTTGCTGTTATAGGATGATTTAGGGCGCTTGTACATATACTGAACTAGTTCGGCTTGTCTTGCTAAGAGCGAAGCGGATAAAGAAAGTTCGGGGGTGAGGACGGTGGAGCGCTTTACGAAGAACCGTCTGTTTGTCTGGCTGGTTTACATCATATTGGGTCTGCTTGCGATTTATCTTATGCTGCTTATAAAGCCGCTTATTGTGAACGTATATGTGTTTGTAAAAGCCGTTTTTGCTCCATTTATAATCGCGATGATAATTTCTTATGTACTGAATCCGATCGTTACGATGCTGCATGACCGGAAGGTTCCTAGGACGATTGCCGTGCTGCTCATATATGCAGTGTTTTGTGCAGTCATTACGGTGATTCTCGTTAACTTGATTCCAATGTTCATCGAACAAGTACAGGAAATCAATCGTCATGTGCCTGAGCTTTCCATGCGTGCTCAGAATATCGTCACGGACATTAACAACACTTCTTTTTTACCGGAGAGTATTCGAAGCGGGCTTAATAAGTCACTTTTGCATATGGAAAAAAAGCTGTCGGAGAGTTTGYTCAACTTTGTTAACAATATTGGGTCTATGTTAAATGCAGTGTTTATCGCGTTTATTATTCCGTTTCTCGCCTTCTATATATTAAAGGATTTTGATGTGTTTGAAAGAACGGTCATTACGTATGTACCCAAATCACATCGCAAAAACACGGTCAGGCTGCTTAAAGATATCGATACGGCTCTCGGCAGCTATATTCGCGGACAGTTTTTGGTTTGTATTATCGTTGGCGTTCTTGCTTATTTCGGGTACCTGTTGATCGGCATGCCTTATGCGCTGCTCCTTGCCGGCATCGTTGCGATAACGAATGTCATTCCGTATCTCGGTCCTTTTTTTGGAGCCGCACCTGCAATACTAATGGCATCTACGGTTTCCATTAAGATGGTCATCCTTGTCGCGATTATCAACACCCTGTGCCAAATACTCGAAGGCAACGTAATCTCTCCACAGGTAGTTGGCCGTACGCTCCATATGCATCCCTTGTCGATCATTTTTGCATTGCTGGTCGGAGGGGAGATTGCAGGCATTGTTGGTATGATTTTGGCGGTTCCTATTTTTGCAGCCTGCAAAGTGATCATTCAGCATATGTTCGCCTACTACGTGCGAAGAAAGATTATTTGACAGGCGGATAGGCTGTGGCTATAATTTTAAAATAATCAAGTGTTAATTATAAGGGAATAAATCGTTGATGAAATGAAGTAAGCCAATGCCCGTTAGCCAGAGAGAAAGCTTCTTCGCATTTGCTTTTCGATAAGCAGTCGCGTCGGTTGAGAGAGCTTTTATAACGAAGAGTGGCCGAAAGCTATTTTCGGAGTGTGAATGAACTTCACCGGTTGGACCCGTTAATGTCTAATGAAGGCGATTGCTTTGGCTGTTTGCAGCGAGGCAATAACCAGGGTGGTACCGCGATTCTATTCGTCCCTGTCAATGACAGGGGCTTTTTTTGTGTTTTATCATTTGAAGGGGGCTCATCCTAATGAAAGCTAGTGAAATTCGTGCAAAATGGCTTGCATTTTTTGAAAGCAAAGGCCACAAAATTGAACCAAGTGCATCGCTTGTACCGCATAATGACCCGTCCTTGCTATGGATTAATGCAGGTATGGCGCCGCTAAAGGCTTATTTTGACGGACGCATCGTTCCAGAAAACCCGCGTATTACGAATTCACAGAAGTGCATTCGTACGAATGATATCGAAAACGTAGGCAAAACCCGCCGTCATCATACGTTTTTTGAGATGCTGGGCAATTTCTCGATCGGTGATTACTTCAAGGAAGAAGCTATTACTTGGGCATGGGAGTTTCTGACTGAGCCAAAATGGATTGGTTTTGATCCTAATCGCTTGTCGGTAACGGTATATCCAGAAGATGAAGAAGCATTCGAGTTCTGGAATACGAAAATTGGCCTTCCTGCTGAACGGATATATAAGCTGGAAGAAAATTTTTGGGATATTGGCGAGGGCCCTTGCGGACCTTGTACAGAAATTTTCTATGACCGCGGCGACAAATATGGCGATCTTTCGGACCCAGAATGCTGGCCAGGCGGTGAGAACGAGCGTTTCCTAGAAGTTTGGAACGTTGTATTCTCACAATTCAATCATAATAAAGACGGCAGCTACACGCCGCTTCCAATCAAAAACATTGATACAGGCGCAGGACTTGAGCGTTTTGCTTCTATATTGCAGGATGTGGATTCGAACTTTGATACGGATTTATTCCGTCCAATTATCGACCGCACTTGTGAAATTGCGAAAGTAAGCTACAAAGTGAATGAAGAGCATGATGTTGCGCTTAAAGTTATTGCTGATCATATTCGTACAGTAGCGTTCGCAGTAGGTGATGGCGTAATGCCTTCTAACGAAGGCCGTGGCTACATCATTCGCCGTTTGCTTCGCAGAGCTGTTCGTTACGGAAAAACAATCGGAATCGACCGTCCGTTTTTGCATGAGCTGACTTCAATTGTTGGCGAGGTTATGGGCGTTTATTATCCAGAGGTTGTTGAAAAGCGTGAATTCATCGAGCGGGTTATCCGTACGGAAGAAGAGCGTTTCCATGAGACATTGTCCGATGGTCTAGCTATGCTGTCTGATCTGGTAGCTGCTGGTACGAAAGCTGGCCAAAAAGAGATTAATGGCGATGATGCATTCCGCTTGTATGATACTTACGGCTTTCCTTTCGATTTGACGGAGGACTTTGCTTCAGAAAATGGAATGACGGTTGATCGTGCTGGATTCGACGCAGCGATGGAAGCACAGCGCGACCGTGCCCGCGCAGCTCGCCAAGATACGGGAAGCATGAAGGTTCAAGGCGGACCGCTCGGCGAATTCACGGTTAAAAGTGAGTTTGTTGGCTATAATGAACTGGTAACTGAGTCCAAAATCATTGCCATCGTTCATGAGGATCTGTTGGTTGAATCGGCTCCAGAAGGCAGCAAAGTCGCTGTAATATTGGATCGGACACCTTTCTATGCAGAAAGCGGCGGACAAATCGGAGATATAGGAACGATTACGGGCAACGGCTTTACGCTGCAGGTTGAAGAAGTAACCAAAGCACCGCACGGTCAAAGCGTCCATCATGCTGTTGTTACCTCAGGTACTGCTCGTACAGGTGAAGCAGTAGAGGCGAGCGTTGCTAGAGCTGTACGCGATGACATTATCAAAAACCATACGGCAACGCATTTGCTTCATAAAGCGCTCAAAGAAGTGCTTGGCGATCATGTCAATCAAGCGGGCTCTTCGGTAGAGGCTGAACGCCTGCGCTTCGACTTCTCGCACTTTGGCAGTATAACTGCTGAAGAACTAGTAACGATTGAACGCCGCGTCAATGAGCAAATTTGGCTCGGAACTCCAGTATCCATCGAAACGAAATCATTGAATGAAGCTAAAGCGATGGGCGCGATGGCGTTGTTCGGCGAGAAATACGGCGATGAGGTTCGTGTGGTTCAAGTTGGCAGCTATAGCTTGGAGCTATGCGGAGGCTGTCATGTAAGCAATACATCGCAAATCGGATTGTTCAAGCTGTTAAGCGAGAGCGGTATTGGGTCGGGTGTTCGAAGAATTGAAGCCGTTACGGGTAAACATGCGTATAACTATTTAGATGGTCAGCTTGACCTGCTTAAGCAATCGGCTGCACTTCTGAAATCAAATGCAAATGATGTGCCAAAACGGATTGAAGCATTGTTCGGTCAAGTGAAGGAATTCTCTCGCGAGAATGAATCCCTTCAAGCGAAGCTGAGCCGGATCGAAGCAGGATCACTTGAGCAAAACGCGAAAATAGTGAATGGCATTACTGTCCTTTGCGCAAAAGTGAATGCTCCTTCAATGGACGCACTTCGCGGCATAGTTGATGAATTGAAGCTGAAGCTGGAGTCAAGTGTTATCGTGCTTGGTGCGATTTCGGATGACAAAGTGAATCTTGCAGCTGCCGTTTCTGCAGATTTAATTAAAAAAGGTTTCCATGCAGGCAAAATTGTAAAAGAAGCTGCAATTCATTGCGGCGGCAGCGGCGGCGGACGCCCAGATATGGCGCAAGCAGGCGGAAAAGACACAACGAAGTTGGATGAAGCATTGAAACTTACAGAAGAACTAGTTCTTAATCAAACAAATGTGATATGATATGAGTGTATATCTCATTGAAATGCGGTTTGGAAAGCGAGGTGCTGGCGATGAGTTCCATGGACAAAACAATGAAATTTAACGTGAAGGCGGAGGGGGTTGAATCTTCTCAAGACATTCTGCTATCCGTGCATGAAGCGCTTCTAGAGAAAGAGTATAATCCGATTAACCAGATCGTTGGGTATTTGCTGTCCGGAGATCCCGCGTATATTCCGCGGCATAACAACGCCAGGAGTTTAATTCGCAAGAAGGAACGAGACGAATTAATCGAAGAGCTTGTCCGGTTTTATCTAAACCATAAGAAACAACAAGCGTAAACGGCTAAAGCCCCCCTTAGGAGGCTTAGCTATCGTTTCGCAGAGAAATATAAGCAGTTTATAAGCAGATAAACTTATAAATTCTTATATTTTAACTAATGAGGCAGGAGCCGGACAAGACATGAGATTGATGGGACTTGATTACGGTGACCGCAACATAGGAGTTGCTGTCAGCGACGCTTTTCGTTGGACCGCGCAAGGAACTGGTGTTATTGAACGAAGGCGAGACCATAGTGAGTTTGACCGCATTGCCGATCTGGTTAAGGAGCATGAGGTTAGTGAAATTGTTGTTGGTCTTCCAAAAAACATGAATGGCACCATCGGTCCACGTGGAGAAATTTGTATAGAATTCGCAGAACAGATTAAGCAGAAACTAAACATACCTGTTCACCTTTGGGACGAAAGGCTGACAACGGTAGCTGCCGAACGAACGCTTATTGAAGCGGACGTCAGCCGGAAGAAGCGAAAGCTTGTAATAGACAAAATGGCGGCAACGCTTATTTTGCAAAATTATCTCGATTCTAAAGCGAAAAGGTGAGGGTAAACATGACAAATGAAGAGTTGGAATTCGAAGAGCCGGAAATTATTTATATCCCGGATGAAGAAGGAAACGAAGAGGAATTCGAAGTCATCATGAAATTTGAAGTTGATGGTTCCGATCAGAAATATATGATGGTAGTTCCGCTTCATGGAGAAAATGACGAGGAAGATGAAGTATATGCTTTCCGTTATGAAGAAGAAGGCGATGACCTGAAGCTGTATACCATTGAAGATGAAGAAGAATGGAATATGGTTGAGGAAACGTTCAACACTCTCCTTGGTGAGATGGAGGAAGAAAATTAATGTCCGGCACAGAGCATGAAGCACCTAAGAAGCTGAATACGCTACGAGCGRCATTCGGCAATGAAATTGAGCTTGAAGCAGATGACGGCAGCGTAGAGGTATACGATATTAAAGCTGAGTTTCAGCTAGGGGATCGCATTTATGCAGCCCTGCAATCGGATCCGATGCGTGGCGAGGATGATGTTGAGCTATTCCGCGTCATTCAAGTCGATGGTGAACCGCAGCTGGAAAACATCGAAAACGATGAAGAGTGGGAAGCTGCATCAGAAGCGTACGATGATTTATTGTTTGCTACTGACGAGCGTCCATAAAACGTCGTCTAATGTATATGCATCTAACGAGAGAGCGGCCAATAACCGCTCTTTTGTTCCATGTTTAGCGTTAATTACTCAAACATGCGGTTGTAATTCTCTTCATTGACCTGTTTAACAGCATTTTCAGCTGAGCCACCATAGGATGGTCTCAGCCATTTCGCCTGCGCAAATCGATATACCGAAAATGATGCATTATAAAAAAGGGGGTCTAATTTTGGACAAGTCATCACAGCACCTTGAGCAACAATCATCATCGGGACCGAGGAAAAGCCGCATTACATTATGGGTTATTTTAAGCTTGTTAGGAATTATGATTATAGGTGCTGGAAGCGTTGCTTTATATGTGTGGAGCAGCTTGAAGCCAACAGCTGCTGGTGCGGTTCAGAAGATTGATATTCCAAGAGGAACATCAGCGAATGAGGTTGCAGAATTACTGGAAGAGCAAGGGATTATTAAAAATGCATTTATATTTAAATATTACTTGAAGCTTAAGGATCAAGGCGGCCGCTTTCAGGCGGGACTTTATGAGCTGAACCCCGGCATGAATAATGAAGCCATTATAGCCAAGCTAAATGCTGGCGACACCGTAGAAGCAGAAACGATTCGATTCACGATTCCTGAGGGCTTTACCGTATTGCAAATTGCTGACAAGCTTGCTCAAGAGAAATTGATCAACAAAGAAAAGTTTATTGGATTAATTGCATCGGAAAACAATTGGGGTGATGCGGAGGCTGTTCGCTCCATTCCCAATAACGATAAGCTGCATCAGCGTCTTGAAGGTTATCTGTTCCCTGAAACGTATGAGATGAAAAAAGAAAGCACAGAAGAAGATATTATTAAACGGATGGCGCTTGAACTCGACCGGAAGCTTGCTGAGCTTCCAGAGGGCTGGATGGAAGTGCTTGAAGAGAAAAAAATGTCCTTTCATGATATGCTGACAATCGCGTCGCTTGTAGAGCGTGAAGTCGTTGTGGACGAGGAAAGAGCTCTCGTATCGGGCATTATTTACAACCGGATTGCCGATGGCATGAAGCTGCAAATTGATGCTACCGTTCAATATTCATTAGATAAGCCAAAGGAACGTCTTTACGAGAAGGATTTGCTCGTAGACAGTCCTTATAACACGTATAAGGTAGAAGGTTTGCCGCCTGGACCTATCGCAAGTCCAAGTCTTAAGTCGATTGAAGCGGCTATATATCCGGAAGATACGGAATATTTTTTCTATGTAACCAAGAAGGATGGAAGTCAGACTCATTTGTTCGCAAAAACATATAAAGAGCATTTGAAAAACATCGAGAAAAGTAATCAGACGGCTGGGTAGTCATAACGATTAGATAGGAAACGAAGCTTCACGGTGTTTTTAAGGAGGATCAAGTATGGCGTACAAGCCGGAATTGTTAGCTACCGCTGCATCTATAGAAGAGCTGGAGAGGCTCATGGCAGCAGGCGCGGATGCTTTTGTCATTGGCGAAGCACGCTACGGTATGCGATTAGCAGGAGAGTTTAACAAAGAAATGATAGCGCAGGCCGTAAAGCTCGCTAAGCCTAAGGGTGTGAAAATCTATGCTGCCCTTAACAATCTTATGGATAATGAAGCAGCGGATTCATTAAATGATTATGTATCCTCGCTTGCTGAAGCTGGCGTTGATGCACTAGTATTCGGCGACCCTGCGGTCTTAATGGCTGCTAGGTTGCATGCCCCAGGCATGGCGCTGCACTGGAATGCCGAAATGACCTCAACTAATTATGTTACAGCTAATTATTGGGGCCGCAGAGGTGCGACTAGATATGTGCTCGCACGCGAACTCAATATGGATCAGGTTTGCGAGACAACGGCTAGTACAGAACTTGAGGTTCAAGTACATGTGCATGGGATGACGAATATTTATCATTCAAAGCGTTCGCTTGTAGAGAGCTATATGGAGCATCAGTCGGAGACGGATCGGCTTCCGGAGAAAGACAAGGATCGCGGGCTTTATGTGATGGAAGCGGAGCGGCAGGACGAGCGTTATCCAATCTACGAAGATGCGAATGGCACTCATATTATGAGCTCGGATGATGTTTGTATGGTAGAGAACCTTCATGAGCTGCTGGATGCTAAAGTAACCAGCTTGAAGATTGAGGGATTAATGAAATCTACCGAGTACAACGAAATTGTTGTGCGCTCATATCGGCAAGCAATCAATGCCTATTTGGCTGATCCAGAGGGCTACATTTTCCAAGAGGAATGGCTTGACGCGATTAAGAAAGTCCAGAATCCGCAGCGAGAGCTGAGTTTTGGCTTCTTCTTCAAAGAGCAAGTCTATTAATATGTTAATGCTTACGAAGTGAGTTTTGCTTCGCAAAACCAAAGTTAATGCTTACGAAGTGAGTTTTGCTTCGCAAAACTTAGGAGGTACACATAGTGACAACAATTGAGAAGACGACACCTCGCTATCAAGGCAAACGCCATCGGCTTGACAAGCCGGAGCTACTCGCACCAGCCGGAAATTTAGAGAAGCTGAAATTCGCGATTCATTACGGAGCTGACGCGGTTTATATCGGCGGTCAAAAGTACGGCTTGCGCTCCAATGCAGACAATTTCAGCTTTGAAGAAATGAAGGAAGGCGTTGAGTTCGCCAACCGCTATGGTGCAAAGGTGTTTGTCGCGACAAATATATATGCGCACAATGAGGATGTAGAGGGACTTGAAGACTACTTGCGCAATCTTGAAGCAGCAGGAATCTCAGCTATCATTGCCGCAGATCCTGCCATTATTGAAACGGCGCAGCGAGTAGCTCCTAAGCTTGAGGTTCATTTGAGCACGCAGCAATCCACGCTGAATTGGCAGGCTGTGCAGTTCTGGAAGGAAGAAGGCTTGCCACGCGTTGTGCTGGCCCGTGAAACGAGCTTTAAAGACATTGCAGAAATTAAAAAAAATGTTGATATTGAGATCGAAGCGTTTATTCATGGTGCGATGTGCTCATCTTTCTCTGGTCGCTGCGTATTGTCTAATCATTTTACGGATCGTGACTCCAATCGTGGAGGCTGCTGTCAGTCATGTCGCTGGAAATACGATTTGTTTGTTGACGATATGCCAATGTACCCGGAAGAAGAAGATAAGTTCACTATGGGCTCTAAAGATCTATGCATGATTGAATATTTGCCGGAGCTTATCGAAGTTGGCGTTGACAGTTTCAAAATCGAAGGACGAATGAAAAGCATCCACTATGTAGCGACGGTCGTTAATGTTTATCGTCAAGCGATTGATGCGTATTTTGCAGATCCTGAGCATTTCGAGCTGAAGCAGGAATGGGTGGATGAGATAAATAAGGCTGCCAACCGTCCGCTAAACACTGGATTTTTCCTTGATACACCGGGTGCGGAGGATCATATTTATGAGCCAGAGGAAAAAGCAGCGCCATATGATTTTGCTGGAGTAGTCGTAGATTATAATGATAAAACGGGTTTTGCGATCGTGCAGCAGCGCAATCACTTTAAACTCGGACAAGAAATCGAATTTGTTGGACCGAAGGGTACTTTTTTCAAGCAAACGGTAACCGAAATTACGGATACAGACGGCAATGCGCTTGAAGCGGCTCGCCATCCTTTGCAGCATATTCGCATTCGTACGTTAAAGCCGGTTAAACCGATGGATATGATGAGAAAGAAGATCGGGAAGAAGTAAATAGGCAAAACATGACTAGAGTCTTATTTTTTTAGAAAATAAGACTCTTTTTTTTGTATTTATTATTATGAAATGACAAGAATGTGTCGATATAAAATAATATACTGTAAATCTACTGTAAATACATATTTCGGCAAGATGCGCTAGCAGCAAACGTACTATTTTGGACTTACAATATTAAAGGCGGTGTCTTCCCTCATGGAAAACCAAGAAGAACAAAAAAAGAAGAAAACAAAGAAACAGAAACAGGAAAAAGAGCAAAATAGCACAAACGAAATTAAGTCAGGTACAAGTATGAAAGCGTCATCAAAAATGCAATCTTTATCACAAGCAGCAAAGGCAGCGACGGTATCTGTAAAAAGCACAAAGCTGTCAAATCCAATTAAATCAGTAGGAACGAAGCTGTTTACGATTATCTTTTGCAGTATTATCGCGTGTGTATTGACAGTAGGTCTAATGGCTTATTCAAAGTCGAAGTCGATTATTGAAAATAAAGTTTCAGAAGCAAGCTTTCAAACGATCAATCAGGTTGCAAACAATATGGACGTTATTTTCAAGACGTATGAGGATTTATCGCTGCAAATATTAATTGATAAAAGCTTCCATGAAATTGTAAGGAAAATGCTTGACGGCGATGACGATTTCAGCAAGTTTGAGGCATCGCGTAATTTAAGCGACAAAATGCAATCTTACGTTATGGGTAATAATACGATCGTTTCCATGATGCTGCTGCCAGTAAATCCGAAATTGACGGTTGTAACATCCGGCCGGGCAACCACCGGCACTGCGGAGAAATTAATGAAAACAGCATGGTTTATGGAAACTGTCGAAAATGCGGGGAAAACAAACTGGATTCCGCCACAGCCTGAAGGCATGTCAGATCCAGCGGGTGCGCCAACTATAGGCTTGAGTCGACTCATTAAAGATATAACTTCAAGTGAAGCATCTTATGTACTGCTGCTGGAGGTGCAAGCCTCGACGCTTGCGAAACGCTTCGAAGAAGTTAACCTTGGTGAAGGAAGCCAGCTTTCGATCGTGAATGCAAACGGTGAATATATTACAAATAATGATCCAGAATTGGTAGGCAAGCCAGCGAGTATTACATTCCCAACCGAAGGCGATAAAGCGCTTGAGGATTCGTCGAAAATGAAAACGACAAACGGTGCTGAGGTTTTGGCTACATACAAAACATTCGAAACGATGAACTGGAAGCTGCTAGGCACGGTACCGGTAAAAGAACTAGTAAAAGATGCTAAAGCGATTCAAAATTTGACATGGATTACGGTATTTATCGCAGCACTTATTGCAATTGCAATCGGTATTCTCGTAATTATGACGATTGCACAGCCACTGGTTAAGCTTCGCAACCTAATGACTGAAGGAGCAAGCGGCAACCTGACCGTACGATCTGTCATGAAAAAACGCCAAGATGAAATTGGTGAGCTAAGCGACAGCTTTAATCTTATGATGACACAAATAACTGCTCTAGCGGTACAAACGACAAGATCAGCTGAGGATGTACTGGTTACAGCTACTGAGCTCGGAGATGCTTCTCGGAAAACAGCTATTTCTGCTAAGGAGATTGCAGTCGCAACAGAAGAGATCGCGGGAGGAGCAACAAGCTTGGCTGTTGAAGCGGAGCGAGGTTCTGACCTTACAGGAAACATCGATGTTCAAATGAAAAAAGTTATTGCAGCCAACGAACAAATGGTGAACTCTGCGCAAGCCGTTGAGAAGGCAAGTGAGCAAGGAACAAACTATATGGGCGTACTTATTCAAAAAACGAGCATGACAGAAGAAATGACCCGTTCTATGGTAGAGAAGGTTGATGCTTTGAAGGAAAGCACTGGCTCAATCGTAAAAATCCTAGACGTGCTCAACAGCTTAACGAAGCAAACGAACATCTTGTCATTGAATGCGACGATTGAAGCTGCTCGCGCTGGCGCAGCAGGAAAAGGCTTTATGGTCGTTGCCGATGAAATTCGCAAGCTGGCGGATCAAAGCCGCCAATCCATTGACGTTGTTGGTCAAATCACGGAGAAAATTAGAGGCGAGATTGACGAGACCGTTCATGTTTTGTCCGATGCTTATCCGTTATTCCAAGAGCAAATCGGTTCTGTAAAAGAAGCGAATCAAATTTTCTTAACCGTTTCTGGCCAAATGGGAGAACTAGTTAAGAAGCTGGATCTTGTTACGGATTCAATCGGGCAATTGGATGAATCGCAAGTCGTATTAGGCGAAGCGATGACTAACGTGAGTGCGGTAGCTGAAGAATCTTCCGCTACATCAGAAGAAGTTGCATCACTTAGCACAGAACAGTTAAGCATTAGCGACGGTATGGTGCGCTTGTCGGAGAAGCTGGATACGGTGTCTCGTGAGCTCAAGGATTCACTTTCTAAATTTAAAATTAATTAGCAATCACGGTATCCTATTAAATTGATAATATTGAAGGAAGAGCTATTCAGGCAGTTAATGCTGAACAGCTCTTTTTTTTGTTGTAGAAAATAGAATGGATGTTTGAAGGAGAACCGCGGAAGGAGATAATGAACGTATAACAACGATTCCAGCGCTCATTAAACATTAGGCAGCATTAAAAAGGAGCTTTCGCAGGATGAGAACAGGACATGATTAAACGAATAACTATGGCTGCTTGTTTCATTAGTTTAATAATGATGCTTTATATTGGCCGCTTAGCTTGGATTCAATTGATGCCTGGAAGCTCTTCTTCAGCGGTCCTTTCTCCACTGGCAAACCGGGGAGGATGGCAACGACTGTCAGTTCAGCAGCGTCAACGAAACTTGGTGCTGGACACAGGCAGAGGTGACTTTTATGATCGCTATGGAAAACCGATAACAGGTGAAACTTACTCGGCCGTTGCCTTATTTCCCGTACGGGCAGAGCTGCGTGGTCAAGAGAAGAGTTTAGCTGAGCTTAGCCGCTTACTAGGCGTAACCACGGAGCAGCTGCAGCAGAAATGGGATGCTGTGCGAGAGCCTGTGTTTTGGAAGGCTGATGGGATGCAAGCGCCTTTGCGACTGACAAATGATCAAATTACCCGCCTAAAAAAACTTGAGCTAAACGGTATACGTGTGCTTCCTTATCGCAATCGCTATTTGCCGGATTTTGATGCGAAGCATCTGATTGGCTTTACAAGCCAGCATCCTGAGTGGCTGCAGACTAACCATGCGGAAGATCTCGTAAGCGGCAAAAGAAAGCTGGTAGATCAGGTTGGCGGGTCGGGTCTTGAGAAATCGCTGGACAAGCTGCTGCATGGAGTAGGGGCTACTTCTGTTTCCTACTTCCTGGATGGACGTAATGCTCCTATGCACGGCCTTGATATGCGGATTACGCAGCCTGGCAATCGATATTATCCTCTTAAAGCGATGACGACGATTGATTTGCAGCTGCAAAACGAAATCGAAGCGTATGTGGATGCACAAGGCTTGCAAGAGGGAGCAATCGTTGTGCTGGATGCGAGCAATGCGGATATTGTAGCGATGGTATCACGGCCGCAATTGAAGCCAGGACGGTTCCAAAGCTCCGACGGCAGCGAGTGGGCTAATCATGCAATCAAGGCGGTCGCTCCCGGCTCTGTGTTCAAGCTAGTTGCGGAAGCAGCTGCGCTGGAAGCGGGTGTAGTGAATCAGCATGAAACGTTTTTTTGCAATGGTGAATATGGCAAATATGGCTTATCCTGCTGGAAGGAAGGTGGACACGGCCGCTTGACGCTCCAAGAGGGCTTGGCGCAATCATGCAATATTGTGTTTGCAACGCTGGCTGAGCGGCTTGAAGCTAAGCAGTTGAAGCGGACCGCGGATTTGCTCGGGATAGGGCAGCAAGCGGGCTGGCATCGCGATGAAGCTTTTGGCCCCTTTACATCGCCTCTGAGACTGCTTGAGGAAGAAGATCGCGGACAGCTGTTTGCAGCCGTTAAGAGCGAGTTTGCTTGGAATAGCGGCGGTGAGATGGGTGAGAATGAGCATGATAATGGCAGTGGCAGTGGCAGTGGCAGTGGCAGTGGCAGTGGTAGTGGCAGTGGCAGTGACAATGAGAATGGCAGTGGTAATGGTAGTAGCAGTGACAATGAGAATGGCTTTGGCAGTGGAAGTGGCAATGATAACGGCAATGATAACGGCAGAGGCAGTGACAGTGGCAATGGCAAGCGTAATGAGAAGCGGAGCGGGAAGTTTGACGCGGCGCAGCAAGCGCGGGAAGAAGCAGCCATGCTGGCTGGCGTCGATGGCGGTGTGCTCGCGCAAAGCGCGCTTGGGCRGCGTGATGTAAGGATGTCGCCACTGCAAGCGGCAAATCTGATTGTAACGCTGCTGAATGAGGGGCGCGTAATGGAGCCGCGCCTAGTGAGTGAAATCCGCTATGCCAACGGCCAGCGGATGGTGAAGCTGCCCGCGCAGCGCGCGCAAGCGATCCGTGGCCGGATTAAACCGGCCACGGCGCATGCGCTGCTGCGCGGCATGCAGGCGGTCGTCGACCATGGAACCGGTCGATCGATCCGCCAAGGGCTGTGGGCGATTGCCGGCAAATCCGGCACCGCCGAAACGACTCAGGCCGGAATCGCCCGCAACCACCAGTGGTTTGCGGGCTACGGCCCGGTCAAAGCTCCACGATACGCGGTAGCCGTCCTCGTGGAGAACAAGCCGCCTGGAAGCTCGCACCAGGCGACTAAGCTCTTTCGCGGCGTCATGGATATCGCCGCACGCCATTCCAAATAAAATGAGCCACCCCATTGCAGACGAATCAACGTTCGTTTGCAATGGGGTGGCTCTGTTTTATTTGCGTATTATTGTTCCTTGATGTCCTTGTTATTTATTTTCACCGATATACTATCAGCGTCGTCCGGCTTGTCCGGAGGGTTGTCGTATTCCCCCTGCGGAGCATGAATCCAGCGGTGGAGATACCCTTGATCATACAGCGCTTTGATTAAGATCATAAGAATAGGTGATAATATGACACCTGCGACGCCAAAAAGCGATAAGGATACAATCATGAAAGCGAGCATTGTAAAGGCGGATACGCCTAAGGAGTCGCCTGTAATTTTTGGTTCAAGAATTTGGCGTGTAAGCACAACTGCGAGAAAGAGGACGGACAGCCAAATGGCAAGCGAGACTTTGCCGACAATAATTAAGTAAATAATCCATGGGATAAAAATAGTGCCTACGCCTAGCAGCGGCAAAATGTCGAAGATAGCGGATACGACTGCTATGACAAAAGCATTTTCTACGCGCAGCAGAAGGAGCGCGATCAAAATAACGACAAAGGTGATACTAATCATCTTGGCTTGCGCTTTAATATATAACGCGATTCCTTTAAATACATTGTTTCTAAGGAAGAAAAATGCCGTTTTGAAGGTGTTTGGCGTTTTGTCCTCGGCCGTCTTTTTCCAAGTCGTAATTTCGATGCTTAAGAAATAAGCTAATATAATCCCGACTACAAAATTAAAGATGAAAGTTGAGAAGGATGTGACGTACCCGATGATGCTAAGCAGTACAGTCTTTCCAAACAATGCCAAGGTTGAAGAAGCACCTTCAATGAGGTCTTTGGAGCGCTGAACCAAATCCAAATCTGCGGGCAGATTCCCAAATCTGGTTTGCACCTCTTCAGTCAGATTAGCGATTTGAACAGCGAGCATTTCTTGATATTTCGGAAAGTTGTTAACGAGCTCAGTTCCTTGCTTCGTAATTAGATAAGCAGCGCCTGAGAAGGCGGTAAGTAAAATTAAAGTGAACAGCAGAATCGAAATGCCGGAAGCGATCGATTTTTTCATGCCAAGCTTATTTAGACGCCTTGCCAGCGGCTCAATACATAAGAAAATGAGAAAGGATAAAAATATAGGCGTTGCGATTCGGTACAAATAGCTGAAAGAAAACATAATTAAATAGACAGTTAGTGCAATGAGTGCGATGTCAAAGGCGGTTCGCCAATACTTTTTGTAAAAGGGCAGCATAATGTTTCTCCTTCTTTTTCCATATTCATATTTCCATAAAGATTGTACTATAGTTTTTAAAAAGATGCCTATTTTTAATTGCGTTATGCTACAATTAATACTACTGTTGTTGTTTTGTACCGCTATTTATTCGTCGACTAAATCATATAACGGTGGGGAAAACAAAATGGAAAATTTGCTGTTATGGGGATTATACGTAGCATCCTTCTATGCGTTTCTTCCTGGCCTCATTAGCCGTACTTTTGGCTTTCGTGTTTTTAAGAAGGGCCGTGTGGGAAACGAAATATCTTTAACGTTCGATGATGGGCCAGATGAGATCTATACGCCGCAATTGCTCGATCTTCTTGCCCGCTACAATGCGAAGGCAACCTTTTTTGTTGTCGGCTCACATGCCGAGGGACAAGAAGAGCTGCTGAAGCGGATGAAGGATGAGGGTCACAATATTGGTGTCCATAATTACGTTCATAAATCGAACTGGTTAATGCGTCCGAGGACGGTTAAGCGCCAAATCGAGCGTACGCTTGACATTATTGAGCAAGCTACGGGATTGCGATCGACTTATTATCGCCCGCCATGGGGAATCGTAAATGTATTCGATTATGCGAACTTAGGCCATTTGCAAATTATTTTGTGGTCGGCAATGTTCGGTGATTGGCGGATACGTTTAGGGTCAGAACGATTGAAAAACCGGATGATGAAAAAGCTTCGGCCAGGTGAAGTCATTCTATTGCATGATTGCGGCATGACCTTTGGGGCGGACAAGGATGCACCGAGAAATATGCTTACGGCACTTGAGGCTTACTTAGAAGAAGGTACGAAGCAAGGTTTCCGCTTTGTTGGCATTGAAGAAATGATGAAGCGATCTGAAGCAGCGCGTGCTTCTCATACATCACTCTTGAAGAAAGCGATGATATCGCTTTGGCTGACATGGGAGCGTCTGTTTCACGTCGTATTCCGTCTGAAGACCGTAGGAGATGTGAAGGATGCAGCGTTTCATTACCGGGTGACCACATACACTGRCCAGGACATTGAATTAGCAGAGGGAGGACGCGTCTCAAAGGGAGACCGTATTGCAGAACTGCATTTTGACAACAAGAAATTGTCGATGATTGCAGCAACCTCAAAATCCCCTGTAGCTACAGGTATTCGCATGCTTCGTGAAGTGGAGCAAGCTCTTCCGCTGCTCGCAAATCAGCTTGCTGAAGATACAGATGCGAATGACATCAAAGCGGTATATGGGGTTACCATGATCCATCGCGGGGCTGATCGATTGGGATTTGAAATATTTCAGCTACCTGAGGGCTGGTTTGCCAGATCATCGCGTGTGTACTTGCGTGTATTGATTAAAGTATTAACGAACACGAAGCAGACTTCTCAGAGCAAGAAGAAAAGAGAACTGATCTCGCCGCGTATGCTGTTAATGCCCGTCGCAACGATTAGGTCCTATGCAACGGCACAGCTGAACATGATTCAAGATATAAGCCAGACAGTAGAGAGAACTTTAAACGCAGCAGCCGACGAAGCTGCGCAGTTAGGTACAAAAACAACAGCGATTTAATGTTGAGATATAAAAGACATTTATCCAAATGAATGTTAAATAAATAAAGGAGTGCAGGCTGTTTCCAGCCTGCACTCCTTTTGTTTTAATATAAGGAAGGAAATCACTTCCTCTAACTTACCTTATATTTTTTGCTCAAAGCTGCTTCAGCATCCAGAGGATGCTGAAGGCGATAACTACATTTTCATTACGCCGCCCGTGCTGGCAGATGTAACAAGGTGAGCGTAGCGAGCCAAGTAGCCGCGCTTGATTTTTAGCTCGAAGCCTTTCCATTCGGAACGGCGTTTCTCGAACTCTTCGTCGCTAATAAGAAGATCCATCGTACGGTTGTTCATGTCGATCTCGATGATATCGCCGTCTTGTACGAAAGCGATAGGGCCGCCTTCAGCTGCTTCAGGAGAAGCGTGGCCGATGCTGATGCCGCGAGATGCGCCGGAGAAACGTCCGTCTGTAATGAGGGCAACCTTAGCGCCGAGTCCCATACCTACGATTTGCGAAGTTGGTGCTAGCATTTCTGGCATACCTGGGCCGCCGCGTGGTCCTTCGTAACGAATGACTACGACATGACCTTCTTTGATTTTTCCGTTAGCGATGCCGTGAAGCGCTTCGTCTTGGGAATCGAAACAGATAGCAGGACCTTTGTGGTAGCCGCCAACGGACTTGTCAACTGCACCTGTTTTGATAATAGCGCCGTGAGGAGCCAGATTACCAAATAGTACAGCTAAACCGCCGCGTTCTGTATGCGGGTTGTCGATGGTATGAATAACATCGGTGTCTTGAATTTCACAGCCAATAACATTTTCACGAAGCGTTTTGCCAGTAACGGTGATGCAGTCACCATGCAATGCGCCTTCTTTCTTGAACAGCTCATTAAGGACAGCACTTACGCCGCCTGCATTATGCACATCTTCAATGTGATAATCGGATGCAGGAGCGATTTTTGCCAAATGCGGTACGCGTTCAGCTACTTCGTTAATACGCTCAATTGGGTACTCGATTCCAGCTTCATGCGCGATTGCTAGCGTGTGAAGAACTGTGTTTGTTGAGCCGCCCATTGCCATATCTAGAGCAAATGCATTGTCGATTGTATCTTTTGTAACGATGTCGCGAGGTTTGATGCCTAGCTCGATGATTTTCATCAATTGGCGAGCAGCGTCTTTAACGAACTCTTTGCGTTCTGGAGAAACAGCAAGAATCGTGCCGTTACCAGGCATTGCAAGTCCCATGCCTTCTGCCAAGCAGTTCATGGAGTTTGCCGTAAACATACCGGAGCAAGAGCCGCAAGTCGGACAACCGAATTGTTCAAGCTCCATCAGTTGATCGTCATTGATTTTACCAGCTTGGTGAGCGCCTACGCCTTCAAATACGCTGGAGAGTGAAATTGAACGACCATCGGATGTTTTACCGGCTTTCATAGGTCCGCCGCTTACAAGCATAGTCGGGATATTGACGCGAAGTGCGCCCATGATCATGCCCGGTGTAATTTTGTCACAGTTCGGAATACAAACCATACCGTCAAACCAGTGAGCATTTACGACTGTTTCAATGGAATCGGCAATAATTTCACGGCTGGCAAGTGAATAACGCATACCGATGTGACCCATTGCAATACCATCATCAACGCCGATTGTGTTAAATTCGAAAGGAACGCCGCCAGCTTCACGGATCGCTTCTTTAACGAGCTTGCCGAACTCCTGTAGATGAACGTGACCAGGAATAATATCAATATACGAGTTGCAAACCGCGATAAACGGCTTGTCAAAATCTTCCTCTTTTACGCCTGCGGCGCGAAGCAAGCTGCGGTGCGGTGCGCGGTCGAATCCTTTTTTGATCATGTCTGAACGCATTCTTTTGGCCGCCATGTAAGTTCCCCCTATATGCTTATTAAAATATCAATACTCTCGATTTTATCACAACGGACAGGCGTTGGCTATAACGGAGGGCCGAAAGGCGTTTCGCAAATAAATGTTAAAAAAACATTAAAAATGGCTTAAACATTGTGATATTCCGTGAAACAATAGGACATGATGCAGGTTATTCATGTATAGTATGCTCATTGGTAACGATGAGAATAATTTGAAGATGAATAAGGAGGCGCTTGAAATTGGAAAGAAGAGTATTAATTGTTGATGATGAGCGGGAAATTGCCGATCTTATAGAGATCTATTTGAAAAATGAAGGGTTTATTACCGAAAAGGCGTATGACGGGGAGCAGGCGCTGCTTGCTTATGCGCGAGATCCGTTTGACTTAGTCATCTTAGACATCATGATGCCGAATATGGATGGGCTGGAGGCTACGAGGCGGCTCAGGCGCGATCAATCGGTCCCCATTCTAATGCTCAGTGCAAAAGCGGAGGATATGGACAAAATAATGGGGCTGATGACCGGTGCGGACGATTATATGATCAAACCGTTTAATCCGCTTGAGCTTGTCGCTAGAGTACGCTCTTTACTGAGAAGATCCTATCAGTACAGCGGCCAAGCAAGTGCGAATAACGGGGCGCGACTTGATAAGGAACTTCGCCTTGGGCCGCTGCGGATCGATAAGCTGAGCCATACGGCTGAAATAGACGGCAATCCGCTGCATCTAACTTCTACTGAGTTCGGCATTTTGCATTTGCTCGCTGGCCAGCCTGGCCGCGTGTTTAGTGCGGAGGATATTTTCCAGCAGGTGTGGAAAGAAAAATATTTTGATTCCAACAATACGGTAATGGTCCATATTAGCAAGCTCAGAGATAAGCTGGAGAAGGAGCTTGGAGATAAGATGATCATCACGGTCTGGGGGGTTGGCTATAAAATTGAAGGATAACATTGCATTAAAGCTTGTCTTCCGTTCGTTGCTGAATATCGCGATAAGCGCCGTGCTAGCGGCCTTTTCACTGTATATCCTATTAGGGTTCGGAATGTGGCTTATCGATAATGTAAGGCCAATGAGAGTTTTTTATCAATTCATTGATAGGTTTGATCGACGGCTTGTGTATGGTGCTGCGGGCATTGTAATGTCTCTTTTTTACTACATCATTCTCCAGTGGAGCTTATTTCATTATCTCGGTCAAATGAATAAGACGGTTCGCGGCATTGCTGACGGTACCTATGATATGGATTACAAAATCGAAGTGCGGAAAAGAAATATATTTGGTCCTATGGCAGCCAATATGAACAGCTTGGCAGGAAGGCTCCATCATGCGCTCGTGGAAGAGCGGAAGGCAGAGCAAACCAAAAACGAATTGATCACGAACGTTTCCCATGATTTGCGAACACCTTTAACGTCAGTGCTTGGGTATTTGGGACTTATTGAGCAGGATCGTTATCGAGACGAGGTAGAGCTGCGCCACTATGTTCAAATCGCTTATGAAAAATCGATGCGGCTGAATGTCCTCATTAATGATCTTTTTGAATATACGAGAATGAGGCATGATACGACTGCGCTTAAAGTAACGAATTTTAATTTAATCGAAATGCTCGGACAGCTGCTTGTGCAGTTTCGTTTGCCGCTGGAGGAAGCGGGAATGCAGAGCAAGCTGGTGACAGATAAAACGTCAGTCATGATCAAGGGAGATGCAGCCAAGCTTGTGCGTGTATTCGAGAACTTGATAGTGAATGCCATGAATTACGGCAGAGACGGCAAACAGGTCGTTGTGACTGTTCAGTTGGAGGGCAGTGCAGCCGTTATCGAGGTTATTAATTTTGGTGAACCGATTCCAATGATGGACATTCCTCATATTTTTGAACGATTTTATCGCGTAGACAAATCAAGAACACAGTGGTCAGGCGGTTCCGGCTTAGGGCTTGCCATTGTCAAAGGCATCGTTGAAAAGCATGAAGGTACGATTTCGGTTACGAGTGATTCGGAGCAAACGGCATTCCGTATAACATTGCCGATTATTAATTAATAATTAAGGGTTTCTTATGGTTTGTTTACGGTCTCCTTAAACTGACTCTCCTATACTTGGTTGTATAGAAGAGACAGTGAAAGGGGATCGTTTTTTATGCAGCAAGAAACGTATGGAAGAAAACGTGGAGGTACAGTTTTGTGGCTTCTAACCGCAATTGGAGTGATCGTCAGTGTCTTTTACGTCATTTCATTAAAAGGCAGCCCATCTAAAGCTGATTTGCAATTGGATTCTAGCTCGGCTATTTTAATAGATCTCAATACAGGGGAAGTGCTTTACGAAAAAAATGCAAATGAAGCGCTGCCGCCTGCAAGCATGTCGAAGCTGATGACAGAGCTTATCATATTAGATCTCACAAGTGAAGGTACGCTTGATTGGAAAGAACAAGTGAAAACCAGCGCTTATGCTGCAGAGGTGCCAGGTTCCCAAATAGGCTTTGCAGCGGGGGAGACCTATACGGTTAGAGAGCTTTTTGAAGCGATGGCGATTCATTCCGCGAACGATGCGGCAGTAGCGCTTGCAGAGCATGTTAGCGGCAGTGAGGCTGCCTTTGTTCAATTAATGAACAATCGGGCTGCTAAGCTGGACTTGTCCAATCAAACCGTCTTTGCGAATGCAACGGGCCTAAGCCATGAGGATCTGCTTCCGTTCGAAGCTGCTTCCTCAGACAGGGACACCATGATGTCAGCTAAGGATACAGCAACACTAGCTGCCTATTTACTGAAGAAGTATCCTGAGGTAGTCGATGTTTCCAGCCGCAATAGCGTGAAGCTTGCGAGCACCTCGCAAAGATTGAAGACGACAAACATGATGCTAAGCGGCATGCCGTATGCATTTCCGGGCAATGACGGATTGAAAACAGGTTATACCGTGCAGGCTGGCTATTGCTTTACAGGTACTGCGAAGCAGGATGGCAAACGGCTTGTATCCGTCATTATGGGGGCGAAGACGCCAGAGCAGCGATTCACGGAAACAGGGAAGCTGTTTGAATACGGTTTTCAATTAAGCGGCTTGGAGAGCGTGATGGGGCATGTCCAAAGCAAACTCGGCTTTAAAGTAGGATAAATAAGATAGAGTTAAATCTATTTTTCTCGAATGATGCAGAAAAAAGACGGTTATTCTCATCAAAATAGTTGTGTTATTGTCATGTTAAGTCTAGGACGAGCGCGAGTCGCTTTTTCTGGACTTTTTGTTTTTATGTCACAAAAACTAACATTAAATGATTTACGAACCGGTTTTTGCTGTTTATAATAAAACTAATACAGATAAAGAGGTGAGTACATGCAATTGACCGAACGTGAAAAAGAAAAGCTGCTCATTACGATCGCTGCAGATTTGGCAAGACGACGAATGAATCGCGGCTTGAAGCTTAATTATCCTGAAAGCATAGCGTTAATCACCTCTGAAATTATGGAAGGCGCTCGTGATGGAATGACAGTTGCACAGCTAATGGCATTTGGAACAAAAATTTTGAATGCAGATCAAGTCATGACTGGCATACCGCAAATGATTCACGAGGTTCAGGTGGAAGCGACTTTCCCAGACGGAACGAAGCTTGTTACCATTCACGACCCGATAACTTGATAACTATAAGTAAAACGGCTATGGGCAACATTTCATTTGATATAGAAAGTGGCATGTGAACGATCAGCTTTATAGGAGAGGAGAGAATGGCCTGTGATACCTGGACAATATCGAACGGCTGAAGGTGAAATTGAATTAAATGCAAGGCGAATGACGAATCAGTTGATTGTAGTAAATACTGGAGATAGACCGGTTCAGGTAGGCTCTCATTTTCATTTTTTTGAAGTGAATCGTGCATTGAGGTTTGATCGCGAGGCAGCTTTCGGGATGCGTCTTCACATCGCAGCAGGGACAGCGGTTCGTTTCGAGCCTGGTGAGGAGAAGCCTATAACCGTTGTTGAGCTGGGTGGTACAAAGCTATCTTATGGACTTAATGGTCTCAGCCAAGGGAAAGCGGAGAACGGCAGGATGCCAGATGTTGTTCGCGAACGACTTGCGGCTTGGGAGGGCGAAGGTAAATGACTAAGATGGATCGACGCAGCTATGCGGCCATGTTTGGCCCTACAACGGGTGATGCCATTCGGCTGGCAGATACGGAGCTATGGGCACAGATTGAACATGATTACACGGTGTATGGCGACGAATGCAAGTTCGGTGGCGGCAAAGTTATACGCGATGGCATGGGGCAGTCGAGCGGCGCGCAGCGTGATGAGGGTGTGCTGGATACATTGATTACGAATGCCGTTATTATCGATCATTCCGGCATTGTGAAAGCGGATATCGGCCTAAAGGATGGATTTATCGTTGGCATCGGCAAAGCCGGAAATCCAGACATTATGGACGGCGTGCACCCAAATATGATTGCTGGCGCAAGTACCGAGGTTATTGCCGGTGAAGGAAAGATTGTAACAGCAGGAGCCATTGATTCGCATATTCATTTTATTTGTCCGCAGCAAATTGAAACGGCGCTCTCCTCAGGCGTCACGACGATGATCGGCGGCGGAACAGGTCCGGCAACAGGAACCAATGCAACCACGGTAACACCTGGCGCGTGGCATATGCGGCGCATGCTGGAGGCAGCCGAACATTTTCCGATGAATATCGGCTTTACGGGTAAAGGCAATGCTTCATTCACCGCTCCGCTCATTGAGCAAATTGAAGCGGGAGCCATTGGGCTTAAGCTGCATGAGGACTGGGGAACAACACCAGCAGCAATTGACGCTTGCTTGCAAGCCGCAGATCAGTATGACATTCAAGTTGCTATCCACAGCGATACGCTGAATGAGGCAGGTTTTGTTGAGGATACGCTTGCGGCCATAGGCGGAAGGACGATTCATACTTATCATACCGAGGGCGCGGGCGGTGGTCATGCCCCAGACATCATCATCGCGGCGGGTGAGATGAATGTTTTGCCGTCATCCACGAACCCTACTCGTCCTTTTACAATTAATACGATAGAAGAACATTTGGATATGCTGATGGTTTGCCACCATTTGGACAGCAGCATTCCTGAGGACGTTGCATTCGCTGATTCTCGGATTAGGCCGGAGACGATTGCAGCGGAAGATATTTTGCATGATATGGGCGTATTCAGCATGATTAGCTCCGATTCACAGGCGATGGGGCGCGTAGGAGAAGTTATTATCCGCACATGGCAAACGGCAGACAAGATGAAAAAGCAGCGAGGACCGCTCCTTCCGGACAATGAACAGCATGATAACTTCCGTATTAAGCGCTACATTGCCAAATATACGATTAATCCTGCGATCACGCATGGTGTCTCTCATCTGGTAGGCTCGCTGGAAGCGGGCAAATTCGCCGATCTTGTCATTTGGAATCCAATGTTTTTTGGCGTCAAGCCGGATATCGTCCTGAAGGGCGGGAGCATCGCATTTGCGCAGATGGGTGATCCAAACGCTTCCATCCCAACACCGCAGCCTGTGTTCGGTCGGCCGATGTTCGCCTCCTTCGGGAAGCTGGTGTTCAGCAGCTCGATTACGTTTGTATCACAGGCAGCCTATGACCTCGGGGTTGTGAAGGAGCTCGGACTGCAGAAACGTATTGAACCTGTAAAAGGCTGCCGCAGCGTAACGAAGAAGGATATGATCCACAATGATGCAACGCCTAAGCTTGAGGTGGACGCGGAAACCTATCATGTTCTGGTAGATGGCGAGCATGTGACCTGCGAGCCAGCTGAGGTGCTGCCGATGGCGCAGCGTTATTTCTTATTTTAGCTGCGCGCTGCGGCCATGGAGGACAGGAGGGCGAGCGAAAAATTGAATGATGATATGAAATGGCTGGCTATGCAGCAGCTGCTCGATTCAGCGCTGCCGATCGGCGGCTTCTCGCATTCGTTCGGACTTGAGACCATGGTTCAAGATGGCCGTATGAATCGTTCTGCTCAGCTCTATGATTATGCCTCAGCCATGCTTTTGCAAAGCTGGGCAAGCTCGGATGCAATGGTGATCAAGGCCATATATAGGGATGCGCCAAAAGGGAATTGGGAGAAGGTGTGGGCGATTGAGCGGATTGTTCATTTGCAAAGGGTCGCATCAGAAACACGCAGCGGCGTAGAGAAAATGGGACGGCGGCTGCTTCAGCTTGCAGCAGCTATACATCCGCAGCTGGATTGGTCGCCTTTACTGGAAGCAATGAAGGCAGGGAATTGTTTTGCTTCCCATCCTCTCTCGCACGGCTATGCCTGCTGGGTGCTTGGCATATCGGAGGAGAAAGCGATCCAAGGCTATTTGTATACTTGCATCGTTACTTGCGTCAACAGCGCTTTGCGGCTGATGTCGATGGGACAGACGGAGGGCCAATCGTTGGTCGCAAGGCTAATACCGCTAACAGCAGACGCTTTGGAAATCGTGCGTGCGATGGATCCGGAACAAGCCTATTCTAATATGCCGATGGCGGAGATGGCGATGATGCGCCACGAACGGTTATATTCGCGATTATTTATGTCTTAATTATAAATTAATGGAGGAATGAAAAATGTGCCAAGGACAAGGACATACGCATCAGGAATGGGAAAGCCCGGCAATAGACAGCTCAAGGCCGATCCGAATCGGTATCGGGGGACCAGTGGGCTCAGGAAAAACAGCGCTTGTAGAACGATTAACGCGTGAGCTGCATACCAAATACAGCCTAGCTGTCATTACGAACGATATTTACACGAAGGAGGATGCTCGTATTTTGTTCAATACGGGTGTGCTGCCGGAAGAACGTATTATCGGTGTTGAAACTGGCGGGTGTCCGCATACAGCCATTCGAGAGGATGCATCGATGAATTTTGAAGCTATCGAGGAGCTGGAGCGGCGTTTTGACCATCTGGATCTGATTTTCATTGAGAGCGGTGGAGATAATCTTGCTGCGGCGTTCAGTCCAGAGCTTGTCGATCGTTTTATTTATATTATCGATGTCGCCCAAGGCGAGAAGATTCCACGCAAAGGCGGACCTGGCATTATGCGCTCGGACCTGCTTGTCATTAACAAAATCGATCTTGCGCCGTATGTAGGAGCGAGCCTCGCAATTATGGAAGCTGACACAATTAAGATGCGCGGGGAGCGTCCTTTCGTTTTCTCTAATTTGTTTGGCGGCGATGGCGTGGATGAGATTGTGAATTGGCTTACACATGAGGTAGCACATGCGCGCGGAACGGAACACTCGCATGTGATCCAGCTTACGAGCATACCTGATGACAAGCGGCACACAGCTTCCTAATGAAGCGTGAGCAAAGCAGTGCAGAGGCTGCAGCCATTCGGCACGTGGATAATGCAGTGGGAGAGGTCAGGACATCCGTACTGCGTGCAACGTTTGCCAGCCGCCTCGGTCAAACGTTAATCGGCAATAAATATCATACCGCTCCGATAAAGATTGCCAAAGCTTTTCCACTGGATGGTCAGCTGGGCGTAATCGTAATGGATGTTTCACCTGGCCTGCTCAGCGGTGACCGGTATGAGCTGGAATGGACAGCCGAGCAGCACTCTCATGTCATGATTACGAACCAATCGTATACGAAGGTGCATCCTAGTTCACCTAACAGTGAATCTTCGATGCAGCAATTGTTCGAACTAGAGGCAGATGCAGTCGTCGAGCATATGCCGGAGCCCATTATGCTATATAAGGAAGCAGCCTTTCGAAACGATACACAGGTTCGACTGCAAAAAGGGTCTGCTTGGCTGCAAGCCGACGTCCTTTGTCCAGGTCGCACGCTTCGCGGCGAACGCTTCGACTATCGCTCATACAGCAATTCATTAACCGTTCATTATGGTGAAGAGCTTATCTTCTCGCAGCGTCAGCGAGTAGTGCCAGGCAGTCAAGTTATAACTGCGCCTGGCAGTTGGGATGAGATGACGCACTGGGCTACCTTTTATATGTTCAGTGATCGTGTCAACAGCAGCCATCTGGAGCAGCTTCAGGAGAAACTGGACAGCTTCGAAGCTCCCGAGGCTCATAAAGTAATTGGCGGAGCGTCTATGACCTATCGTTACGGTGTTGCGGTGTCCGCAGCCTCAACGGCAGCATGGCCGCTGCAGCAATTAATGCAAGAGCTGTGGCAGACTGCGCGAATGGGACTGCTTGGCAAGCCGCCGCTGCGATTTTTGCAAGGATAGATCAAGCGGTTTTATACTTTTTCGAAAAAAAAAGGTCAACCTGCAACCTTGGGTTGGTCTTTTTGTGCTAAATCAAAAAGGTTTCATATTTATTTCGTGCTGAACGTTAGTTAAACAAAGAAAGGGAAGGTATAATATGAACAACAGTATGGATTAAAGAAAGTAGATAGGTTGGTGATCAATTGGAAGCTTCAAATATGGAAAGACAAGAGTTAATGAGGCGGCTGGACGAATCATTTCGTCAAGTGAGAAGACAAATAAACACCGAATGGCACACCTATAATGTGCATGGCTTAGGCATGACCCATGGGAAAATGCTAATTATTTTAGGGAAATCAGGACCACAGAAAGCATCAGCTTTGGCTGAACAGCTGCTCATCACTAGTGGTGGAGTTACTGGAATTGCTGATCGTTTGATAGAGCTTGGGTATGTGAAGCGCGAACGCGGCGAGAAGGATCGGCGTGTCGTGATGCTCGAAATTACGGAAGAGGGTTTGGAAATCATCCATTTAATAGAGACGATACGCTCGAAGCTGATGCTTAAGCTGTTCGATGGCATGTCGATAGCAGATATGGAGCAAGGTGTTCAGTTGTTTGAGCAAATGAGTCGTAATATGGAATCGGATGTTACAAATTCGTGACTAATTTCATATTTTATTATTATTGTGGATGAATTTAGTGTAGAATAAACTAGAAATTTGTCGAATCGAAAAAGATTGACAAAATCCGATAAAACAACTAGGATTAAAAGGAATTAATACATTCAATTGTTTAGGGGAGATTACGATGAAAAAGGTTTTTGCTTTGGCGGTATCGTTGTTTCTAATGGTTGCGATTGTTGCAGCTTGCGGATCTAACAAAAATGAACCAGGAAACGCAGCGAATAACGGTGCAGGCAACAAAGCGGACAAGAAAAAAATCGCTCTTGTATTGCCCGAAAAAATTGGCGTTAACAAGTTTTTTGTATTGATGGATGAAGGCTTMAAAAAAGCAGGCTCCGAATTTGGCGCTGAAGTGAAAACAATTGAGTCCACGGACCCAGCGGGTTTTGAACAAAATCTTCGTGCAACTGTAGCTGAAGATTATGACTTGATTATTACAGCAACATTCCAAGCAGAAGATGCACTTAAGAAAGTGGCTGCTGAAAATCCGGACAAGTCTTTTGCAGTTATCGATACTGTAGTTGATCTTCCAAACGTTCGCAGCGTTAACTTCCGCGAGCATGAAGCTTCCTACTTGATGGGAGCACTTGCAGGTCTTGCAACTAAAACAAATATTGTGGGTGCAGTCGTTGCAATGGACGCTCCACTTCTTAGCAAATATACATCAGGATTCGAACAAGGTCTGAAGAGCACAAATCCAGATGCACAATTCCTTATCAACTATGTAGGCAGCTTCACGGATCCAGTTAAAGGTAAAGAGCTTGCGCTTCTTCAACAGTCCAAAGGCGCAGATTTTATCGCAGGTATGGCAGCAGTTGGCGACAATGGTGTGTTTGACGCAGCGAAAGAAAAAGGCTTCTTCACTTCAGGTCAAGATACAGACCGTACGGATGAAGATCCAGAGCATATCGTGCTTTCACAATTGAAAGGTACGGATGCAGTTGCTTACGAAACAGTGAAAAGCTTCGTTGATGGCAGCTTTGCATTCGGCGTTGCAGACTACGGCTTGAAAGAAGACGGCGTAGGCTTGACTTTCGTAACAAGAGACAGCAAATCAACGCTTAGCCCGTTTATTGGCCAAGAAAATGTCGATAAAGTAAAAGCTATCGCAGAAGACATTAAATCTGGTAAAATCGTAGTAGTTAATCCGCTAGCTCAATAGTACAACAGGCCGGCTGCTACCCATGCAGCCGGCTTGCTTGTTGCCTAGAAGCTTCCTCTGTAATCGAGGGAGCGGTTTTTTTGTTTATATCGGGATTGAAAGGGGAGAGCTTTTGTATGTTGCTGCAAATGGACAGCATTACGAAGTCATATGGGAGCGTAACCGCAAATAGCAATGTTCAGTTTTCGCTGCAAAAAGGAGAAATTCATGCCCTAGTAGGTGAAAACGGTGCAGGAAAAACGACGTTAATGCGTATTCTGTACGGGATGGAAAGTCCAACTAGCGGTGAAATTCGCATTGACGGCAAGCCGGTTTCGTTCGGGAACCCAGCTGATGCGATTAAGCATAAGATTGGAATGGTTCATCAGCATTTCATGTTATTCCCGACGTTTACGATTGCCGAAAATATCGTTATTGGGCGCGAGCCCTCCAAAGGGGTAGGTTTTGACCGTAAGGCAGCTGCCACAGAGGTGGAAAGAATCGGCAAGCTTTATGGCATGCCGGTAGACCCTTGGAAGAAAGTTGCAGATTGCTCGCTTGGCATGCAGCAGCGCGTTGAAATTTTGAAAGTGCTCTATCAGGGCGCTGAAGTTATTATTTTGGATGAGCCGACTGGCGTCTTGACGCCTCTCGAAGTGAAAGAGCTGCTCATTGCGATTAAAGGATTAGCCGCGCAGGGCAAAAGCTTTATTCTTATTAGTCATAAGCTGCAAGAAATTATGGAAGTTGCTGACCGCGTTACCGTCCTTCGAGATGGCAAGGTGACGGGAACAGTCGAAGCGAAAGACACGAATGCGGAACATTTGTCACGGCTTATGGTAGGCCGGGATTTAGTACATATATCACGAAATAAGGTGAGCAGAGGCAAGCCTGTTCTTGAGGTATTGAATGTTTCTATTCCTGGTGTCAAAGCGAAGCCGCTGCTTAGCGATATTAGCCTTCATGTCAATGGGGGCGAAATTGTGGGGATCGCGGGTATTTCAGGCAATGGTCAATCCGAGTTATTGCAGACGATATCTGGTTTAATGAAACCCGGAGCAGGCACAATCAAGCTGCTGGGTAAAGATGTGACCGGTGCGCCAGTTGGCGATATTCGTGAAAGCGGGCTTGCTCATATTCCTGAGGACCGTTACCAGTGGGGCGTTGCGAAGGATGCGACCGTTACGGAGAATGGCTTGATGGGACATGCTGACAAGCATCAAAAGCTTGGTGTATTGAATGGGACGAGCATTCGTCAGATGGTAGGCGAGTGGGTGACACGCTTTGGGATAAAAACAGGCACTTTATCTACAAAAGCTCAGTATTTATCCGGCGGAAACCTACAGAAGCTTATCGTTGCACGGGAACTTGCGCAGAAGACGCCGTTTCTTATCGCAGCGGAGCCAACGCGAGGCGTTGACGTCGGCGCAATGGAAATTATACATGGCGAGCTTCTAAAGAAGCGGGATGAAGGCGGAGCTATATTGCTTGTTTCATCAGAGCTGACTGAAATTTTGAAGCTATCTGACCGGGTGTTGGTCATGTATGAAGGTAAGATCGTAGGGGAACTGGATGCTGACAAAGCTACAGAAGAGCAAATTAGTTTGTTAATGGCGGGAGGAAAAGCGGTTGGATAAGCTGGTACAATTCGGACGTTCGCTGTTACAGCCGCTTTTGGCTGTTATCATCGGTTTAGCAGCGGGTGCGATTGCCATTGTTATCGTCGGAGGCTCCGTAATGGAGACATACGCGGAAATGTGGAAGGGCGCCTTCGGCAGCTTTTATTTTTTTACGAATACGCTCAGTAGAGCTACGCCTATTATCCTTATTGGCCTAGGGGTGGCGCTGGCATTCCGTGCTGGATTTTTTAATATGGGCTCAGAAGGCCAAATGGTACTAGGCGCTCTAAGCGCAGCGGTAACGGCAATCTATTTGCCGGGGCCAGGTTGGTTTAAGCTCGTAGCTGCTATTATAGCTGGAATTATTTCCGGGGGAATATGGTCGGCATTCGCAGGATGGCTCGATGCTAGATTTCGAATGAATCTGCTCATTACCACATTATTGCTCAATTATATTGCAACGTTGTTTGCAGGGTATATTGTATCGTATCCGCTCAAGGATCGTACAGGCTCTGCTGCAATGGCGCAGACGGTTATGCTTGATCAAAGCGTATGGCTGCCGAAGCTGTTTAAAGGAATGAGCCTTCATGGTGGATTTATTATCGCTGTAGTCGGAGCAATATTGCTGTTCTTGTTCATGCGCTATACCGTTAAGGGTTATGAAATTAGAATGCTTGGCGGCAATCCGTTGTTTGCAAGCTATGGCGGCGTGCAGCGTGGGAAAATGATGCTTATCAGCATGTTCGTCAGCGGAGGGTTTGCTGGACTAGCTGGCTCCGTTGAAGTGCTCGGCACGCAGTACCGCTATTTGGATGGCGCGTTGACTTCTCCGGGTTACGCCTGGTCGGGTATTATGGCAACATTGCTTGCCGGATCGCATCCGCTCGGTACGGCTGTAGCAGCGATTTTGCTTGCTGCACTGCAGACCGGCGGTATGGGCATGGAGCGGAATACAGATGTTCCGCTGGAGGTATCAAGCATTATTCAAGCGGTGCTCATTTTGTTCGTTTCTGCTAAGTTCACATATTCGTTCATTAAACGCAGGAAGGCGAGGTCATAAGTATGGATTTTTTATTAGATGTCTCGCTGTATGCCTCGACGCTTCGTATGGTTACACCAATTCTGCTTGCGGCACTCGGCGGCGCAATATGCGCGCGTGTTGGTTTGTTTAATGTAGGCCTAGAAGGCTTAGTATTGATCGGTGCATTTTCTGGGATTGTAGGCAACCACTTCACCGGAAATGTGTTCGCAGCCGTATTGTTTGCGGTATTATGCTCACTCCTGTTTTCAGTGTTGTTCGGTTTTATGAGTATTCATCTGAAAGCGAATGTTATCGTTGTTGGTATTGCGCTTAACTTTCTGGCGCTTGGACTGACGACATTCTCACTGCGTGCAATCTTTGATGTGAAAGGCGCATACTACAATAAGGATATGATTGGGCTGCCTAAATGGGATATTCCATTGTTAAAGGATATTCCATGGTTCGGCGAGGTTTTATCCGGGCATTCCCCGCTCGTCTACTTGTCCATCATTCTCGTTATTGTGCTGCAGCTGTTTTTGTTCAAAACGGTTACCGGCTTTCGCTTGCTGGCAGCTGGAGAGAATCCAACAGCAGCCAAAAGCTTAGGCATCAAGGTAACTCGCATTCAATATGGAGCAGTGCTGCTCTGCGGCGCTCTGTGCGGGTTAGCAGGCGCGCAGCTGTCGCTCGGCAATGTCACTATGTTTACAGAGGGAATGACTTCCGGTAGAGGTTTCATTGCGCTCGTTGCAACGATGTTAGGCCAATCCAATCCAATCGGTGTTGCGGCATCAAGCTTGCTGTTCGGATTTATGGATGCACTCAGCATCAGGCTGCAGGGCTTTGCGCTGCCGACTCATTTTACGATGATGCTGCCTTATATCGTTACGATTCTCGCTATGTTGTTCTTTAAAGATAAAGGTTATATGCAGGAAGCTCGCAAGTCGAATGAGAGCTCCAGGTAGAGCTGAGATGCTTAATAGCTTGAAATGAATCAGCAAGGAATGGAATTTGGAGGTATACGAGATGCATAAAAAAGCAGAACGTCTCAAAAAAGTGACTAGCATTAAACAGACGGTGCTTGCTCCCGAGATCGCTCATCGGATTCCGCCTGGTCAAACGATGACCGAGCGTTTTCCGATTTTGCATGAGGGAGAGGTTCCTTCCTATGACATCAACACCTGGTCGCTGCGAGTATTCGGCGAGGTAGAGGAAGAGCGTACGTTCAGCTTCAAAGAGCTGCTTGCTATGCCTCAAACCCAAACGAAGTGCGACATTCATTGTGTAACGCGCTGGTCGAAGCTGGACACAGAATGGGAAGGCATTAAGTTCAAGGACTTGCTGCCTTTGCTGGGCGTTAAGCCAGATGCCAAATATGTTATGTTTCATGCAGATGAGGACTATGACACGAATGTGCCGCTTGAGGATTTATTGCACGATAATGTACTGCTTGCGCATCGATTTGACGGTGAGCCGCTGACTGACAAGCATGGCTGGCCGATGCGGATGCTCGTTCCTCATTTGTATTTTTGGAAAAGCGCAAAGTGGATTAGTGGTATTGAGTTTATGAAAGAGGATCGCGAAGGCTTCTGGGAGCGCAACGGCTTCCACAACTATGCCGATCCATTTCAAGAACAACGCTTCACGAGCGAAGAGAATTCGATGCCGGAAGACGAATGGATAACGAAGGAGTTTGATTAATCAGATGCTGCCTATACTACAAGTTAACCCAGAAGATTTGCCGGCTTACGCTATCGTATGTGGTGATCCGCGCCGTGCGGAGACGATTTCACAGAAGCTGGACAATGTAAAAGAGCTTGCATTCGCTCGCGAATATCGGACATTTGTTGGTGAATATCAAGGAGTAAGACTAGCCGTGGTAAGCCACGGCGTAGGTTCGCCAGGTGCCGCGGTATGCTTTGAGGAGCTTATCCGCGGAGGCGTTAAGACACTTATTCGTGTCGGTACAGCGGGATCTTATTCAGCAGATCACCCTGCAGGAAGCCTAATCGTCAGCACAGCGGCAGTTAGAGCGGAAGGGCTCACGCATCAGCTGGTGCCGGCAGGATTCCCAGCTGTTGCAGACAGCGCGGTTACTGAAGCGTTATATGCATCTGCGCTTGAGAGCGAAGGCATTGTTAAAAAAGGCATAACGGTAACGCTTGATGTCTTTTTCTCAGGAGTTGTAGACATTCCGCATCGCCAGTACAAACAAGCAGGCGCACTAGCTGTTGAAATGGAAATTGCAGCTTTGTTCGTTATCGCTACGATGCGCGGTGCACGCGCGGGAGCGATTCTCGCACTGGACGGTTACGCAGATTCTGATTTGGCGGGCGAATATGATCCGCATACAGATGTTGTAGCGAAAGCGATCGAGCGTGAGATTGAAACGGCGCTTCTTGCCGTAGTTAAGCTTGCATCCGCGTAACCATACTTGTCTATAAGTAAGGGGGGCTTCACGTGAGTGGGACGTTGTTCAAGCGAGAATGGCTGAATGGAGATTTTTATCCGCATGTGTTTGCTTATTATTTTAAGCAATGGTCTGATTACGAGATGGCCTTCCACACGCATGATGCAATCGAAATAATGTATGTCATTTCCGGAGCTTGCGGGATAGAGCTGGAAGCAGAGGCAACCAGCCATGCATGTGAAATGACGCTCAAGAAGGGTGATTTCATTATTCTTGATGCGAATGTGCCGCACCGACTGACCGTTGACGAGCGTGGGCCCTGCCGGATGCTTAATGTTGAATTTGATTTTAGGGAACGCCCCTCGGCGTTTCCCTCTATACGGCAGCTTGCGATGGAGGACGAATTTGTGGACAGATTGATCACAGAGCCGTCCTCTTATTTGTTTTTGCGTGATCCGAATGAAGTGTATCAGGTGCTAAAGAGCCTAGTGCTTGAGCTGGACAGCCGAGGCAGGAGCGTCAATATGAAGGCAGAGCTGTTGTTTGCTCAACTGATCTTGGCGATTGCGCGACTTCATAAGGAAGCTGGCGTAAAAGGGGCTAATCCGATTGAAGCTTATGTGAAGCAATCGATTGAATATATGCATCATAACTATGATAGAGATATTCAAGTAAAGGATATTGCTGCAGCTGTAAGCTTGCATCCAGGTTATTTGCATCGTGTATTTCGCGCGCAGATAGGCCAAACGTTAACAGGCTATTTAACGGAGCTCCGAATGGAGAAAGCAAAAATGCTGCTCCGTGAGACGGATATTGCAATAGCGGATATTTGTGATTATGTTGGAGTGGGGAGTAGGCAATACTTTCATGCGATGTTCAAAAAATATATGAAGCAGACACCAATTGCTTACCGTCACTCGGTCAATACGCAAACATTGGACTTCCGCTGGCAGCGCAATGAATAATACAAAGTGACGATTTCTGACACTATGAATGGCAGTTGGTCACAATATTGATAACGCTTCCGTTTTATCGTTGCTAAAATGTAGAGGAGATTAAACAAACTCTATTTAGACGATAATCGGAGGCTGATTGGCATGTCTACTTTTAAAATTGCATTTATAGGCGCAGGCTCGATTGGATTCACGCGTGGACTGCTGCGGGATTTGCTCGCTGTACAGGAGTTTCAAAACATTGAAATCGCATTTACAGATATTAATGCACATAACCTGGAGATGGTGACTGCGCTTTGTCAGCGTGATATTCATGAGAACGGCCTGTCGATTTCTATTCAATCGACAACCGATCGGCGCGAAGCCTTGAAGGATGCGAAGTACGTCATTTGCACTATTCGTGTCGGTGGTCTTGAGGCTTTCGCAACGGATGTTGATATTCCGCTCAAATACGGCGTTGACCAATGCGTTGGCGATACGCTCTGTGCTGGCGGCATTATGTATGGGCAGCGGGGCATCGCTGAGATGATGAACATATGCCGTGATATCCGCGAGGTTGCTGCAAAGGATGTGCTTCTGCTCAACTACGCGAACCCGATGGCGATGATGACTTGGGCATGCAACAAGTATGGCGGTGTCCGGACGATTGGTTTATGCCATGGCGTGCAAGGCGGACACTGGCAAATAGCCGAAGCTTTTGGACTAAAGCAAGAGGAAGTCGATATTATTTGCGCGGGTATCAACCATCAGACCTGGTACATCCAAATTAAGCATAACGGTGAGGATCTAACCGGCAAGCTGCTCGAAGCATTTGAGAAACATCCAGATTTCAGCCGTACGGAAAAGGTACGCATTGATATGCTGCGCCGCTTCGGGTATTACAGTACAGAGTCTAACGGCCATTTGAGCGAGTATGTCCCTTGGTATCGGAAGCGGCCTGAAGAAATTAACGATTGGATCGATTTGAGCTCATGGATTAACGGAGAAACGGGCGGGTATCTTCGTGTATGCACGGAAGGACGAAATTGGTTCGAGACTGATTTTCCAAACTGGATGAAGGACCCTGCAAATGAATTCAAGTCGGAGCTGCGCAGTCATGAGCATGGTTCATACATCATTGAAGGACTCGAAACAGGACGAATCTACCGAGGTCACTTTAATGTGGAAAACAAAGGGGTCATAGCTAACCTGCCTAACGATGCCATCATTGAAGCGCCAGGTTATGTTGATCGCAACGGCATCTCAATGCCAATCGTAGGCGACCTGCCGCTTGGCGCCGCAGCGGTGTGTAATGTAAGCATCTCTGTGCAGCGTCTTGCTGTAGAGGCAGCCATAAATGGCGACATTAACCTGCTCAGACAAGCTTTTATGATGGACCCGCTAGTTGGCGCAGTTTGCAATCCGAAGGAAATTTGGCAGATGGTCGATGAGATGCTTGTGGCGCAGGAGCAGTGGCTGCCGCAGTATACAGATTCTATCGCAGCAGCCAAGAAACGCCTGGAGGAAGGGCCTTTACTTCCTACGCGTGATTATAAAGGCGCGGCGCGTCTGAAGGTGAAGACGGTTGAGGAAATGCAACAGGACCGAGATGCCGCTAATAAAAATGCAGGCGAATCGGATAAAGGCAAGGAGCGGGTTTAACGCGGAGCGTATTTCAGCTCCATTGCTTCAAGCCTAGTCCCTGGCGGTGTCCAAGCAGGCGGACCAAATTTCTTGAGGTAGCCTAGTGTATTGAGGTAGCTCTCTACCGATTGCTCTTCATCCATCTTGCGGAAAATTTCCCAACAAGCGATAACATCATTCAGTGCACGATGACCGCCAATGAGCGGAATGCCATAACGATCGGACATGTCTTTCAGTGTATGCGGATAAACATGCCGCGCGCGGCTAATCGTGAGCGTATCGATGAAGCTGTTCGAAAATGATCTGCCCGCAATGCGAAGCAAGGAATGATGCAGGAAACCAAGGTCGAAGGCAGCATTATGAGCAATCAAAACGTTATCGCCTATCATTCGGTTCAAAATACGGAATGCAGTGTCCTCGTCCATGCCGTAGGAGGTCATCTCATCCGTGATGCCGGTCAGCTCTGTTATTTTGGCAGACAGCTTGCCATCGTAACGTACGAGAGTACTGAATTCACTCGCTATTTCACCATTCACGCAGCGGATCGCAGCCATCTCAATCACACGATCTTTCTTCGGATCAAGGCCGCTCGTTTCAAAATCGATGACAGTATAAGAATGATTAGTCATAGTTGGTTCACCACTTTTTCTAGTTATAAGTTGCAATCGTATATGAAATAATTCGACAAAAAAGATAAATAACCTTCTATTGTAAACATAAAACGACCCATTACCAGAGCTTAGTAAGCCGGTAATGGGTCGTTTTTGCTTTGATAAATTCGTTTTGCGGACTAGTGGTTATTGCCGGATGCATTGCCTTTTTTGTCGGAAGTTTTTGTCGTTGTATTTTTGGTTGCATGACCTTGCTGCTTCGCCATGATCGGTTCACCCCCTTCTTAATGTAATGGTTGTATTTTGTGATTTGAGGGGTGAGGCTATTCTCGATTAGGTACGATTAGCATGCTTTTGAAGCACATGTAAAAATTAACCAAATTAGATCTGTTTAATCGCTATGTCTACTATTTTCAAGTCGGATCGGCAAGTCTAATCATGCGAACAAAGGATATAAACAATGAATACGGTTACTTGATTGCTCCATATGGAAGAATAACGGCTATTTTGAAGGAGTGAGCGCTTTATTGAGTCGAGGGTATATGATAGCCATATGATAAACTAAATAGAAAAGAAAGCGCTTTTCAGTTGAGAAGCAACGGGGGATGCTGCAAATGCGGACGGGGTCGAGATTTTGGAGTAAATGGAATGTAATGAAAGGTACGCCGCTTCCGCCAGAGAGCAGACTTAGCAAGGAAGCGATAACGGCTTTAATCATTCATTGCTGCTTTCAGTTTGGCGCATCGATGTCGGGTTTGTTTCTCAATTTATATTTGTGGCGGTTAACGCAGGATTTAACAGTAAACGGAATTTATAACATCATCGTTTTCATCGTAACGCCTCYGGCCTTTGCATTAGGTGGCTGGATTGCGAAGCGGCATGATCGTATGGTCACTTATCGACTGGGTATCGTCATGATTGCCATCTTTTATTTGATGGTCGTCATTGCACAAGAGCATGTGGCTCAGTATTACATATGGTTTGCTATTTTTAATGGGATCGCCGCGGGGCTTTACTGGACTGGTTATTTAGTTATTCAATATGATGTCTCAACGGAAGCGAATCGCATACGTTTTCTTGCAATCAATATGATTTTCTTTAATGCTTCCGGGCTAGCAGGGCCGGCGCTTGCGGGGTTCATTATTCAGCGAAGCGAGGGGCTGCAGGGTTACATCATTATTTTCACGCTTGCCTTCATTATGTTCCTTATCGCAGCGATCGTCAGCTTCCGCATTCCGATGATCAAGTCACATCACAAAGCCTATTATTTAAAATTCATGGGGCTGGTGATGCATAAGAACCGTCGCTGGCTGAAGGCATTGTACAGCTTTTTTGTATTAGGTCTATTTCAGGGAATTATGCTCTTCCTGCCAAATATTATGCTGTATCAGACGGTTGGGCGTGAGGATTGGGTTGGTTACTTGGGTGTTTTCTTCTCTTCGCTTACGGTAGCGACGGGTTATGTGATTTCAAGAAAAGCACAGAAGGAGCAAGTACGCAAATATGTGCTCCTGTCTACAACTGGGGTAGCCATCGGTTCATCGCTGCTGCTCATTCAAGTGGAATTTTGGTCGGTTGCCTTATTTATGATTTTGTTCTCGATATGCAATCCACTAGCCGTCAATACGCTTACTTCCTATTATTATCGCTTAATCGGGACATTGCCTCTTAAAGGGCAGCTGCGAATAGAATCCGTTGTCATGCGGGAGCTTTTTCTAAATGCGGGAAGGGTGCTTTCTATTTGCTTGCTCATTATACTTGCTAAAGATCTGCAATCTATATGGATGCCAATTGTGCTGTTTGCCATGGCGGTATTGCAATACATATCGGTATGGCTCATTAAGGAGAAGCAAAACTCGGAGCAAAATTAACGAAAAGCAGGTAATATTAATTATCTTGAAAGAAAAGCCTCGACCGTGGGATGACATGGTTGGGGCTTTTTGCCGTGAAGTTCAGGAGCTGTCTGTTAAATCGTAAAAAAGTATTAAGATAATCTTTATGAAATCTTAACGGTTACATTAAGCTCGCTTTAGGCGTCTTCCTTATACTAAGTAGAGTGCAGGGTATCGTACAGGTACCAAGGCAGAAGGAGATGTCACTAAGCTATGACAACAAAAAATCCCGTTATTGATATAAGACAAATATCCAAAATATACGGAAGCAATAAGGCGAATCAGGTTTATGCGCTTAATAATATTTCGTTCACGATGCAAGAAGGAGAGTTCATCGGCATTATGGGAGCTTCCGGTTCGGGCAAAACCACACTGCTCAACGTAATCTCGACGCTGGATAATCCAACAGAGGGTACGATTTCAATTGCTGGAACAGATATTACACGAATGAAAGCCCGTGAGCTTTCGGATTTCCGGGCGCAGCGGCTTGGGTTTATTTTTCAAGATTTTAATCTGCTCGACAATCTGACAGTCTATGAGAATATCGCACTTCCCTTGTCCTTGCAGGACGTCCCTGCTGGCGAGATCCGAATCAAAGTGCGTCAAGTTATGGACAATCTTGGTATTACAGCGCTAGCCGAACAATATCCAGCGATGATCTCAGGAGGGCAGCGGCAGCGAACAGCTGCGGCGCGCGCCATTGTTCATGAGCCTGCTTTGCTGCTGGGTGACGAGCCGACAGGCTCGCTTGATTTGAAAAATGCGGTTAGTCTGCTCGAGACGATGAAGCGTCTAAACGAGGAACAGCGAATATCGATTCTCATGGTGACTCATGACGCGTTCAGTGCAAGCTATTGCGGAAGAATTTTATTTATACAGGATGGTCAGCTTGTGAAAGAGCTGTACCGCACGGGCAGCCGTGAATCCTTTTATAAGCAAATTTTGGACGTGCTCGGCGATTATGGCTCGGCAGCTGCCGCTGCTGCATCCGATGAAACTTACGAATCGGAAAGGCAGTGAGGTGAGAACATGCTTATAAAACTAGCTTTATCCGGCATGAAGAGCAAATTCAAAGATTATATCGTGCTGCTTGCTGGACTTGTCATGTCGATAGCCATTTTTTATATGTTCCAGACGATGGCGTGGAACCGCGATTTTACGGAGGCAAATGCAGTTATCAACTCAATTGGGCTCGTCTATATATTAGGCTCGGTACTGCTCTCGGCGATCACTTTTTTCTACATTATTTATGCCAACAGCTTTTTGCTGTCGCTGCGCCAGCGGGAATTCGGACTCTATCTCGTTCTGGGGGCACGCAAAAGTAAAATACGTACTTTAATGTTTATTGAAACGATTGCGCTCGGCTTAATTTCACTAGCGGTTGGGCTTGGGCTCGGGTTTGGCTTATCCACACTTGTGGGGCATCTCATGGCTAAGCAGCTTCAGACGAGTCTTATCGGTTACCATGCTGTATTTGGACCAGCCATTTTATTTACTATTATCTTCTTTACTTGTTTATTTGGATTGTCTGCGATATGGAATCAGCTGAAGCTTTCTCGCATGAAGGTATTGCATCTTGTCCATGGCAATATGCAAGCAGATCGGCTGTGGGGAAGCAGCCCGTGGAAAATTGTACTTAGCATCGTCGGAGCAATTGCTCTCGGGCTCGGTTACTTCTCCCTTACGTTTATGGAGCAGCTGCGGGAGATTGGATTGTATACCGCCACATTCATGACACCGCTCGGAACGTACCTTCTGTTTATGATGCTGCTTCCGCCACTTGTAGTAAGAATGAAAAAGAGGAATCAAACACGTGGAATCCGCGCCTTCACTTTCGGCCAGCTGAGCTTCCGAATTAACGGCTTAACGAAGCTGCTGGCAACAGTAGCGATGCTGATTGCACTTGGAGCTGGTGCAATTGCCGGAGGTATGGCTTTTGTGAACGATGCGAAAATTAGGGGAGAGAGCTACCGCGTTTATGACGCGATCGTGCATAACCCGAATGCGGAAGAAGCAAAGATACTCGCTTCCATTCCGTTCAAGGAGCAGTTCAAGTATCGCTACAAAATAGAGAACGAAATGGTTTATTATGCGAAAGAGGACCTCGAGAGCCAGCGGCCATTTGTTCATTCGGGGCAGGGCCGCGAGTATTGGGATGAGATAGAACAGATCAAAGGCCCTCTTCCAGCAGGCTCTGCGAGTGATGCAGATAATACGGATGCAGAAGAGCTGTCCAGTCAGAAGTGGAGAGGTTTCATCTGGGAGATTTCGCCACCCATAAGTGAGTTCAGGCTTGTTGATGCAGGAGAGTTCGCAAAGCTTGAAGCAAAGGAACAGTTCGTTGTGATCGGAAGGACGGGTGATTTCCTCGCTTATCGGATGTCATGGAAGGCACTAGACCAGCTGGAAACAGAGAAATCCAATGGGGAGTACCTATCATGGAGCAAGTACAAGAACTATGAGAATGCAATAGGTATCGCTAGCGGTACAGTCTTTATGGGCTTTTTCCTTGGCATCGCCTTTCTTGCTATGATGGCGAGCTGCTTAATGTTCAAAATATTATCGGGTGCAGCGAAGGATGTTCAGCGATATGAGATGCTCAGCAAGCTTGGGGTAAGGAGAGAGAGGTTATCGCGTTCAATCTATCACGAGCTGTTCCTCGTATTTTTATTTCCTGGTATCGTTGGGCTCACGCATGTTCTAGTTGGTATGAATCTCTTCTCGTTTATGTTAACTGAGCCATATTATCGCTTATGGATTCCCATTGTGTTGTTCGTGGTTATCTATGCTGCTTACTATCTATTAACCGTTCGATTGTACCAGAACATCGTGCTGTCAAAGCGGGACAAGGCTGTACATTCAAGGTAACCAAAAAAAGAGCTCTCAGGATGAATGACCTGAGGGCTCTTTATTCGGATAGGACATTACAAATAATTTCCTTTTTAATATTAATTTTATGTATAATAGCGCTTAATACGATTATTGATTATGGGAGGATCACATGAGAGAAATAGATTATAGTCAATATTTTTGGCAGGATGAGGAGATCAGATTACGAGCAATTCAAGATGCTGACTGGGAAGGGCATTACTTCAACCGCTTTGATACGCCAGCTCGGCGCTTACTAGAGTGCACGGTTGAGCTGCCGCCTACGATTGCCGAGGCCAAAAATTTCGTTGAAACTTATGCTGATTTCTCTACGGATAATAGGCGTATCATGTTTGCGATTGAAAATAGAAACGCTGAAAATGTTGGAGGCGTTAATCTAAATAGTATCGATGAGAAAAACGGCACGTTTAGCATTGGCATACAGATCGATAGAGATCACCGAGGCAAGGGATACGGGACTAGAGCGATGAGAATTCTCTTAAAGTATGCTTTTATGGAAAGACGGCTTAATAAGTTTAATGACTATGTACTGGAAGGCAACGTAGGCTCAACAAACATGATGATCAAGCTGGGCTGCCAGCAAGAGGGTGTGCGACGGAAAGTGATTTACACTAACGGTGAGTATAAAGATCTCATTTTATTTGGTCTAACGAAGGATGAATTTGTAGAACAGCAGAAAAAAGATCGTTCTGTTTAGGAGGTTTAACAATATGAATATTCGATTGTTCGAGCAAAACGACAGGCAGGATGTAATAAAGATATTATCGGAGCATCCGCTGCAATTCCCAGATTTCGTTATTGAAAGATATCCGCCTCGGTGGGCGGACTTCGCCAAAGCTCCAGCGGGTAAAAGCCAATATTATGTAGCTTATAGCGATGACAATCAAATTATGGGTCATGCAGGATACCTATTTAATAATGAAGTAGGACTTTATGAAATCGTAGGCGTAGTCGTGAAAAAGGATTTTCAACGAGCGGGCGTTGGCAAAGCTTTGCTTTCTACCATCTGCAATAAAGTAAACGAGCTGAAAGAGAAGGAAATTATTCTTTATACTTTAGGGCATCCGGGGAATGAAGACACGATAACGTTTTATCAACGGATCGGTTTTGAGGTCAGCCTATATGAAAAGGACTATTTCAGCAGTGGTTACGATAGAGTGACGTTTATTAAACAATTGAGCTAGTAGATTCGTTGAGTATAAAAGAGTGGGTGATTGCATTCATGACTAACGACGTTGAAGGCTTGATAAGTGTTATGGAAATGGATCGACCAGAAAACCATGGTTTATCATCAAAGTCGTTGCTTGCGTTTTTTACTCAAATCAAGCAATTAAACTTGAAGTTGAACAGCTTTATCCTGATGCAAAACGGCAAGGCTACTTCCAAGTTTTATCGTGATCCTTATCGTTCAGGCACTCCGCAGCTGTTATTCTCACTTAGCAAAAGCTTCACATCTATCGCAATAGGGATTGCTTGTGACGAGGGCCTGTTGGATTTAAGAGACAAGGTTATCTCTTTTTTTCCTGATAAGCTGCCTCCTGCGCTTTCGGACAATTTGGCTGAAATAACCATTCACGATCTGCTATCGATGAATGCTGGCCATCGTGACAATATTTACGGAAGCGTTGCGGAGCAAACGGACTGGGTTAAAGCCTATTTAGCAATGGAAGTAGAGCATAAGCCAGGAACCTATTACCGTTACAGTACACATTCTACCTATATGTTGTCTGCTATCCTTGAGAGAGTAACAGGTCAAAAGCTAACCGAATATTTAATGCCTCGTTTGTTTATGCCTCTAGGCATTTCATCCCCTTCTTGGGAAACCTGTCCGCTTGGCGTCGTTGCTGGAGGAATGGGACTAAGTATACCTACTGAAGGAATAGCTAAGTTTGGGCAAATGCTGCTAAACAAAGGTAGATTTAATGGCCAGCGAATCGTTTCAGAGAAATACATTTCACTCGCCACCAGCATGCAAAGCGATACATCGCGAGACGAAGAGCGCATCGATTTTTCCCAAGGTTATGGGTATCAATTTTTTCTATGTCGTGATGGCTGTTATATGGGTAATGGTGGGTATGGGCAGTTATGTTTTGTGTCGCCCAAACATCAGGTTGTTATTGCGGCAACATCGAGCTTCTCTTCCATGAAACAGCTTCAAACCATGCTAGATTTAGTGTATGAACATATCCTCATGCAAATAGACACGGATATCCTCTTTGAAGATGGTGAACAAAAAACAGATTTAGATCAGCATCTCTTGTAAATGGCTAATCCGTTCATACCAGCATTAAGTGAGCCTAGTCCTATTCGCTTAGATGATCTTCGTTTTTCATTCATGGATAATAAACAAGGACTCACTAAGCTTCATTTTGCAGCAAGCGGCAACGAATTTCAGTTTAAGTTATTTTTTGGCGAACAGAGTGTGAAGACGTATCCGTTTAACTTCAGCACCATAAACCATTCAATCGATCATTTTGTGAAAGATTTGGAGACACATGATCAGGAAGTGGTTACAAATGCTTGTTGGATAGACAGCAACCAACTATCTCTTACTTTGATCTACATAGAAACCCCGTATGTGATAACCTATTTCGTTCGCTTTTATGATCATAAAATAGAACTTAAATGTACCCATAACGTTTCATTTGGATTTGAAGCGTACGAATTAATTGGTGTGCAGGTTTAGTATTGTGACAGCATAGTTATGCGCTTTAGCGTACATTCAGAGAGGATGCCAAGCGGCGTCCTTTTTTTATACATACAGGAGTCCAATTTTTTTTAATCTACCGCACGAAACGGGACTTAGCGACCAATATCATATATTACACAATGTGAGGTGAGTTCTTTTGCCTGTAGAAATCAATCGTCGTATTGAGCAAGTATTAGGAGGCAATCTAGAAGCGTTTTCCGATATTTATAACGCGACCATTGATATGGTTTACCGTACCCTATTCTTGCTAACCGAAAACAAAAATGATGTGGATGATCTTGTTCAGGACGTTTACGTCGAATTGTTCAGGAGCCTTCGGAATTTTGACGGTACGAGACATTTTCAGCCTTGGCTTTACGGTATCACGATTAGACAACATCAAGCCTACAAACGAAAAAAGTGGAGGCAATTTCGCAATCATGCACATGAGCTTAATAACTACTCATAAACACTCGAAAATGATTTTTCTGACTCTGTGATAGAAAAGCTGTCCAGCCACAGCATATTGGATGATATGGATTGTCTTTCATATAAGCTGAAGCAAGTGGTAGTGCTGCACTATTTAAATGATTTAACACAGGAAGAGGTTGCAGAAATCGTTCGAATTCCAGTCGGAACGGTGAAATCCAGACTACACTACGCATTAAAACAACTAAGGGATAAGAGAAGGAGAGATATCCATGTTTAATAGTGCAGTTGAGTTGAAACGCATGTTGATGGAAAAGGCAAATCATATTCATCCGCCAGCGGGATTGAAGCAAAAGGTGCTTGAAGAAATCATGCTCGTTAAAAAAAAGGTAACGGATGATAACGGAATTAACATCCAATATGAGGTAAGGGCATTCGAGGTTTCGAAAATGTGTGTATGTGCAATCGCGGATAGTTTGATGGAGATACAATAAAGCGAGTTAGGAATAAGGAGATGTGGGCAGTAACATAATCACCTTGACTTGAAATATCATATTGAGTATAATTCCAATAAATTGAATATTCTAACAAAAGCTATGATGAGAAAGAGTACCAAGGCGATGTCTTTTTACAGAGAGCCCCGGTTGCTGAAAAGGGGTAAAGAATAACTTTGGGAATATGGTCTCTGAGCTGCGCATCGAAACCTCATATGGTTGTAGGCTGCGCCGGAACCCGCACCCGTTACTGTGCTAGGGTATACATGCATAAGCATCGTACCTGAAGAGGTTAATGTCGCGAGGCATTAATAAAATTGGGTGGTACCGCGTGAGCACAGCTCTCGTCCCTTTGGGATGAGGGCTTTTTTGTTTGTCAAAAAAGGAGGAGTTATGATGACAAATGTGTTTATTGGCGGTGCTTGGCCCTATGCGAACGGTTCATTGCATTTGGGAAGATTGGCGAGTGTATTGCCAGGGGATGTGTTGGCACGTTATTACCGCGCAAAAGGAAATAAGGTGTTGTACGTATCTGGAAGTGACTGCCACGGTACGCCTGTTGCGGTGCAAGCGATTCAGGAGGGTGTTTCTCCGGGAGATATTGCAGATCGATTTCATCATGAATTTGCCGAATGTTTTAAACAGCTTGGGTTTACGTATGATTTGTATACTCGAACAGACCAGCCATTTCATCACCAAGTCGTTCAACAGTTATTTTTGGCACTTTTAGAAAAAGGACATTTATATAAAAAAACAATCCAACAAACGTATTGTGAAACGGATCAACGATTTTTGCCGGATCGATATGTTGAAGGGATTTGCCCTGTTTGCAGCAACCGTGCGAGAGGCGATCAATGTGATTATTGTTCAACCTTGCTTGACCCAGCCGACCTGACAGACAAGACATGCAAGCTTTGCGGGAATCCTCCAATTGAGCGGCCAACGGAACATTATTATCTTGCACTCTCTTCTTTCCAAGCTGAATTGACTAAGTATGCAAAAAAAATAAAAGGTTGGAAAGAAAATGCAGTACAATTAACGCAAAGATATCTTGCAGAGGGGCTTCAAGATCGAGCGGCAACAAGGGATTTAGATTGGGGCGTGGAGGTTCCGGTTGCAGGGTTCGAAGGTAAAAAAATTTACGTCTGGATTGAAGCAGTGAGCGGATATTTATCGGCAAGCAAGCAGTGGGCTGCTGAAACAGGCGGCAGCTGGGAGGCCTTCTGGAAGGACGGAAATGAGGAAATAACCGCTTATTATGTACACGGTAAAGACAATATCCCTTTTCATACACTAATATGGCCGGCTGTACTGATAGGCGCCGAGGAATACCATTTACCTGATCGAATTATCTCTTGTGAATACATGACGCTGGAAGGGAAAAAGTTTTCGACAAGCAATAATTGGGCGGTTTGGGTGCCGGACATTTTGAAGCGCTATGAGCCAGACTCTATTCGTTATTTTCTGATCGCAAACGGTCCAGAGAAACGGGATACTGATTTCTCTTGGCGAGAATTTATTTATAGTCACAATGGAGAATTGCTTGGTGCATTTGGCAATCTAGTCAATCGTACGCTAGCGTTTATAAATAAATCTTTTGAAGGAAACGTTCCTGAAAGCAAGCAGAACGCGGAATGGATGAAAGCCATTGCTTCTTTATATGTTGAGTCAGGTGCATGCATTGAAGAAGGACGACTAAAGGAAGCGATTGAGTTAATTTTTGCTACTATTCGCAGAGCAAACAAATATTTTGATGAACAAAAGCCATGGATTCAGATTAAAGAAAATCGAGAGGCTTGTGCTTTTACTATAAACACTTGCGTGCAAATTATAGCGAATCTGTCTCAATTGTTGAGCCCGTTTATTCCTTTCTCATGCGAGAAAATAAGAAGGTTTCTGACTCTTCCTGAGCCTAGCTGGGAGCTCATTAGTGTAGCTGCTAACCAAAAAATTCAAGGTTTAGAGCTGTTGTTTGAGCGTATTGACGTTGGTCGCATTGAGGAAGAAACAAATGCGCTAAAGATTCAATCCAAAAGGGAGTGAGCCTATGAATAAGAGAATTATCGTCACTGGCGGAGCCATTATTAAAGATGAAGCTGGAAGAATATTATTACAGAGAAGATCAGACTACGGAGATTGGGGTCTGCCTGGCGGCGGAATGGAAGCGGGAGAGAAAATTGAAGAAACAATGATAAGAGAGGTGCTGGAGGAAACGGGGCTGCAAGTAAATGAATATGATTTGTATTCCATTTACACTGGTCCCAATATGCAGTATCGATATCCAGATGGCAATGAAGTTGTATTCGTCATGTTTATCTTCAACGTGGCGGTAGATTTAACAGGTAAATTAGCTGAGGATGGTAAGAATCTACTGCATACGGATAGCAATAATGAGTCGCTGCAGTTGGTTTTTACGAAATTGGAGGATATCGATATTGAATGCATTAACAGCGTGCAGAAGCAGCTTTTTAGGGATCTATTAAATCATAAAACGGATATTTTGCGAGGGTGATGATTGAATTTTCTTTTTGATACATTAGTTAGGATAAATTATAAATTTTAGGAGCTGTTAAGAGTGGGAAATAATAGTGCAAACTTGGTTCAATTGAAAGGACCATCATTGGTTTTTCTAGTAGCCGATATACACGATTCCATCCATTTTTATGAAAATATCGGATTTACTTCAGAAAATATTGGCGGACATATTCATATGAGCTACGGCGATGTGACCTTTATTTTGCACGAAGCTAAATTGAAAAGTGATATTCGGCCCAATTCGTCAGTAGAAGGCGGACTTTATTTTGATGCTTTCTGCTATACGAATCCAGAGGGACTAAGACAATTACATAAGTTGTTTATCTCAAAAGAAGTGAAGATTGTGCAAGGACCGCATTGGTCAGATGGATGGAGTGAGCTTACCATTGTCGACAATAACGGTTATCGTATTGCTTTTGGCGGATAAGCATTATTTTTTAAGTCGATGTGCCCGAACTTAAAAGTCTTGATTTGAATAATGGCATAAAGCATGTCATTAATCGAAGTATGAGATAAAGTTGAAGCGTTGAGAAATGGTTTGGACAGTTTTTACCTAGAGTTGACTATGAAACGTTTTTTACCTTTGAGCGATCCAGCAGTGAAGCTAAAATAAATGTATAACCTTGTTAAGGAGCTGCTGCAATGCCTAATAAAAACGAGCTTATCTCATCATTATTATTTATGGCCAAAAAATGGGGGTTAACGGATATTACGCCTCATGTGCTTAGTGAGGGTGGGAATTTAATTATTCATCTAGCTCCTTATCCCATTGTGGCAAGAATAGCGATTGTCCTCTCTGAAGCAGATGGAGAGTATGCATACAAGATACTGGATCGAGAGCTGCTTGTTGCGCGTTACCTTCATTCCAAGAATGTCCCTGTACTGCTGCCAACTAGCCTTGTTGATGCGGGTCCTCATAACGTGGCAGATACATGGCTGACGCTGTGGGCTTATGTCCCTCCTATAGCCTTGCAACCTCCATCACCGAAGGAAGCAGTTGATCTTATTAATAAACTTTCTAAGGCAATGAAAGACTTCGAAGGTGAGGTCCCTATGCTTGGTGTTTGGGAGCGCACTTGTCAATCAGCACAAAGATTAAGACAAAACCCCGATGAACGAATACAAGCATTATTGCAGAAGTTTCATAAATGGGATGAGCAGATGCGGAAGGAGCTAGGCCTGTTATTACCCAGTCATGGTGATGCCCATGCAGGAAACCTGATACCGAGCCCGGAGGGCTGGTTATGGATGGATTTTGAGGACATATCATTAATGCCCTACTACTGGGATTTGGCCTCCTATGTTGGCAACCTTGTTTTATTTGGTGGAACACAAGAGCCAACTTTCACATGTATGCTGAATCATTCTGATATTGTTTCTGACAAAAAGGCATTTGGTTTTGCAGTTTCTGCACGCATACTGATGTCTACCTTAGGCAATCTGGATTTTGCTCTCGCAGGGCATGGTGATCTGGAGTTTGCAACGAAACAACTTGAATTAGCTGAACCCATTCTGCAGCAGATAGATCTATTAACAGGCGAGACTCTCAAAGGGGAATAGATTCGATGAGCAACGATCAATTCTACTCTATAGGCCAAGCGGCAAAGATATGTAATATCGCTGTTCAAACACTGCGCTTTTACGACAAGATCGGCTTGGTCATACCCAGCCATACGGATAAATCCACTGGTTATCGGTATTACTCCAATTATGAACTTCTTTATATTAAAATCGTCCAAGACATGAAAACATTGCAATTTTCGCTTGATGAAATAAAAGCAGCTTTAAAAGAGGGAAGCTTAAGTAGTTTAATAGAGAAGCTTGAATTAAAACGAAGGAACACGATTACTGAAATAGAACAATTAGAGCAGCTTGTACAATTAATAGGAAAGAGGTCGGAACAAATCAATTATTTGCTGGATTTAGGCGATGAGCTTAAAAACCTTGATGTATTAGTGGAATTAAAACATTTGCCGGAGCGGCTTATCCTATCTGATCGCAGCAGATCAGCGTGTGGAATGGAAGCGTCGGTTGTGAAGTTTACACGATTATTTCAGCAGGCGGAAGCAAACGGATTAATTCCGAAGCAATTGATGACGATTTACCATGAAAATATTTTGACATTTGATCGAGAGGATTCCGATTTGGAGTTTTGTATTTCTACCGACTCTACTGGAGCTCAAGCTCCAAATGATTATAGCCGAATTATTCCTGAAGGCGAGTATATTACAGCTCTTTATTGCGGAATTCCGAATGCCGAATCGTGCAAACGGATTTACAGCAAGCTGCTGGAGTGGATGGAGAAGCATAACTACATCGAAGCGGGCCCATCGATTGAGCTGTATTTGGTTGATATGGCTCAAATGATGAAGCCGGAGGAGTTTATTGTAGAGCTTCAAGTTTCTGTTCGAAAAGCGTTGACCCTATAGTTACTATAGGGTTTATATTGTTTTTATTCGCCAAATGGGGAGGAAAAAACAATATGAATGTGATTTTCGGAACGGGTCCGCTGGGTATGGCTGTCATGAGGGAGCTTGTTGCTCTTGGAGAACCTGTCAAAATGGTTAGTTTGAGCGGGAAAGCGACTGTGCCTTCCGGGGTGAGTGTAAAGCAAGCGAACGTAATGAATGAGGATGAGACAAAGGCCATAATGAAACATGCAAAGGTTGTCTTTCAGTGTGCGCAGCCGCCATATCAGAAGTGGCATGAGTTGTTTTTGGCTTTTCAGGAGCATATCATTTCGGGAGCTATAGCTGCAGGAGCGAAGCTGGTCGTTGCCGAAAATGTATATATGTATGGGCAGGTTAATGGGAGCATGCATGAAGGATTACCGTACACAGCCGTGACAAAGAAGGGGAAAGTACGCGCAGACATGTCTAGTCGACTGCTGCAGCTCTATCAAGAGGGGATGCTGCAGGTGACGATGGGGCGGGGAGCGGATTTTTTTGGACCGAATGTTCACCATTCTTCTGTTGGTTCACGGTTGTTCAAGCCGATAGTGAAAGGCAAAGCTTGCACGGTTATGGGAAACCCGGATAAGAAGCATACGTATACGTTTATCGATGATTTTGGTAAAGCGCTCGTTGTGTTAAGTCAACATGAAGATGCATATGGCCGCGCGTGGCATGTTCCGAACGATGCTACGGTTACAACAAGAGAATTTGTTGAAACAGCTTATCGACTTGCTGGATTCCCTGCAAACCTTCAAACCATAGGGAAAGCGATGCTTCGAATAGGGGGATTGTTTATACCGGCAGCTCGAGAAAGCATCGAAATGCTGTACCAGTTCGAAAATGATTTTATTATTGATAGCAGTCTATTTTCAGAGAGGTTTGGCTTCACGGCTACACCCTTAGAGGAATCTATAGCAAAAACATTGGAATCGACTGTAGTGTAGAGGTTTTGCAGGTGTGACCATGAAGAGATGGAGGTACACTTATGGATGAAAATAATCAATGGAGTGCTAACACACTGGTGAAAATTGATCATTACAAATTTAGTGGACTGGACAGTTCTTTAATCGGTGCCATTAAATCTACGGCTGACTTTTATCAAATGCCTCTATCGGCAGCATGGATTTATGGCATGACGGGTCTTGCTTTCTTACATGTCATTGATGAAAGACTAGTTGAACCTAACGGGGGACCGCCTGAGCCGGAGGTTTTTCGGCTTGTTCGCAATATTGGATTAGAGGTTAGTGGGTTGCATGCTTATGCGGAAGGAGAAGACTTTAAACGTCTGCAAGCGGAAGCGTGGGAGAAAGCAAAGCGCGCCTTACGTGCCAATCATCCCGTTTTTTCTAAAAATATTGATATTCAAAACCAGACATCTGTCGTGTACGCCCATGATGATCACGGTTATTATACATATAATTGGCATACAGGGTATGAGCACAGCGAAGATGCAATACCTTGGAGTTTCTTAGGTCTAAGCCGCTGTCCTTGTATAAACTGTGTAAAGAATGGAGAGAAATCCGAACAAAAAAACAAGGCATGCGGCCTCATTTCTTTGCATTCGGTTGTTCCTATTCAAGCAGTAGACGAACGAACCGCTTTTATAGAAGCGCTTGATTATGTTATTCGTTTAAATGAGGATGGCGATTATCGGTGGCAGGATAAAACGTATCTCGTTGGTGCAAAAGCTTACGAACGGTGGCTGGACGCACTCGAGAGGGAAACGATGGATAAATATTATTTCAGTTTATTTATCGAAATTTTGTGCGAAGCTAGGAGTCATGCCGTGCTGTTTCTAATGGAATTAAGTGGAAAATTATCTGGCGTGGGAGGACAAAGCTTTAACGAGTTAATCCATACGTATAGACAAGTTGTCTCTCGATCTAATAAGCTGAAAGAGATGTATCCATATCAAGAGCCGCGAGAGCGCGAAGTGAAACAAAAAGAGCAATGTATAACCATCGTTAAAGAGCTAATGGCATTAGAGAATGACGCGTTCTCTATTTTAAAAGACATTTATGCTGGGGGACAATGATGATCAAATATCCGAGGTTTGAAGAAGGAGCAACGATAGGCGTAACGGCACCATCGCATGGGGTTTCTGCTTCTATGCATGACTCGTTTAAGCTGGCTTGCAGTCGTATGGAGACGAAAGGGTATTCAGTCATTTGCGGGGAGACAGTTTGGACGCAAAATAAAGCCAAATCATCACCTGCCAAAAAACGTGCCGATGAGTTTAATGAAATGATGAGCAGCGATCACATTGATATCGTCATTCCTCCATGGGGAGGTGAGCTGTTGATTGAGATGCTTGAATATATTGATTTCAACCGCTTAAATGATAAATGGATAATGGGCTATTCAGATATAAGCGTGCTGCTGTTTGCTACTACGTTAAAGACAGGCATAGCGACTGCACATGGTGCTAATTTATTTGATCTAAGAGGCGAATATTCGGATGAGACGACAGCCATGTGGCAACCGGTTTTATCAACTAAGGCGGGAGAAGCTATCATTCAATACTCGTCTAACAACTATCAAAAAGAATGGCAGCACGATAATCCAACCCCTTATGTATTTCATTTGAACGAGCCTACATTCTGGAAATCGACCTCCAACCAACAAGTGAAGACCGAGGGGCGTATACTTGGAGGCTGTATTGATGTGATTAGACATTTAGTAGGCACACCTTATGGTGATGTATCCGCTTTTCGAGAGCAGTTTATCGATGGTGAGCCTATTTTGTGGTACCTCGAAAACTGTGAGTTATCGACCGTAGATTTACGCAGATCACTGGTTCAAATGAAGCTGGCAGGCTGGTTTGAGCAAAGCCCATGCATTTTGTTCGGACGGAGTCCAGCAAATCAACCTGTAGATGGTTATACTGTTGAAGATGTATATCAAGAGCTCGCAGAAGAGCTTCAAATTCCGATCATTTATGATCTGGATTGCGGGCATGTCCCTCCACAAATTACACTCATAAACGGTGCTTATGCCGAAGTGGAAGTTGATGAGGGTAAAGGTATAGTCAAGCAGTATTTTAAATAGTGGCAAAGGTCAAAAGAATACTATTTGCAATATAGTGCTGATCCTAGAATTAAGAGAACGTAGCAGCAGTATTTACAGCAGAGGTGAGTCCGTCTTTCGAAAGCAATGGTCTGGAGCTATTTGCGATCGGGAGGACGGATTGGTATAAAAAATTAAGCGTTTACACATGCTCAATTGGCGTGATGAAAATTCACAAGCAAGGATGGGTGATCAGGTTGGAAAATACGACAAGCAAACAAGACCTTCATCAACGTTATATTGCAAATGCGAATAAAGCGCTTCAAGAAAATGTGAAAACGATTGATACAACATATCGGCTTCATTATCATATGATGCCGCCAGCAGGCTGGATGAATGACCCGAACGGCATGATTTATTTTGAAGGACATTATCATTTGTTTTATCAGCATGACCCCTATCAATCGAAGCAAGGTCCGATGCACTGGGGACACGCTAGGAGCAAGGATTTAGTTCACTGGGAGCATCTGCCGGTTGCGATAGCACCCTCCGAGGATTATGACAAAGCAGAGTTTGGCGGACAGGGCTGTTGGTCAGGAAGCGCTGTAGATAACAACGGCGTTTTAACGTTAATTTATGCGGGGCATGTTGATGGCAAAACACCGGAAGAGGTTCAAGCTTTAGCGACAAGCACTGATGGTGTGACGTTCCACAAGTATGCTGCTAATCCGGTGATCGGTGATTCACCTGACGCGCAGCGGTTCGGATTCCGTGATCCGAAGGTGTGGAAGCATGAAGATAAATGGTATATGGTCGTTGGTTACGGCAAAGACGGACTTGGCAAAGGGTTAATTTATACGTCGAGCGATCTGCTGAGCTGGGAATATCAAGGTGCTGCGACGCAGAGTGATGGTACGATGGGTGATATGTGGGAATGTCCAGATCTATTTCCGCTTGGAGAAGGCAATCAGCATACGCTGCTCATCTCCCCGATGAATATTGCACCTATCAAAAACCTGTATTTGTCAGGGACGTTCGATTACGCAAGCTGCCGCTTTGAGAAGCAGCAGATGGGACAAATCGATTATGGCTTTGACTTTTATGCGCCGCAAACGCTGCTTGATGATCAAGGCAGAAGAATTATGATCGCATGGATGAACATATGGGGAGCTAAGATGCCAGAGCAAGCGCATGGCTGGCTTGGCGGAATGACACTGCCGCGCGAACTGACGTTAGCAGCGGATGGTACGGTAAGAAGCAATCCAGTGCCGGAGCTTTCCGTGCTGCGTGGACAACAGGTTTCGGTGTCTGATCTAGCTCTATCAAGCAACGAATTTGTCAAAATAGACGGCGTCCGTGGAGACTCTCTTGAAATGGATATTGTATTTGATCTGGCTGGAACGGAAGCAACAACAGTAGGTATTCGTGTACGCAGCTCCGAGGATGGGACTGCCTATACAGAAATCAGCTATTCCATAAGCGAACAAAAGATTTATATGGATCGTAATCTCGGCGGTGAAGGCGATGGCGGAATTAGTGAGGCGCCGCTTCAGCTGTCTTCAGACTGGCGTTTGCAGCTAAGACTGTTTCTTGATCGCTCCTCTATTGAATTGTTTGCAGGTGAGGGCAGAGTCGCCATGACCAATCGGGTTTATCCGAGACCAGAAGATATAGGTATCTCTTTCTTTGCTCGCGGCGGAGACGCGCTTCTTCAAACCGTAAATGCTTGGCAGCTGCGCTCGATTTGGTAATGAATGTTGATAATGTTGATACCGTAATTGTCTGAGGATTTTACGTTGTTGCGCGTGACGAGTTGTTGATGGATTTCACACTTTGATTAAAAGATTTGGTAGACACGTTTCAGACAGTGGGTTCGTGATTTTGTCTGCAATCCTCCAAAGGGCTGTTCCAAGCGTAGATTTATCTACGCCTGGGACAGCCCTACTTTATTTTGATGAAACTTAGGCAAAACGATGAGCTCACCTTATCCAATACACGGCTTACGAACCTAGAAACTCTTATTTAAACCATTCAGAATGGATTAACATTGTAACGAACTCTAGAATCGTTATTTCGAGAAAAGCAGCTAAAGACACCTTAAAAATCATGCTTTAGCGTTAATTGTCCACAGAAAATAAAGTATTAGACTGAGAAAATAAAGCTTTAGACTTGCGGGTGCTTCATTACGCTAACGGGCAGATTACGCTAATACCTGGCAAGTGTTATAATTCAGAAAGTAGTGATCGAAAAGCAGAGGTTGATATAAGGATGGATAACAAAATTTTTTATAAAATTAGTGGATATTTAGAAGGGCTAGGTACAATCAATACTCATTTTGGAGCCTCTTATGGTCATGAATACGTGTTTTGTGAGCTCGAAAGTGGTGTGCCTTTGATGCAAATAGTTATACAGTATAATAAGAGAAGCAATCTAAAAAACCATGATGACGTTATATTCCTACCCTTACGTGACGTCGAAGACTGGAAGGAAACTCTTTTCGATGTAAGTGCATATTGGTTCTTTTCCCTTTATCGCATGCAAAATTTTCAGGTTCGAGTTGCTTATTACGATGATGATGGTCAAGAACTTCCTGAGATACCCGCTGAATTTGATAAAGGATCAAACTCAGTTAGCAACAAGCTAATTGATCTAATTGACCAGCTTATTGATGGGAAAGAACTAAAGGTATACAGGTTGGAGACGGAAGTAGAAGAAAAAAATGAATTTGATTGGGAGCAGTTTTATTTTGTTATTGATGGTAAGGTATTTATTCTAGAGTTTTATCAATGGGGTTAATAAATCCTAAATTTAATTGAGCTAACGGGAACGATAGTTCAATACTGAAAAGGCTGCCGATTGGCAGCCTTTTGTTCAACTAACGGGCAGTTTAGTTAAAGAGGCGTTTTATTGAAATTATCCTTGAAGGAGAACGAAGATGAATAAATATTGGAATTATAGAATTTTAAAAAAGGATTGGGAAAATGGCTTGGTTTCATATGAAGTATGTGAAGTTTATTATGAGAATGACATACCTACTTCATGGATTTGGGGTAAAAATGTACTTAGTGGTGAGAGTAAAGAAGACTTAGAATGGAGGCTAAATAATTCAATATTGAAAGCATTTGAAAAGTCAGTACTTGAAATCATTGGTGATGATGAAGGGTTAGTTGAAGTAAAGGAATAGAGAAAGGCTTACGATTCTTCATGAACTAACGGGCAAGTTAGTTTAAATCACTTCGCGAATACTTCATGTATGGAGAATTTGAACAGGAGGTATGAATGATGCATGGAACTCGATTTATTGAAGAATATCCGCAATTTCAAATCTTATTTGAAAAACTATACTTAAAGAGAGAGTTAGATTCCTGGTATAAAGAAGTTTGCAAACAAAAACTTGAGTTACCAGAAAATTACACCACATCAAAGTAATCAAAAATATTAAAATACATGATAACTACTGTCCTTCTATACATGTATATCTTGATTTGGAAGATAAATATGGTGCTGATGGTTTTATTTTTAGACAAAGAATTAATCTTGTAATTTCAAAAATAATACCAGTTTACAAAATGGATTATTTGTATCTAGTTAAACACAGTTCTCTGGTTGGGGAGTTAGGTACATTTGGCAGCCCACAAGAAACCTTTGAAGCAATGGAAGCAGAGGAACAAATAACGGGGTTATTAAAAACAAATAATTATATTGAGTTAACAGGTTACGATTTACAAGACACGATTTATGAATGGAAAGAATTGAAGCTTGAACCCTTCGATAGAAGATTAACATTAGATTATGCAGCCTTTTATGACGCATTAGAGTTATGTGAAGATTCATTATTAAACTAACGGGAAACGATAGTTGAATAACACACATGATGAGCAGGCGCTACGGTGGCCTGCTTTTCTTATTAAGCTAACGGGCAGGAGAGTTCAGCCAATAGTTTGAGAAATTTTTAAGTACCCTGAGAAATGGAAATCGTACACATAATAACAGCTATTCCCTGGAGTTTAAGCTTCAGGACAGAAATTGCAGCGGTTGACCGTGCAAAATGGTTATGACTAGGCATGCGTATAGTCAAGTGGTTATTCACCTACATAGTATAAGATACACTTTCATGTAATATCATGAATATCTTCCGCTAGGAGTGATGTTATGGTTCAAATGCGAAATATAGGACCCATGAGACAACCKCCKCAGTCACCTCCTCCCGCATTCATCCCGCCGAAACCCGCTGTTTCTTATATCGTCGACTGCGTTTACCAGTACACTTATATTTGGCTTAGGTCTGGCGAGAACTTCTGGTTTTATCCGACATCTGTCGATATGGACGGTGTTGCWGGGTATAGATGGAGCGGATCATACTGGTACTTCTATGGTATMGATCCGCGATTCATCGATGCCGTATCGTGTCCTCCGATTCCTACCCTTTTCTGATCACTAAAATCAGAGTGCCAGTGGTACTGTTTACTCACCGCGCTCTGTTAGTGATACTTAGGACATCCTCGAAAATAAAATATAATCCAGCGCCTTTGGCTTGCCCGATGTTGCCTCCAAAACGCGATTGTGCGAGACGGTAGGGGACAATCGGGAGGCACTCAATTTGCTGCGCTGGCGGGGTTTGCAGTGTTTCTAAGTGTTGAGCCACTGAATAACAAGATGGAGAAACCTTCAGAATTAGCCAGTATCATTTTTGAAAGCAATCTCTTACCTCGTTGAACTAACGGGGAACGATAGTTGAACGGAAAATGGAGCAGTTTGCCGCGGCAGCTGCTCCATTTATTATTAAGCTAACGGGCAGTTTAGTTCAACATCCTTTGCAACCCACGGTTGCATTTAATGGTACATTCAATTCAACATATACTCGATTTTGATTTCGCTTTCTTTATGATACTATTTGCTTAAGTTGAGTAATGGAGGTGATCCACAGTGTTAGATAATGTAAAAGTCGGTAAAAACATATTGGACTTGCGGAAGGGACTATCATTAACGCAAGTAGAACTTTCCAATTTACTGGGCGTAAGCCATCAAGCCGTTTCCAAGTGGGAACAAGGCGAATGTTTGCCTGATATCGAAGTTCTGCTAAAACTAGGACAGGTCTTCAGCAAGTCTGTTGAAGAACTTCTTCTAAGTGAAAGGGTATATGGGGAGCCAGTAATTCATGAAGTTAAGAATACTAAAATAGAAGTAACGGAACAACTTGATGTCTGGACAAAAGCATTGGACAAAATACAAAGCGAAATTTCAATTCCAAGCTTCAATACATGGTTTAAGAGTACGAAGGCAGAGTACGTGGAAAGTACATATTTAATTTACAGTCCGAACAACTTTACTACGGAATGGTTATACCAAAGATACTCCAATTTCATTATGCAAATTCTCGAAGAAATTACTGGTGAATCCGACTTTAAAATCGAGTTTCGATCAATGGATAATTCTTCGACTAATTTTGAATCAAGTCTAATTCCAGGTAGAGCGAGTTTATGGTTAAGCTAACGGGCAGTTTAGCGCAACTTAAGACTATATTAATCATATGAATTAGGTAGGAAAGTAAATGAGTTCCATAAAAGGGATGAAGCTAGTTGCAGACGAAAAGATGGATTGTATCAATCAGCTTGATTATTATCGTCATTGGCGCAATCTGGGTCATGTATGTGAAGCACCCCAGCACAATTGATGTAAAGCTGATTGGTGTTAAGTATCAGTTAGGTTACGAAGATGTAAAATCGGGGATAGAGCCTGCGACTGTTATAATTCAGGGCAAGGTGCATACGAGCTTGAAAAGAGAGCGAATATTTAAGGGTGTAGTACGAATTGTAGGTGAACAAATTCCAGTGCCTCAGGATCAGCGCAATATAGAAATTCATTTTTCTAGAGACGGCTGGGGCTCAATAGCCTATCCTTATTTTCTTTATGACGAACGGGGAACAACTGTAGGAGCTGAAATTTACCAGTCACATTCTATATTCGCGAACAAAGACTTTAGTCAAGTAACATTCCTTATAACAACGCCCAATCAACAGTCTGAATCCGAAGATGGAAATCTTCAGACCGTTTGGAACACTGAGAATGGAAAGATGCTATCTGCCCCCGCAACAACACGAGAAGAGGCCCTAGCCTTATCCAATAAGCAGATGCGTGAATATTTGAAACCTTATGGGAAGTCTTTACGATAACCTGTACATCACATAATTAAGCTAACGGGAAACGATTGTTCAATACACTACATTAGCTGGTCTAATGCTCAGCTGCCGTTTCTAATTGAAGTAACGAGCAGGAATATAAAGAAATGGAAACGAGTACATAATTCAGCATCCAAATAGGTTGATTAGCGTGATTTCAACAACCGAGGATTTTTGTAAGCATCATAAAACTAAAAGGAGTAGCTGTTACTATGAAGGATTTACATAATTTTGTTTCAGATTACACCAAAGATAAGAAACATTTACATCTTGCGATCGGGATTATTAGAGATGGCGGTATTGAATATTTTTCGTTCAGTAATAATCAAAAGAGAAGTACGATTCCTCCTGAGCATATGTTGTTTGAAATCGGCTCCATAACCAAAGTTTTCACATCCATTCTCTTATTAGAAATGGAACGGGAAAAACTGCTTTCCTCGGATGACATGGTTGGTAAGTTTGTGCCAAACGTTAAAAACGATTATTTGAATAAGATTACCTTGAAAAGCCTTGCTACTCATACCTCTGGTTTACCTATATTGGCAACAAACCACAATCTGGCTAAAAAAAGATCGAATCCTTATTCAATGTATACCGAGCAAGATTTAACTGCTTTTCTATCTAATGCTGATTACACGGATAGTATTGGTTCATTTGAATATTCCAATATCGGTGTGGGCTTACTGGGGAATATTCTATGCAAGGTGTCAGGAAGCAAGTATGATGAACTGTTGAAAAAATACATAACGAGCCCATTAAAGATGAATGAGACAGCCGTTACACTTGATTCAGAACAGAATAGAAGGTTTTTGAATGGACATGCTTCAACTGGGAAGAGAGTCCCTCACTGGGATCTCTCTATACATGAAGGAGCTGGGGGGATTAAGTCATCGGTTAACGATTTGAGTTTATTTGTCCAAGCCAATCTAAATGATGATAATCCGATAGCCTCTACACTGCAAAAAAGTCATATCCCTATATGGATCGGAAATTCAAACCGTTATTTTGGCTGGGGTGAGGATAAACTTCTAGATAAAGGTATCCTCTGGCATAATGGGGGTTCAGCTGGTTTTAACAGTTATCTAGCTTTCAACAAGGAACTCCGTGTAGGAATTGTATTGCTATCCAATTATTCTTTTTTCTCGAATTCTCTTATGGATTATTATGTTGCTCAATTAATAAAATGGATTACTAAAAAAGAGCCTTCTCAAGGAACTATGATAGACGTTACAGGGTTAAAAATATTTGAAGCCATCCTAAGTAGTGAAAAGTCATGAACTAACGGAGAACGTTAGTTGAAATAGCCGCGGCAGTCTAAGACTTTATTTATCTGGTCTTGGTTCGCCGCTGCTTTTGTTATGGGGTTAGTCTAAAACTTATTTTTTAAAAGCTGACGATCCTTCAATTCAAAAATCGCGTTACTTCAATGACTCCAGTCTAATACTTTATTTTCACCGAACATTAATTAGATTTGTTAAAACGAAAGAAGCGTAGTTTTCTATGGAATAAGCTCAATACAGTTCGTTAGAGAATAAAACACCCCCCTATTGTCTTACACGAAATCGTTTATTATGCGCGAATCTATCACAATAGTGACCATATAAATCAAAAAAAGAGAATTCCACCCCTTATTAACATAAAAATCCCCTTTCATTCATAGGTGCAATCCAACTACTATAGGTATGAGTTCGAATGGTAAAAAGTATCATTTTTTTGATATTAGTATCAAATTAGTCAGGATGACCACGCTCTTTGATATCAAAATAAGCTAAACCTTTACAGCATTTTCCCACACCTCTTTCATTGCGCAGCTCTTTTCTAGTAAATGATTTCATTGCTAATCTACATGCTTGTCAGTCTCCCCAACAAGTTAACCCACATGTTATTTTAACTCGAGTATTCAACCCGCATAAGCTATACCTTCAACCAAAACTACTTAGTCGTATGCAATCAGAAGTTATTAACAAACTATTGATAACGCTTTCATGTTAACGGAGTAATTTCTTTGTCTTTTTTATTTTAAAATTTGTAATAAATACAAATAAAAGTAACTTTAAGGTTGTGTTAAAGCCCAATTATTTATCGGTATATTAACCAAATTCACTATTCTATGAGGAGTGTGTTATTTATGTTTAGAGAAATTCACAAATCCAAAATTCACCGTGCGGTCGTTACGGAAGCAAATTTGAATTATGTAGGCAGCATCACGATTGATCAAGATATTTTAGACGCATCCAATATTTTAGAGAACGAGAAAGTGCAAGTTGTAAATATCAACAACGGCGCGCGGTTGGAGACGTATGCGATCACTGGCCCAAGAGGCTCAGGCATGGTTTGTTTAAATGGAGCGGCTGCGCGAATGGTTCAGCCAGGAGATCTCGTTATTATTATCTCCTACGCCATGATGGAAGATCATGAAGCGAGGGTGTACAAGCCCGATGTGGTCATTATGGATGAGAATAATCGGATTGTGACGGACAAGTATCAAGAGCTGCACTCTACAACGGTATAATGCCACAGAAAAAAAGTAGGGGGAGCTATATGAATATCATCCGAAATCTCTCAGAGGTACTCATTGCAAGCGGAACGAGCGGTGCGGGCATTACGTTCTGCGAGGCGGGTAAGGATCGATTCGTGTCGTATGGGCAACTACGCAAGGCAGCGGGTGCATTACTCGGTCAGCTGCAGGAAAGAGGGCTTGGCAAAGGGCAGCATGTTGTGCTGCAGACCGAAGATAATGAACGATTTCTTGTTTTATTTTGGGCCTGCCTATTGGGCGGCATGATCCCCGTTCCACTTACAGCGGGACGAACTGACGAAGGCAGGAAGAAGCTTCTTCAAGTAAGCAGCCAACTTGGAAATCCGTATTTGCTTTGCGAGCCAGAAATATGGGACTCTGTTGCAGCTTATTGTCTCAAGAATGAAGAGCAAGCCGCAGGACAGCTATTACAAAAAAGAATGCTGCCGATTAAGGATGTTTTGGATGAAGCAGCTGCTATAGATCGCCAAGGAACAGTCTATGCGGCAAACGAGGATGATGTTGCATTTATCCAATTCACCTCTGGTTCTACAGGTGATCCTAAAGGTGTTGTTTTGACACATGGCAACTTACTTTCGAATATGCGGGCGATATTGGAGGGCGCTCAGTCGACCGAGGCTGATTCCTCTTTAAGCTGGCTCCCGCTTACGCATGATATGGGTTTGATCGGATTTCATCTAACTCCGATGCTTGGGCTTATGAATCAATGGCAGATGCCGACCTCGACATTCGTGCTTCATCCGATGAAGTGGATGGAGCTCACGCATCAGCATCGCATTACCTGTCTATCATCACCTAACTTTGGTTATGTTCACTTTCTACAGCATTTTAAACCTGAGAATGCCACCTGCTGGGACCTTAGCTCTGTAAGGCTTATCTTTAACGGAGCGGAACCAATATCTGCGAGCAATTGCCGCGAGTTTCTCGCACAGATGAAGCCTTATGGGCTTAGAGAACAATGTATATTTCCCGTCTATGGACTAGCGGAAGCAAGTTTGGCCGTTACATTTCCACATGTGGAGGAGAGCTTGAATACCTTATATGTAAGCCGAAAAGGCTTGAATATCGGGGATGTTATTCAGGATGCTCCGGCAGATGATCCCAATAAAATAGAAATCGTTGAGCTCGGGTTCCCTGTATCCGAATGCGAGCTTAAAATTTGCGACGAGTCTGGTCGGGAAACGCCAGATCGCTACGTTGGACTCCTCCATATTAGAGGGAGGAATGTCACCAAGGGTTATTTTAACCGCCCTGATGTGAATGCCGTCATTCTATCGACAGACGGATGGCTGAATACCGGTGATCTTGGATTTATGCAAGACGGCAGATTGTATGTGACTGGCCGCATGAAGGATATTATTTTCGTCAATGGACAGAACATATACCCGCATGATTTGGAAATGCTGGCAAGCGAAATTAAGGGAGCAGAAATAGGCAAAGTAGCTGTCAGCGCGATTCAGAATGAAGTAACGAAGCAGGATGAGATCGCCGTGTTTATTCAATTTCGAGGAAAGCTTAATGCTTTTGTGCCGCTGAGGCAAAGCGTGCAGCGATTGCTAAATCGAAAAACTGGACTCCAAGTGGAGCTCATTGTTCCAGTGAAGCGTATTCCGAAAACGACCTCTGGGAAAATTCAGCGTTACACTCTTGCTGAGAGTATGCAGAGCGGACAATTCTCTTCAGTAATTGCAGAACTGGAGTCGCTGGCAGCGATTATGGAAGAAACAGCTCCCGAGTCGGCTGCTGCAGCTCCTGAAACGGATGCCGAACAGCGCATATTGTCTATTTGGAAAAAAGTGCTGAAGACAGACCGCATTGGAATAGATGATCATTTTTTGGAGCATGGCGGTAATTCACTGAGCGCAGCTTATGTAGCTGCCCAGCTGCAGTCGGCGTTTGGCATAAATGTATCTCTGAGCGAGTTGTTTCAGCATCATACTGTTCGGTTACTAGCCGCTTATGTCGCTGAAGTGACTGCTGGGGAAGATCAAAGAAATGACAGAAATGGCCAGTGTGAAGTGATTTCAAATGGAGGCACGAGGGATTGGTATCCCGCCACATCTACTCAGAAGAGATTATTTATTGTTGAGGAAATGAATTCAGGTCTCCTTCGTTATCATCTTCCGCAGCGCATAAGCATTGAGGGGGAGCTGGATCTCAGTAAATTTCAGCAGGTGTGGGAGTCCTTGATCAACAGGCATTCTTCACTACGTACATCATTTGTTATGGACAATGATATCGTGGTCGGTCGCATTACAGATTCAGTAAAGCTGCCCATTGTTTATACAGACGGCCGCGGCTGGTCAGAGAGTGATATGCAGCACAAAATAAGTACATTTCTACAGCCCTATGAGCTGTCTAAGGCGCCGTTGTTCCGAATGGAGTTAATCACACTCAGTCATAACCGCCATCTGATGTTATTTGATATGCATCATCTCATTACGGATGGCACGTCGATGGGAATATTAATCGGGCAATTTGTTGCGATGTATGAAGGGGCTGAGCTGCCTCCAATTCCTTTTCAATACAGCGATATTGCTGATTGGGAGAAAAGGTTCAGGGCAGAAGATAGGCGCATGATAAGGCAGAGAGAGTATTGGCGGCAAATCTTCAAGGAGGGAGCGGGGGAGATCGATATCCCGGCAGATTATCGGCGTCCGCTCACTCCTAGCTACAAGGGAGCTATTGAAAAATTTGTACTCGATGCAACACTTACAGCTAAGCTGGAGCAATTAGCTTTCCGAACAGGCGGTACGTTGTATACCGTTTTAACTTCCGTTTACTTTATGCTGCTGAGCAAGTACACCGGAGCAGTTGATATGGTGATCGGTACTGCGTCGGCAGGGAGAACAAGGCCGGAGATGGATGGTATCGTGGGCCTGTTCGTCAATATGGTGCCGCTGCGACTTCGGGCTGGCAAGGAGCTTTCGATCCTTCAATGCTTTGAAGAGATCAACAAACAAATATTGTTATCGCTAGACCATCAGGACGTCCCTTACGAAGAAATTGTAGAGCTGGYAGAGGCAAAACAAGAACTTGGCCGTAATCCATTGTTCAGCACTGTATTTACGTTGCACAACATGGAAATTCCACAGTTTCATACAGCGAATGTCACATTCAAGCCTGAGCCGATAGGGACAGGTACATCTAAATTTGATATGACCTGGGAGTGTATAGCTTCGGAGGAAGGCATTACAGTATCTATTGAATATTCCCTCGACTTGTACAGTCAGGAAACAGTAAGAGGATTTGCTCGCCATTATAAAACATTGGCTGATGCAGCAGTTCAATCCCCTGAGACGACTGTTGAGATGCTTCCTATGTTAGACGAGGATGAATRCCAGCTTATTTTGGCAACTAGCGAGTCGAGTCGAGCACCTTACCCTAACGATGCTTCGCTGTACCGGCTGTTTGAGAGGCAGGTGGATCATACACCGCAGCTCCCGGCTATAGTTATGGATGAGGCGACCCTCTCTTACACAGAGCTGAATGAAATGGCAAATGCTCTGGCTAGATGGCTTATCAATCGAGGAGTAGTTCCGCATTCACGTGTGGCGCTGCTTCTTCATCGATCCTTTAATATGCCAGTTGCGATACTTGCTGTGTTGAAGACCGGCTCCGCTTATGTGCCAATCGACCCGAGTTATCCTATCGACAGGATTGAGTTTATGCTTGGAGACGCTGATATTTCTACAATGATAGTAGATGCTCAGACAAGCCATATAGGCGGCAAGCTTGCTCAAGCTGGGAATAGGCCAGTAGATAAGATTGACATGGATGCTATGAGGAACGAGTGGAGACAGGCAGAGGGACATAATTTGAATGTGGATGTAACAGGGGACGACGCAGCTTATGTGATGTACACCTCTGGTTCCACAGGACGGCCAAAAGGAATTTTAACTACGCACCGAAACGTCATTCGCATTGCTCGGGATACTGACTATATCCGAATCACGAATGAGGATGCGCTGCTGCAGTTATCGAATTATGCGTTTGACGGATCGACGTTTGATTTTTATGGGGCACTTTTGAACGGCGCAAAGCTCGTCCTTGTGAATGAAAACGATTTGCTTGATATCCATCAGCTTATTTTATTGATGAAGAAACAAAGGGTTACGGTATTTTTTGCGACTACAGCTTTGTTTAATGCATTCGTTGACTCTGGATTGAAGGACTTGCCTTCCCTTCGTCATCTATTGTTTGGCGGTGAACGCGCATCAGCCTCGCATATTAAAAGAGCTTATCAGATCGTCGGTTCAGGCGTGCTGCTTCATGTGTACGGTCCAACAGAGTCTACTGTTTTCGCTACTTGTTATCCGATTGACTCGCTAGAGCAGGACAATGCTGCAATTCCAATAGGCAAGCCTATCGCACATTTAGAAGCACTTGTATTGGACGAAAATGGTGCCTTGCTCCCAGCACTTGTGCCTGGGGAGTTATGTATTGCCGGCGATGGTTTAACACAAGGTTACTTGAATCTGCCGGAGCTTACTGCAAATAAATTTGTTCCCCATCCTTTTAAGGAGGGAACCAAGCTTTACAGGACAGGGGATTTGGTTAGGCGGCTGCCTGACGGTAATCTAGAGTTTTTGGATCGGCTCGACACCCAGGTGAAGCTGCGTGGATTTCGTATAGAACTGGGGGAAATTGAGAGCAAACTGCTAGAGTGTGAGGACGTTAGGGAAGCGGTAGTTATGCTGAAATACCGCAGCGGCGATCCACAGCTTGCTGCCTATATCGTTGCAAATGGTGAGCTTTCCATAGATCGGCTGCAAGCAGAGCTGGGAGCAAAGCTGCCGCAATTTATGATTCCGGCAGTCTTCGTGCGGGTGGAGAAGCTTCCGCTCACCTCTAACGGCAAGATTAACAAAAACGCATTGCCTGAGCCTGACTTTTCCAAACTGAGCATCGGAATGGCAGCAGCCTATGTCCCGCCTACAACCCAAACCGAGATTCAGCTTGCAACCATTTGGGAAATGGTTTTGAAGGTAGAGGCTGTTGGCGTTAATGATAATTTCCTCGCACATGGCGGTCACTCATTGAAGGCTGCAACGCTTGTATCGGAAATTTATAAGCAATATCATGTCCGAATGCCGATCAAGGAAGTATTTCTACGTTCAACAGTTAGAGAGCAAGCAGAATGGATTGATAGCGCAGATATAGAGGCATATGAACCGATAAAACCGATAAACATTTCTCGTTCTTACCCGTTAAGTCCATCCCAGCAGCGTATTTTTCTCATTGAAGAAATTGCAAACGCGGGTATAGCCTATCATATCCCGTTAGCGCTGCGCTTAACTTGCCATGTTCAGCGAACGGATATGGAACGGGCCATAAAAGAACTTATTGCTCTGCATGAGCCGCTTCGTACATCATTCCAGTTTATTGACGGTGAGGCGCGTCAAATTATACATGAGCATGCTTCGTTCGAGCTTCAAGAGATAAGCGATACAACAATAGATCTGGAGCAACAGTTCTGCGAATTTGCCAAGCCGTTGCCGCTTTCACAAGCACCGCTCCTTGACGCACGGCTGCTCAGCAGCGCATGCGGAGAAACTTATTTGCTTCTAAATATCCATCATATTATTGCGGATGGCATTTCGGTGAGTCTGCTTATTGAAGAGCTAGTCAAACGACTAGACGGCAAGCGCTTGGAAGAGCCGCATATTCAGTTCAAGGATTATGCGGTATGGAGATCAGGCCAAGGGAATAAGGAACGCATGCGCAAGAGCATCCGATATTGGGAGACCGAGTTAAGCGATCCACCCTCGAGCCTCGACATGCCGCTTGACTTCCCGCGTGGGGAACGGCAATCGCTAGAGGGGGAGACGTTTGGATTCCATGTTCCTTCAGAGCTAGCTATTCGGCTTCAATCTATATCCGATACGCTCAATATCAGCTTAAATAGTCTGTTGTTTGCTTCCTACGCTCTGCTTCTTCAAAAGTATACAAGCGGAAATGACTTGATTATTGGGGCGCTAGCGGCAGGAAGATCACATCCCGATACGGCTAATATGATCGGTATGTTCAATAATTTTCTTCCGGTTCGCCTTAAAATAGGCGATGGCATGAAATTTGATCAATTTGCGAAGGCGTCACATGATCATCTGCTTGCAGCACTCGAACATCAAGATGTGAGCTTTGACCAGATGATTGAAGCTGCGCAAATGATGATGGATCCCTCACGAAACCCGCTGTTCGATACGATGATGATTTTGCACAATCAGGTCGAAAATGATTTGGAAGTGAAGGGTCACACTGTAGGGGTACAGCCTGTACGCGCAAGTAAAAACATGACATCTAAATTGGATTTTAAACTTGATCTTTATCCTCATGGTGACGGAGGCTTTCGAGCAGAGCTAGAGTTCAATACGCGATTATTTCATAAAGCGACGATGATGAGGCTGGCGGATCATTGGCTCAATGTATTGAAACAAGTGGCGGATGAGCCAGGTATGAAATGCTCTTCCCTCAGCTTAATTATGGAGAAGGAAGCGCAAATGCTTCTTCAAGAATGGAATGATACAGCAACGCCGTATCCTGATGGCGAAACCATTCATGGCTGTTTTGAGGCACAGGTACGCAAGACGCCGAATGCTCCAGCCATTCGATCGAACGAGGGTATGTTTACTTACCGTGAGCTTGATGATCGTGCAAACCGACTTGCTCTGCTGCTCCGTCAGAAAGGTGTTGGAGCAGAGACTATTGTTCCGATTGTTGCAGAGCGCTCTTTTGAAATGATGGCAGCGATTTTAGGCATTCTAAAAGCCGGGGGCGCTTACTTGCCTATCGATCCGCATTTTCCAGAGGAGCGTATTGGGTACATTTTTGAAGATAGCGGAGCCAAGTTATTATGCTCCCAGCGCAAATGGATGGACCAACTGCCGTTTAATGGTGAAATTATAGATATAGATGCTGTTGAAGACAAGGGTTCCCATGATACTGAGGAATGGCTATTGGAGCCTGCAGTGAACGCGCATCATTTGGCTTATGTTATCTATACATCAGGTTCTACTGGAAAACCAAAGGGGGTTATGATCGAGCATGCTGCGGTCATCAACCGTATACATTGGATGCAAGATCAATATCCACTTGACTCGCAAGATGTCATTCTTCAGAAGACACCCATAACATTTGATGTTTCAGTGTGGGAGCTGTTCTGGTGGAGTTTTGCAGGGGCATCTGTTTACTTGCTGGAACCGCGGGGGGAGCGGGAGCCGCAGGTCATGATGAAAGTCATCCGTGAGCAAGCGGTGACGGTCATGCATTTTGTCCCATCCATGCTGGGCGTTTATCTCCAGTATGCATCGGAAGTTAAGGCGGTCAACCCTTTCGGAGGTTTGCGTTACGTATTTGCAAGCGGAGAGGCGTTGAAGCCTGCACAGGTGGAAGGGTTCTACAGCCAGCATTCTGCAGGCAGCGAAAGTCCACGACTCATAAATTTATACGGACCGACGGAAGCGACCGTGGATGTCAGCGCATATGATTGCGCGAACTATAAGCAAGGATCTGTTCCGATTGGCTCGCCGATTCAAAATATTCGGCTGTACGTTGTGGATGAGCAGCGGCGGCTGCAGCCCATTGGAATTCCGGGCGAGCTCTGCATCGCTGGAGTGGGACTCGCTAGAGGTTATTTGAACCGTCAAGAATTGACAGCGGAAAAATTTGTACTTGATCCTTTTTTTGCTGGGGAACGAATGTACTTGACCGGAGATCGCGCGCGCTGGCTTGCTGACGGTCATATCGAGTATTTGGGTCGATTCGATCATCAAGTGAAGATTAGAGGATTTCGAATGGAATGTGGAGAGATTGAGCATGCGCTGATGCAGCTGGAGGAGGTTTCCGATGCGCTCGTCATGCCCGTGAAGGATCGGACGGGAGAACCAGCCTTATGTGCATATGTGGTTTCTTCTTTTGAACGCAATGATCGTGAGTTGAAGGAGAGGCTAAGGGGAATGCTTCCGGAATATATGATTCCTTCCCTGTTTGCCTGCCTGCATTCCTTTCCTCTAAATGCTAGCGGGAAGATAGACCGCAGCCGCCTTCCACAGCCGATATTTGCTGATTCTATTGGCGGCGCCGATCCGCGCAGTGAGACGGAGCTCCGACTGGCAGAGCTATGGAAGAGCATACTTGGTGTTCACATCGTACGCACCGACGATCATTTTTTCCAGATTGGCGGACATTCGCTGCGCGCAGCGCAGTTAACAGGTGCAGTGGAGCGGCAGTTAGAGGTCATATTTACACTAAAGGATGTGTTTGCCTACCCGGTCCTAGAAGAGATGGCAGCGTTCATTGATAGATCGCCGAAAAGGACTGCTGCAACTATCACAAGGGCCGAGCAGAGGGATGTTTATCCATTGTCGCTTGCACAGAACCGACTATTCGTTTTGCATCATATGAAACCTTCAAGTACAGCCTACAATTTGCCGTTCGCACTCAGTATGCGTGGTGAACTGAACGTTGAGAGATTGCAAGAGGCGCTGCAGCGGCTCATTGATCGTCATGAGCCGCTCAGAACAAGCTTTGAATGGCGCGATGGCGCCCCCGTTCAACGCATTCATGAGCGAGTAATGGTGCGAGCTGATGTAACAAAAACGGATCAAGTGGATGGATGGAACAGCATGCAAAAATTCGTTCAGCCATTCGATTTGAGCATTGCTCCGCTGTTGCGCGCTTCGCTTATTACGAATGGCGCGCAAGAGCATTTGCTGTTGCTTGACATGCATCATATCGTATCTGACGGTATTTCAATGACAGTGCTGGCGCATGATTTCACCAAGCTTTATGAAGGCGGCACGTTGCTGTCGCTTGAAATCCAGTACAAGGACGTAGCTGTATGGCAGCAGGGTTTTATGAAGAGCCGTGAGCGGGATAGGCAAGAGCAGTACTGGCGAGAGGAGCTGGCGGGAACGCTGCCGCTTCTGGATTTGCGAGTGGACAAGCCAAGGCCAGCCGAACAAAGCTTTAAGGGGAGCAAAATCATCCATGCGCTGCCTCTCTCGTTAATGTCCGAGGTAGAGTCATTGGCAGCAACGGCTGGCATGACTAGTTTTCCAATATGGCTTGCTTGTTTTCACGTGCTGCTTCATAAGCTAACGGGTCAAGAGGATATTATCTCTGGTACACCGATTGGAGGAAGATCCCATCTAGAGACAGCCCCGCTTGTTGGGATGTTTGTCAATACCGTTGCAATCCGGAGCCAGCCATCGGGTGAGCACAGCTTTCTTCATTTTGCCCGACAGATCAAGGAGAAGGTGCTTGGTGCGATGCATAATGGGATGCTGCCGTTCGAGCATTGTGTAACTGCACTTGATGTAAAGCGAGACCTGAGTCGAAATCCAATCTTTGACGTCATGTTTGTTATGCAAAATATGGATGTGCCGGCAATGAAAGCTGATGTGCTGCAATTAAAGACGCAACCGCTGGAGCACGCTGTATCCAAGCTGGACCTGACGTTTGAGCTTGCAATGCGTGAGGATGGTGCAGACCTTACTGTAGAATATGCAACGGATCTATTCGAACAACAAACAATTAACCAAATGATTAGCTACTATATTCGAATTGTGGAGCAAATTACGAAAGATACGCATATCTCTTTAAACCAAATAAGCTTGCTGACTTCGGATGAAGAAGCCATTCAACTTGTTCAATTTAATGAAACGGCTACCGCTTATCCAATTCATATGACCGTTGAGTCCTACTTGGAAGCACAAGCTGAGTGGATACCGCATGCTACTGCGCTGATCTATGAGACTGGGGAAATGTCCTATCGTGAACTGAATGGGAAGGCCAATCGGCTGGCAAGAGTTCTGAGAAAGCACGGGGTGAAGCATGAGGATACTGTAGCCGTCATCATGGAGCGTTCTGTAGACATGATCATTGCTATTTACGGCATATTGAAGGCGGGAGCGGCGTATGTCCCGATCTCACCTGGGCTTCCTGAAGAGCGAGTTCGGTATATGCTGGATGACTCGGGAGCAAGGATTGTTTTGACTCAGGGCTTAGACGGGCAGTTCAACAACATGTCGCTAGATTCTAAACGATTGAACATAGAGGAAGCGCTGCAGCATGAGCAAAATGATGGACCGCTAGAAAAAATTCATCGATCGCGTAGCTTAGCGTATGTGTTGTACACCTCAGGGTCAACAGGACAGCCGAAAGGGGTAATGATTGAGCACCATTCCGTAGTGAATCGCCTTACGTGGATGCAAAACAGATACACACTTGATATGCATGATGTGATTTTGCAAAAAACGCCATTTACGTTTGATGTGTCGGTATGGGAGTTGTTCTTATGGAGCTTCTCAGGCGCTAAGCTATGCTTGCTTGCACCAGGCGGAGAAAAGGACCCTGGGGCGATATATGATGCCATTAATAAGCATGAGGTGACTACGCTACATTTTGTACCTTCTATGCTTCATCTGTTTTTGGATTACCCGGGCCTTGTTAATGATAGTAAAAAGCTTGAGAGCTTGCGTTATGTTTTTGCCAGTGGAGAAGCGCTTACGGTCAATCAAGTAGAGAGATTCAGAGAGCGAATCGGAGAATCTAATGCTGCGAAGCTCATTAATCTGTATGGTCCAACGGAAGCGACGGTCGACGTGTCCTATTACGAGTGTATAGGAGAGCAAAGTTTAACGAGCGTGCCTATTGGCAAACCTATCGACAATATTTCCTTATATGTGGTCAATGATGTTATGCAGGTTCAACCGGTAGGCGTGGCGGGAGAGCTGTGTATTGCGGGAGTTGGCTTAGCGCGGGGGTATTGGAAACGTCCTGATTTGACCTCGGAAAAGTTTGTGAAAAATCCATTCGCAGCTAACGAGCTCATGTATCGTACAGGCGATCTTGCGAGGTGGCTGCCTGATGGCAGCATCGAATTTCTGGGACGAATGGATCACCAGGTGAAAATTAGGGGGTACCGCATTGAATGCGGGGAGATCGAGCATGCTCTTACGGGTCATCCAGACGTGAGGGAAGCCGTTGTCATGAAGCGTGATGGAGCTGCGGGGGAAAGTGCATTTCTATGYGCGTATGTCGTAACGAGTGATGCAGTCACTACCGCACAATTACGTTATCATTTGGCTAAAACATTACCCGATTATATGGTTCCGGCTGTCTACGTCGAGCTGGATCAAATGCCGCTTTCTCCAAATGGCAAGGTAGATCGGAAGTCATTGCCAGCAACAGATGAGCGGTTGGATGAAGGCGTGCATTATGTGGAGGCAGCAAGCGAAACGGAAAAAACCATTTCTATTGTGTGGGGAGAAGTGCTAGGCCGAACCGCTATTGGGACGCATCATAATTTCTTTGATGTTGGGGGAGAGTCGCTGCTGCTTGTCCGTACCCACCAGCGACTGGAAGAGCTGTACCCAGGTTTACTCAAGGTGACGGATCTATTTAATTATCCGACGATTGCCGGGCTTGCGGAATATATTGATTCCCAAAGCAATCTTCCTCACATTTGGCATTACGCTGGAATTGCTGCAGGTGAGGACTCCTTCAATAACACATACACTGCGCAGCGGAATGGTTCGTACCAATTCACCCTTGAGGACGATTTAATTGAGGGACTGGCAGAAATGGCATATTCGGAGTCCGTGTCCATTACAACCGTTGCACTAGCAATCTATCTGCTCTTCTGGAAGCAGCAGTCAGGCGCTAATGATCTGGTAATGCCGGTTGCAACATCAAGAGGGCGGCTCACACCATTAGAGCTTGACTTTAGTACGGTGCTGGAGTTTAGCGAACTAATCCGAGCAGCCGACTCGTTATTTGACGATACGAAAATTTCCTACGATTGGAATCAAGTGGAGAGAGAGCTTGGGAGCCATAATAGTTCCCGCATAACGCCTTTGTTTGTAGATCGCTCGCGCACAGGCTTCATTCCCGAAAATCAACTCATGCACCACTTCGATATCATTCTGACGTTAGACAGCGGCAGGGGAGGAGCAGGTAAAGGGATGAGCGGTTTATGGGAATTTAATGCACGTCGATTAAAGAAAGAAAAGGTTAAGGCATGGGCTCAGGGCTATATTAAACTGCTCAGAATGGCCGTTCATCAATTTCAGCAGACTTCTAATGCTAGAGCTGGCGGCAAGCAGTAAGGACAACCCTATATGCAAAGGAGCATTACGTTGAAAAAGATCTTGTTTATGCTCGGGAATATCGCATGGTATTTAGGTATCTTCTACGCTTTGCTTTATCTGCTGCGATCAACCTATCAGTATGAAGCTACACTCGGCCTTGCCAAGTTTATGGATCGTAACCCGGCGATGTTCATGGCGATATTATTTACCTCCATTTTACTCATCTATATGCTTGTTTTCCGTTTGAAGAGAAGCATATGGAAAGAGCAGAAGCAAACTTTGTTTCAAGTTAGCGGCTTCAAGAAGATCGGGGTCAAAGATGCCGGGTTGATGCTGGCTATGGGGGCAGCCGGATGCCTGTTTAGTATTGGTCTAATTGAAATTGATGTCATCGCTCGGCACTTTCCGTCCATCCCCTTTCTCGTTGATGATCTCATTAGGGGAGATTCCATTTTATTCGTTATTTTGGGTGCGGGGCTTATTGCCCCCATCTATGAAGAAATTTTGTTTAGAGGATTAATTTACGGACAATTACGTCAAGTGATGCCGCTGTATGCTGCGCTTATTTTGCAAGCATTGGTTTACGCCTATTTTCAGCCAAGCCTCAGCCTGTCATTCATTGGTTTTGGTTCTGGACTCATCTACGCGATATTGTATATCCGAATAGGGAGCCTGTGGGCGCCAATTATTGTACAAACCTCAGCCATGAGTCTTATTTTTATAACAAAATATGTTGGTTGGCATGAAGCGATTAACGAAATAGGAGAACCTGCTTTGTATGTTCTAACGGCTGGAAGTCTGCTCTTCCTCATAGGAGGAACGGCAAATATTTGGCGAAGAGGGTTCGAAAAAGGTGCAAGTTCAGTACAAGCAGACCCGATTACGGTTGGAAGAGGGCGATAAGATGAGAAATTGGACTGTATCGATAGGGCGTGTTGCGCTGGTCATCGGGTTGTATTTCGCCTGGTTTCTTACCGTTACCAAATTATTTTTTGCTTATATCTACCCGTTAAGTCCTTGGTTTGAACAAAATACGCTTACTGTCATCATATTAAATGACATTATTGGTTTTCCGCTTATGTACTTTGCAATAAAGCTAATATTTAAACAAAACCTATTCAAGGAAGCCCGATTTCAAAAGATGGATGGCAGCGCTATTTCCTTGTCGCTGTGGGTGGGTTTGGGCGCGGGGTTGTTCACTGTGGCATTCTCGCAATTGCCTGCGATCCAGTCTGATCAGTTCAAATTCCAAGAGTTATTCGAATATTTGAATCGGGCAGAATGGTATGTTTTCCTCGTTTTTCTATTGCTAGGCAATGTATACAAGGAAACGTTATTCAGAGGTTTACTGCTGAACAGTTTTAGAGGCGTTCTGCCTGTCACCGTTGCGATTTTGCTGCAAGGGTTATTATATGGCGTTCTATTCTTCTTAGGTGATATTCCGCTCTCCTTGTATGGGTTTCTTGGCGCTATCATTTTTGCCCTCTTGTACGTATGGTTTGATTCCATCTGGGCGCCGATTGCCGCGCAGGTGGCTTGCCAAGGAGTTCAATACTTGCTCTGGCATCTAGGCCCGAAGAGTGACGATATATTCATATTGTCAGCTGTAATGGCAGTTGCAGGTGCCATGATTGCAACTGGCTTATATTTGGGCAATCGCCGCTTTCGCAAGCCATACAATCACAAAGAGGTCATTCACACATGAGAACTTTAACTGTAATTAGTAAAGTTCTACTCTATTTAGCTATTTATATCTGCGTAGTTTTATTCACGAATTGGGCGTTGAACAATTGGATTCAAGATGCTGAGTTTAGTGCGTGGCTTAGCAAAAATCCAGCGAGCTCTCTTATCGCAGCGAATACGATTGTGATCGCCATTTATGTGCCGCTGCTTCGCTGGCAAAACATTCGAATGCAAGACCTCGGCTTCGTTCGACCACAATCAGCAGTGATGGCTGCTGGGACAGGAATTTGGCTTGGTCTGTTCATCGCGGTGTTCACACAGCTTGCTTGGATCGCTGAGAATTTTCCGGAAATTGCGAATTTGGTTCAATTTGTAGCTGGTGGAGGGAATTTCTATGTATTTGTATTGAGCAGCTTATTGCTAGGTTCTTTGCTCGAGGAATGGCTGTTCCGGGGGATGCTGATCCATGTTTTCCGCCAACGATTCTCCTCTGGATGGTCTGTGCTGCTGCAAGCTTTGTTGTTTGGAACTGTATTTATGAGCGTAACCATTGGTGCCTTCGCTGCTCTTGGAGCGATTATTTATGGTGTAATTCGCGTGAGCACAGGATCGATATGGTCATCTTTGCTCGCGCATGTGTTCAGTACAGCAACCTTGTACGTCGTCTCTCATTTTATGAAGGATTCCTCTCCCGAAATTTTTCTTATTCTGTCGTTCATAAGCGGAATAGCGATTATTGTGCATTTGTATATTTTGCTGCGTAAACAATCGGAGGATTTGAAGCGGCAAAATAAAAGTATATCAATTTAAATCAATGATTTATGGTAGTGATCACATTGCCACTGCAAACAACCGCAAAAGAGGAGTGTGCAGCATGTTCCAGTTGGATTTGTTGGAACCAAATCGCAATGAAAATGAAGGAGACGCAGGTAGTGACGCGGTGCTGGAAACCGCAAGTCAAGAAATTGCGATCATCGGCATTTCTGCCAAGCTTCCAAAGTCAGACACACACCGAGAGTTTTGGGATATGCTGCAAAATGGAGTGGACGGTGTACGTTCCTTCCCGCAGTCGAGGCGGCAGGAGTTGGAACCGTATCTTCGTCGCCTGAGCGCATTGTATGAAACCATTTCAATATTTGATGGTGCATATTTGGAGGATATCTCTTCCTTCGATTATTCCTTTTTTCGATTGTCTCCGAAGGAAGCTTCACTAATGAGTCCGAACCAGCGCATGTTTCTGCAGACCGCATGGAGCGCATTGGAGGATGGCGGTTATGGGGGCGAAGCGCTCCATGGCTCACGAACAGGTGTATTTATCGGTCATAACGCCGATGCGCTGCATGATTATAAACGTATTATTGAAACGGTAAATCCAGAAGCGCTCGCAATGGCAGCGCCAGGCAATTTAAGTTCAATGATCGCAAGCCGCATCTCTTATCTCTTGAATTTGAAAGGGCCGGCACTTAATGTCGACACCGCTTGCTCATCCTCTCTTGTGGCCGTCCATTTAGCATGTCAGTCCATTCGCAGCGGTGAATGCGATGCTGCTATCGCTGGAAGTGTGAAGCTCAATCTGCTTCCGATCGATATGGGCATTCGGCTTGGGATCGAGTCAAGCGATAACCGTGCAAAGCCGTTTGATGACAGCTCTGACGGGACCGGTATCGGGGATGGTGTAGTCGCATTGCTGCTTAAACCGCTCGCAAAGGCGCTGCAGGATGGGGATCATATTTATGCACTTATTAAAGGGAGCGCTATGAATCAGGATGGCAGCTCCGTAGGCATTACTGCGCCTAACGCCTTGGCGCAGGAGGATGTCATTGTCCGTGCTTGGCAGGATGCAGCCATTGATCCCGAAACGATCATGTATTTGGAAGCGCATGGTACAGGAACCACATTGGGAGATCCTATTGAAATTGATGGCATTACGAGAGCGTTCAGACGTTTCACAGACAAGAGGCAGTTCTGTGCGATTGGCTCGGTCAAAAGCAATATCGGACATCTCGATCATGCTGCTGGTATTACGGGGCTGCTGAAGGTAGTTCTTTCCCTTTGCAATAAACAGATTCCACCTACGCTGCATTATCGTTTCCCCAATCGCAAAATATCGTTTGTTGATTCTCCAGTGTATGTCAACGACAAGCTATCGCATTGGAGTGACGAGTTTGGTGCGCGTAGATGCGGTATTAGCGCATTTGGTATGAGCGGAACCAACTGCCATGTTGTGCTGGAAGAAGCACCGTCAATGTCAATGAATGATAGCGTTATGTTAGAAGAGGTAGCGCATGCAGCTTATGGGGAAGAAAAAAATGAAGTTTTTTGCCTATCCGCCCAAAGCGAATCGGCTCTTAAGCGATCCATTATTAATTATCGTGCTTGGTTTACCGATCAGGAGCAGCAAGAATGGCGCTTGACGGACATCTGCTATAGCGCGGCGATAGGTCGCGGACATTATCGATATCGTTTGGCGATCGTCGCCAAAAATGAAGTTGAGCTTAGAAATAGGCTGGAAGCCTTAGATGTTGAGCGGTTGCAAAGCACGATGATGCCGAATATTTATTACGCCGATTCAAATGCAGTGCATACGGGAGGGAATGACGAGCGAAAGCAAAAAGAGCTCTTAGAGCAGGTTGTCCGCAGTAATCGGGGCAACGATGATGCAAGTACACAGTTAGCTCAGTTATATGCAGCTGGTGCTAAAGTAGATTGGAAGGAGCTTTATCGTGATGAGAGACGCAGAAGGGTACCGCTGCCTGTATATTCATTTGATCCCTATCCGTGTTGGGTAGAGGAAGATGATCGCAGTGTTAATATAGCACCTCTGAGAGAGATTAAACATGAATCGGCAGTTAACCACGTGAGGCTGTGCAGTGAAGGTTCCGTCTCGGAATCGGAGCAAAGTGTCGCTAATGTATGGGGGGAACTGCTCGGTTATCGTGAGCTCAGCAATGATGCTAACTTCTATGAATTGGGCGGTGATTCGATCATTGCGCTGCGAATCGTTAATTCACTTAGTCAAAGCTGGGGGATTCGACTAGAAGTGCAGCATTTGCTAGGACATCCTACACTTAGCGGGTTTGCTGGTGTTGTGGAAGAGCGGCGATTAAGGATTGCTTCGCCAGAAACGGAAAAAGTAATTCATATGCCTCGAGTGGCGGAGCGGGAGTATTATACGATCTCTTCGTCGCAAAAGCGCATGTACTTGCAGCAAGCTGCCTCGCCTAGCGATAGAAGCTATAATTTGCCGGAGCTTTTACATATAGAGGGGGAAATGGATGCAGGCAGATTGGAAGCGTCTATTCATTCATTAATAAAAAGGCATGAGATGTTAAGAACGTCATTCGCCATAGTAGACGGTGAAATTTGTCAATTTGTTCATTCTGATGTTCATTTTTCCCTTCAGCGGCTGCAGGTATCAGAAGAAACGGTGCTTGAAACGCTGCATAGCTTGTTTACTTCATTTGATCTGAGTCATGCGTCGCTGCTTCGCGCTGCTTTACTCACCGTTAATCTTGAGCGACATTTTTTGTATTTGGATATGCATCATATTGCTTCGGATGGCTTCTCAGCAGGTATTTTGCTCAAAGAGCTTATGATGCTTTACCGAGGAGAGAGTCTTGAGCCGTTAACCTTGCGGTATATAGACTACGCTGCGTGGCAGAGAGAGGAACTGCAATCGGAGCGGATGGAGCGACAGAGAAGTTACTGGATGAAGCACTGCCAAGGGGAGTGGCCTGTGCTGGAGCTTCCGACTGACTTTCCTCGCCCTCTGATAAAGAGCAATCGCGGCGAAACATTTGATATATATGTGGACAACGAGTTATCGGATAATTTGCGAAAGCTGGCAAAATCAACGGAATCTACGCTATTTATGGTGCTTTTATCGGTCTATTATACCCTTCTTGCAAAGTATTCTGGCGGGGAAGATATTGCTGTAGGCACACCGATTGCGGGGAGAGTCAACCGTGAAGCTGAGACTCTGGTAGGGATGTTCGTCGGAACACTTGTATTGCGCGGGTATCCCGTGGCAAACAAACCGTTTACCCAGTTTTTAGAAGAGATAAAAGCAGCATCGACAGAGGCTTATGAAAATTCCGACTTTCCATTTGAAGAGCTAGCGTCCATGGTGGATCGGCGAGACAGCAGCCGCAATCCGTTATTCGATACGATGTTTATTATGCAAAATTTGAACATTCCCAACTACTCGAGTGAAGAATTGACCTATCGGCACGAGAGGTTCCCGCATGGGACGGCGAAATACGATCTGATGGTTCAAGCCGTGGAGCAAAATGACGGCACCCTGCGATTGGTAGTCGAATATGGCAAGGACTTGTTCCGCGAAGAGACTGTAAGGTCGATGATGAGGCATTACGTTACGTTGCTAAGTTATGTATCGGACTATCCAGACCATACATTAGGCGAGTGTGAAATGTTGTCCCCTCAAGATTACAACAAGTTGCTGACGGAATTTGGCAGTCGTGCGGCTGCTTTCCCTAGTGCTCGCTGTATCCACAGCAGCTTTGAAGAACAGGCAAGACGGGTTCCTGGAAGAGTCGCCGTTCAGTGCAGAGGGGAGTCATTAACGTACGAGCAATTGAATGGGCGAGCAAATGCGCTGGCGCGCAAGCTTGTTCGCTGCGGTGTTGGCCCTAACAGCATTGTCGGTGTGATGGCTGAACGCTCGATTTCAATGGTGACAGGAATGCTTGCGATTATGAAGGCTGGTGGTGCATACATGCCAATCGACCTTCAATATCCGCAGGAGAGAATTAGCTATATGCTTGCTGACAGCGGAGCAAGTTTGCTCTTAGTAGACGATTCGGTTCATAGAAATGTGTATCCATCCGTTCAGGAAATGCGATTAACGGATGAAACGATATATGACGGGGATAAAAGCAATGTGGACGTATCCATTTCAGCAGATGATCTTATGTATGTCATCTACACTTCGGGATCTACTGGGCAGCCGAAGGGAGTTATGGTTCCGCATCGCAGCTTTTATAACTTCAGCCATTCGATGAAGCTGTTTTATGACGGAAATTTTGATGAAAGAGACCGCTGCTTAAGCCTTACCAATATTTCGTTTGATGTGAGCGTATGCGAGCTGTTTATGCCTTTTATGTTTGGCGCGTCCCTTGTCCTTTATCCAAATCCCAAGCTTCTTGATCCTAGAGAGCTAGCAAAAGTATTAGTAGAAGAGAAGATAACTTTTGCTTATATTCCGCCGACGCTGCTTCGGGATGTGGCGCAATCGTTGGAACAATCGAGGATGACGATCTCCTTGGACAAGCTGCTTGTTGGTGTTGAACCTATAAAAGATACAACGCTTGCGCTTTTTGTTCAATTAAATCCGAATATACGAATGGTTAACGGCTATGGTCCGACTGAGGCGACGATCTGCTCCAATATGTATGTGTATAAATCAGCTGCTGCCAGCGGCGTTAATGTGCCAATTGGCGGACCGATGCATGGCGTCGCTGTTCATATTTTAAATTTTGGAGACAAGCCTGCACCGGTGGGAACGGCTGGGGAGCTATGCATCTCCGGCAGCGGCCTTGCTGCTGGGTATGTTAATAAACCGGAATTGACCGCGGAACGGTTTGTTGAACACCCGCTGCAGCCTGGCACCATTATGTACCGTACCGGTGATTTAGCTAAGTGGCTGCCAGACGGAAATGCGGTGTATTTAGGCCGAATGGATGATCAAATCAAGCTAAGAGGCATTCGGATCGAGCTTGGAGAAATTGGTGCGCAGCTTCAAAGACATGAGGCGGTAGACGAAGCGGTTATCATCGCTCATGAGGATCAAGCAGGCGATAAAAAACTTTGCGCATACATGGTTGTGAATCAAACAATAGGAGCTCAGGATTTAAAGAGCTTTTTGAAAAGTAAAATGCCAGATTATATGATCCCTTCGTTTTTTATGGAGATCGCTGCGATACCATTAACACCTAATGGCAAAGTGGATCGCAAGGCGCTCCCAGAACCTGTTTTACAGCAACGAGTCGTTGCTGAGCTTACCCTGCCGCGAACCTCGCTGGAGGCAGAGGTGGCTGAAATATGGAGAGATGTGCTCGGCATGGAGCAAATTAGTATTTATGATGATTTTTTCGAGTTGGGTGGACATTCCCTGAAGGCTGCAGTATTGGTAAGCCGGATTCAAGCTAAATTTCATGTTGAAATGCCGCTGAGCATCGTATTTGAACGACTGTCTGTTGCGAGTATGGCTGAGTGGCTGGCAGGGGGAACGCTGTTAAATTCTGAGCTGGGCATCGGAGGAGCTAACATTCCACTGCAAGCAAATCGGGATCATTATCCAATGTCTCCTGCACAGAGACGCCAATATATGATCGAGCTCATTGCCGGACAATCGACGATGTATCATATTCCGTTTGTACTTCACATCCAAGGTAATTTGGAAAAAAAGAAACTGGAAGCCGCGTTTACTGCTCTAATTACGAGACATGAGAGCCTGCGAACATCATTCCACTATGTGGGTGAAGAGTTCTGTCAGCGAATTCATCCTGCTAATCCATTTCAGCTAACGGAAATGGTTATGAAAGGCGAGCAGGCTGATCTATGGCAGCGCGCGTCAACTGCAATCGGAGCAGATGTACGGATCAATGAATTAATGGCCCAATATACAGATCCATTTGATCTCGGAAGCGGCTCACTGCTAAGAGTCGGTCTTGCTCAATTGGCAGAAAACCGTCACTTGTTGTTGCTGAATATCCATCATATTGTGACGGATGGGATATCGATGAGCGTGCTCATAAAAGAGTTGATCGATTTATACAAAGGGCAGGCCTTGCCAGAGCTGACGGTGCAATATCGAGATTATGCAGTCTGGCAGCTGGAACGATTAAGCGGTGACTATTACTCGAAGCTGAGGCGTTATTGGCTGGGCATGTTCTCGGACGAACTCCCGGTGCTTGATCTGCCTGCAGACAAGCAGCGTCCGGCGGTTCAGCGTTTTGAGGGCCGAAGGTATGCTTTTCAGCTAAACGAGGAGCTGGCATATCGGGCGCGGCAATTGGCAAGGGAACGAGGGACGACGTTATATACGCTGCTGCTTAGCGCTTATACGGTTCTCCTTGGGAAGTATAGCGGACAAGAGGATATTATCGTGGGTACTCCCGTAGCCGGACGCAATCACATTGATGTAGAAAGGCTAATCGGCATGTTCGTCAATACGGTCGCCATTCGTTGCCGCCCGCAATTCGGAATGACGATTGGCAGTTACATTACTGAAATGCACGGGAATGTGCTGCAAGCGCTGGAGCATCAGGAATTTCCGTTCGAGGATCTTGTAAATCAGCTTGATATGGAACAGGATTTAAGTCGCAATCCCCTATTTAACACGATGTTTATTTTGCAAAATATGGAGCAGCCAGCAAGGCAGGCGGGGGATTTGATCTTCGAGCCGCAGCCGTACGAAACCGGATTCAGCAAGTTTGATTTGTCGCTGGAAGCAGTGGAGACGGGGAAGGGGATTACATGCAACCTTGAGTATGCAACCTCTTTATTTCATGAGAGTACGATCGAGAGAATGGCCGCACATTTCTGCACAATCGTTAAGGAGATGACATCAAGCGAAGGGTCAAAGAGGACGATTGGTGAGCTGGAATTATTGGATGAGGCAGAGCAATTGCAGCTTTCTTCGCTGTCAGCAAGCGCTGATGATGAAGCGGAACAGAAGAGTAATGACATCGCGGAGAAGGTAAGAGATGCACTGCTCGATGAAACAAAAGAGATGGTAGAGATGACAGCAAATAATACACATTTCTCCGCATCCACCGAAGAGCATCCCTGCTGGATGAGCATCATGGCGGAGATAGAGCGGCAAGCGGCAGAAACGCCACATTCCGCTGCGATTTTATTTGGTTTGGAGACGCTCTCGTATTTCGAATTAAATGAGCAAGCGAATCGTCTTGCCCATACGCTTCGCAGCCGCGGAGTAGGACCGGATCGAATTGTAGCATTGATGGCAGACCGTTCACCTCTGTTGATGATCGGCATTCTTGGCATTTTGAAAGCAGGAGGCGCTTATGTCGCTATTGATCCGGCATACCCTGCTGAGCGTATTCAGTGGATGCTGGAGGATTGCGGCGATCAATGGCTTTTGACAGAAAGGAAATATGCCGGGTTTGTCATGAATGCGTCAGAAGAATGGTATTTGGATGATGCTGATCTGTATAGCTCGGAACGAGGGAATCTGGAGATCGTAAGCCGTCCCGAGCAGCTGGCGTATGTACTGTATACTTCCGGCTCAACGGGCAGGCCGAAGGGTGCAATGATCGAGCATCGCGGTTTGGCAAGCTTCGTAAGTTCATTCCGTGAGCGAATTCCATTCGAAGCAGGCCAAAGCATATTGGCAATGGCGACCGTATCCTTCGATATTTTCATTGTAGAGAGCCTGCTCCCATTAACAATGGGGATGAAAATGGTGCTTTGCAATGAAGAGGAACGGGGTGATGCTCATCTGCTGCAGGAGCTTATAAGTAAGCATCGGGTAGAAGTGCTGCAAATTACGCCATCACGCTTCAAGTGGTGGATGGCGCAGGTGAGCCATAGCGAGGTTTGGAAAGCCTTAAGCGTAGTCATGATTGGAGCGGAGCCGTTGACGATGGACCTGCTGGAGAGACTTCGTGCGGTGACGAATGCACGTATCTTCAATCTTTATGGACCAACGGAAACAACGGTATGGACTTCGGTGTGCGAAGTAACTAGCGGTGAGAACATTACGATTGGCAAGCCTATTTCCGGGGCAGCAATGGTTGTGCTAAATCCAGCACTGCAGCTGCAGCCAACGGGTGTGATTGGTGAAATCTGCATCTTAGGAGCAGGCGTTGGACGGGGTTATCTTCGCCATCCAGAATGGGATCATGGAGTATTCATCACGAGCCCGTTTAATGCAAGTGAGAGGATGTATCGTACGGGTGATCTTGGCCGAAGGCTGGCGAACGGTGAATTTGTATACGCAGGTCGCCGCGATCATCAGGTAAAAATACGAGGACATCGCATTGAAACCGGTGAGGTGGAGCAGCAGCTGCTGCTGCATGAGCGTGTGAAGGAAGCTGTTGTCATTGCATTTCAGGAGGAGAAGGGCGAGCACGCGCTTTGCGCGTATGTTGTACACGCTTCCGACTCTAGTTGTAACAACAATATTATCGAGCACAACCTCTCCGACATGATTTCGGAGCTGCAGACCCATCTCAGCAGCAAGCTGCCTGCCTATATGATTCCAGCTTATGTGATGCTGCTAGATGCAATACCGCTGACACCAACCGGAAAGCTGCATCGAAAGGCGCTGCCGAAACCTCATAAGGTTGCGCGGAGTGAGCGCCAGTTCTTAAGGCCAAGAAACGAAACGGAACACAAGCTTGCCGAGCTGTGGAAAGATTTGCTGAAATCGGACGATATTGGCGTGATGGACAGCTTCTTCGAGCTTGGCGGCCATTCGCTCAAGGCTGCAGCGCTGGTGAGCCGAATCCACGAGCAGTTCGGTGTACATGTGCCGCTGAGGGAGCTGTTTTTAAATCCAAAGCTAGGGTCCCTTGCTGAAGTAATTGAAGGTAAACATCTGCAAACATATGAATCGATTCCTCGCCAGATGGATCAGGAGCATTATCCGATGTCGCATGCGCAGAGAAGACAATATTTGCTGGGGCTGCTAACAGGAGAATCCACGATGTACCATGTTCCGTTTGCACTGCGAATTCGGGGCAATCTGGACGCTTCGAGACTTGAAGCTGCGTTTTCATCATTGGTCGCTAGGCATGAAAGTTTACGAACTTCGTTTCATTATATGGATGAACAATTCAGGCAGCGAGTTCATCCAGCGACGGCATTTCATTTCGAGGATGCTGTAGAGGAGCTTGTACCAGCTGGCAAGTGGTTGGGAGCATCTAGTGATGATGTAAGCGCTGAATCCGAATGGCTGAATGAGCTTACTACGAAGTTTATAAGACCTTTTGATTTGGAAAGCGGACTGCTGCTAAGGGCAGGACTTCTTCAACTGGAAGAAGAGCATTACTTGCTGCTGCTGGACATCCATCATATTGTGACTGATGGCGTTTCAATGAGTGTGCTGGTAAAGGAATTAACAGCATTATACGGCGGAAATGAACTGCCAGAGCTGCGGGTGCAATATAGAGATTATGCGGTCTGGYAGGAGGGACAGCTAGGCGACGAAGCAATCGAGGCGCATGAGCGTTACTGGTTGAAGAAGTTTGAAGGCGAGCTGCCGCTGCTGGAATTGCCGACAGATAGGAAACGCCCGATCGTTCAAACTTTCAAGGGGCGAAAACATGTCTTCCATCTAGACGGAGAGCTTGCACAGCTGGCGCGGCGTTTGGCGGTAGAGCAAGGTGTGACACTATATTCAGTGCTGCTGAGTGCGTATGCTTTTATGCTTGGGAAGTACAGCGGACAAGAGGATATTATTGTTGGCACGCCAGTAGCTGGACGTAATCATGTTGATGTGGAGGGACTCATCGGCATGTTCGTCAATACAGCAGCCATTCGTTGTCGACCACAGCTCGATCGTACGGTTAGCAGCTACGTTGCCGAATTGCACGAGGATGTGCTGCAGGCGCTGGAGCATCAGGAGTATCCGTTCGAGAAGCTGGTGGAGCGGCTAAACCACGTTCAGGACAAGAGCCGAAATCCGTTGTTCGATACGATGTTTATTTTGCAAAATATGGAACATTCAGCGTTGCAAGCGGGCGGTTTGAGCTTCGAGCCGCAGCCGTTTGAACACGGTGTCAGCAAGTTTGATTTGACACTTGAAGCTGTAGAGCGCGCGGAAGGCATTGCCTTCAGCTTGGAATATGCAACGGATCTGTTTCATGAGGAGACGGTCATCAGGATGGCGAACCACTACTGCGCGATTATTAAAGCAATGATGTCGAGCGAAAATCGATTGCGGACTCTTGGCGAACTAGAGCTGCTAAACGATGAAGAAAAGTTGGAGCTGCTTGCGGCATTGAATAGTATGACGTGGATGAATAGCAGTGGAGCTGATGGTGGAGGGGCTGTAGCTGCAGGAGATGCACCCGCTAAAATGCCGCTGAGTTTGCAGGGCCAAGTATTATCTTTGCCAGGAGACCCGTTCAAATGGCGATCCGTCATCGAAGAGATAGAGCGGCAGGCAGCAAAAACTCCTGATGCGGTTGCAGTCCATTTTGAATCGGAGCAGATGACCTATCGCGAACTAAATGATAGATCCAACCAGCTGGCACATACGCTTCGCAGCCGCGGGGTGGGACCGGAGCGAATCGTAGCGCTGATGGCAGACCGTTCACCCCTGTTGATGATCGGCATTCTTGGCATTTTGAAAGCGGGTGGCGCTTATGTCGCTATTGATCCGGCATACCCTGCTGAGCGTATCCAGTGGATGCTGGAGGATTGCGGCGATCAATGGCTTCTGACAGAAAGGAAATATGCCGGGTTTGTCATGAGCGCAGCAGAAGAGTGGTATTTGGATGATGCTGATCTGTATAGCTCGGAACGAGGAAATCTGGAGATCGTAAGCTTTCCCGAGCATCTGGCGTATGTACTGTATACTTCCGGCTCAACGGGCAGGCCGAAGGGTGCAATGATCGAGCATCGCGGACTGGCAAGCTTCGTGAGTGGATTCCGTGAGCGAATTCCTTTCGAAGCAGGCCAAAGCCTATTGGCAATGGCGACCGTATCATTCGATATTTTCATCGTAGAGAGCCTGCTCCCATTAACAATGGGGATGAAAATGGTGCTTTGCAATGAAGAGGAACGGGGTGATGCTCATCTGCTGCAGGAGCTTATAAAGAAGCATCGGGTAGAGGTGCTGCAAATTACGCCATCACGCTTCAAGTGGTGGATGGCGCAAGTGAGCCAAACCGAGGTTTGGAAATCCTTAAGCATAGTCATGATTGGTGCGGAGCCGTTGACGATGGATTTGCTGGAAAGACTTCGTTCGGTGACGAGTGCACGTATTTTTAATCTCTATGGCCCAACGGAAACAACAGTATGGACATCGGTGTGCGAGGTAACTAGCGGTGAAGCTATTACGATCGGCAGACCTATTGCAGGGGCAGCAATGGTCGTACTGAGTCCAGAGCTGCAGCTGCAGCCAACGGGTGTGATTGGTGAAATTTGCATCGGAGGAGCAGGCGTTGGTCGGGGTTATCTTCGCCATCCGGAATGGGATCAAGGAGTATTCATCACGAGCCCATTTAATGCCGAGGAGAGGATGTACCGCACGGGTGATCTTGGCAGAAGGCTGGCGAATGGTGAATTTGTATACGCAGGCCGCCGCGATCATCAGGTGAAAATACGAGGACATCGCATTGAAACCGGTGAGGTGGAGCAGCAGCTGCTGCAGCATGAACGTGTGAAGGAAGCGGTTGTCATCGCGTTTCAAGAGCCTGAGGGTGAGCCAGTTCTCTGCGCTTATGTTGTCCTACAAAAGGCTGATGATGCTGATCTGCCAAATATGACCTCGTACGCGGATCATTATGTTGCAGCAGCACTCGAAAGTATCCATAAGGAAGAAACCGTATGGTTAGAGAGCGTAGACGGGCATTCTCTCGGTGTAACTGAGGAGCTAATCCAACATCTGAGAGGCAAGCTGCCTGCTTATATGATTCCAACCTATGTGATGCTGCAGGACGAAATACCGATGACGCCAACAGGCAAGATAAATCGCAAGGCACTTACAAGACCGCAGCAGACAGAACGGAATGTACGACATTACCGGGAGCCGAGCACGGAGACGGAGCGCAAGCTGGTTATGCTCTGGCAGGAGCTGCTATTGACGGATAACATCGGAGCGACAGACAGCTTCTTCGAGTTAGGTGGACATTCGTTAAAGGCGGCAACATTGGTCAGTCGGATAGGCGTTCAATTTGGAGTGCGCGTGCCGCTGAGAGAATTGTTTCAGAATCCGACACTAGAGTCACTCGCTCTAGTAATTGAAGGTCAAAGCCAGCAAACCTATGAATCGATTCCGCGCCAGATGGACAGGGCGTATTTCCCGATGTCGCGCGCTCAAAGAAGGCAATATGTTTTATCTCTGCTGTCTGGAGAAGCAAAGATGTATAATGTCCCTTTTGCACTGCATATCCGTGGGAATCTGGATGCGAAGAAGCTGGAGCAGGCGTTCACCGCTTTAATCATGAGGCATGAGAGTTTACGAACGTCTTTCCATTATGAAGATGGACAATTCAAGCAACGGATTCATCCATCTGCGGCATTTAAGCTGGATGGCAATGCATGGGCACGAATGACTGCCAAACGTTTGTTGTCAGAAACGGGAATGGATGAAACCATCACTAGATTAATGGCGCGGTTCATCCGTCCATTTGATCTTGGCAGCTGCTTATTGCTGCGGGCAGCTCTTGTTCCGCTAAGCTCTAGCTCTCACTTGCTGCTGCTTGATATGCATCATATTGTTACGGATGGTGTATCGGTCAGTGTGCTTCTAAAAGAATTGATCGAATTGTACTCCGGCAATGAGCTTGCAGAGCTGCGGGTGCAGTATAGAGATTATGCCGTCTGGCAGGAAGCTCAATTAAAAGGTCCAGGGTACGAGGCGCATGAGCGCCACTGGCTGGATATGTTCTCAGGAGAACTGCCAATACTGGAGCTCCAGGCGGATAATCCGCGACCAGCGATGCAGAGCTTCGAGGGGCGCAGATATAATTTTAAGTTGAATGAGGAACTTACGAGAAGAGCGCAGCACATGGCAAGAGAGCTGGGGACAACATTGTATACGGTGTTGCTTGGTGCTTATGCTCTTTTGCTTAGCAAGTACAGTGGGCAACAAGACATTATTATTGGCACGCCGACAGCAGGACGTGACCATGTTGATCTTGAGGGCCAAATCGGCATATTCGTTAATACAGTTGCGATTCGATGCCGACCACAGCCTGAAAGAACACTTGGCGGTTACATCGCCGATGTGCATAATGATGTACTGCAAGCGCTGGAGCATCAGGAGTATCCGTTTGAGGATTTGGTGAAGCGATTGGAGCTTGGGAAAAATCAGAGTCGAAATCCTTTGTTCGACACGATGTTCATTTTGCAAAATATGGATCGTTCTGTCATGCAAGGAGGCGATTTAACCTTTGAGCTTCAGCCGTTCGAGCCAGGAGTTAGTAAATTCGATTTGACGCTGGAGGTTGTGGAGAGTAATGGAGAAATGATTTGCAGCTTGGAGTATGCCACAGCACTGTTTCACTCAGATACGATTACGCGCATGGCTCAGCATTATTGTGCAACCGTAGAGGAAATGACGGCTGCTGCCAGCCCTCTGATGAAACTAAGCGATCTATTGCTGCAAGATGGTCCGAAATAACATCGTTCTCGGAGGTATTTCCTTCGTGCAGTACCGCCGAGAAATGATTAAATGATACGAGTTTGGATCTATTAAGGAGGATAAGCGGATGAAAGTTACGTTGGACAGACAACCATTTAATGAATTCTGGGCGAACTGTATGCTCAATCAAGCCTATTCAATCGCTGTTTCTGCTCATCCCAGCTATCGATATGCGGCATATTTGAACATTCATCGATATTATCCTTGGTCTGCAGCGACAGACCAGCAATTTCGATATCCGACGATTGATACGCTATATTATCTCGACGATTGGACCAAATTCCCACTAACCGGTGTTATTAAGTGGATTGAGCCGGGGCACTTCCGCGATAAGGAAATGTTTATAGATGAAATAAAAGAGGTGCTTGACGGTGGGCGCAATTTAAGTGTGAATGTCGATTTGTTCTATTGGCTGCCGGGAAGCATGGCTTGGAAAAAGTTTCATTGGTACCATTATTCGCTGTTTAATGGTTACGATAATGAACGCTCATCCTTCTATGTCATTGACGATACGCTTGCTGGCTACAATGAACATGAGGTTCCTGAGGATCGGCTCAGAAAAGCATTCAAAAATTCAGAATACAATATCAACAAAAACTATAATGGCCCTGCCTATTATATTTATAATCTTCATCCAACGATTAAACCGTATCAATTGAACTTATCGGAAGTTGTTGACAATGCGGAGCGGCTCACGCGGGAGCTTGATGATTTCTCTATGGAGGGAATGTGGCAAGTAGATTCAAGCCCGGATAAATATAGCGCTCATATTACGTATGCACTCATTGGAATCAACATTATATGCAACCGGCATATTGCAAATGAAGGACTTATTCGAACGCTGCGAGAGCAGAAGAAAATAAATGTGACATTATACGAATCCCTTAAGGATCAATTGGAGATGATCTGTGACGGCTGGCATGCGATCAAGCAATCTTTTGTTACGTATAAATTTCAGCGAGACAGAGAGATAGCTCTAGCAGAAAAACTATTTGCAATGGAAAAAACATTTTGGCGTACGCTAGCTAGTGGTGTTTAACAAAATCAAATCGCTTCCTAACAAGGTGGTCGTTCCTAATTATGGATAGTATACCGTTGCTTTGTTTGCCTTACGCGGGGGGCTCGGCTCAGGTCTATAAGAAATGGTCGCGGCAGCTCGATCCTTCTATTCAATTGATTCCGATTGAATTAGCTGGGAGAGGAAGCCGGATGAGTGAGCCGCTCTACGAGGATATTCATGAGGCAGTTAAAGATATATTGCATTTAATCCATGACTATACACAAAATCAGTATGCTTTATTCGGCCACAGCATGGGATGCTTGATCGCTTATGAATTAATTCATAGCATTCATGCAGCAGGATTGACGCTCCCATCCGTAGTTTTTATGTCAGGGTACGGGGCGCCTCATTCCAGCCATGTGAACCGAGAAATATATCAGCTTCCCGATAAAGCTTTTATCGAAGAAGTATTAAGCCTTGGCGGAACATCTGCTGAGCTATTCGAGCATAAGGAGCTGCGAGACGTATTTATGCCCATATTGCGAGCTGACTTTAAGCTGGTTGGCACGTACAAGCCAGAGGTTAAGCCGCCGCTCCCTCTTCATCTCATTGTTATGAATGGCTCTGAGGACAGCAGCCTGTACGGGACTTCAGAAGATTGGCAGTCACAAACGACGGAGACCTGTAAAATCGTCAACTTCGAAGGAGGTCATTTTTTCATACATGAACGGGAACAACAAGTCGTTTCGCTCCTAAATGATACGCTCCTGAGGATATTGGCTGGCAAAGAAATCATCCATTCACAATAGAGAGGAGCAAAAAATATGGATAAGGTAGTCATAGACGCTGGTGAGAGAAATCAATATTTGTGGCGAGAGGATGGAGGGTTTCCCCCAGATTTGCTTAGCAGAGAAGCGGAGTATCGTTCTATGGAGCAGCGCATCCATTTACCCAAAGAGCTCACAGAAATGCTGCTCCGATATGCTGAACAGTCCAATCAGCGATTGTATAGCGTACTGCTTACTGCGGTTTACATCATGCTTTATAAATATAAAGGGGATAACCGATTAACGATCGGCATTCCGTCTCAGAGATTCGGAAGTCATATGGACGGGACATGGATTCCGCTTCAAATCAGGGTAGATGAGCAAAATATGCTTCAGTCATTGCTAAAGCAATTAGACGGAGCTCTGAATGAATTCGAGGACAGTAACAAGGGACATATTTTGGAACTAGAAACTATCGATTCCGCCAGAACAAGCAGCTTCAATTCGGGACAGGCTGTAGCCGTAACCTTGGAAAATAGTTATGGGAAACCGAGCGCTGATGGGGTTGGTTTGCTCTTTTCGTACAGTGTCTTGGAGTCAGAATCACCCGCCATAATGCTTACTATGACATACAATAGCTCTGCTTACAGCACGACAATGATGAAAAATCTAGCTAATCATGTCCATCGGGCAGCGGAGCTGTTAGTTCGAGGCGACGATATTCTCCTTAGAGATGCAGCCATATTGGATGAAGATGAAGTTCAAGCATTAATAAAATCACTTTGTGTTGGTTCATGCCCATCCACTGAATCTAAGCCATTGCATAGAAAGGGAATAGCTGGTGAATCAAGCATGACCCTGCATCACCTATTCGAGAAGCAGGCTCAATCTCGCCCCTATGAGACTGCACTTATTTGCGGCGAGGAGTCGTTTACTTACAGCACGCTGAATCAGCGGGCACACGAACTTGCTAGTAGACTGCGTAGCGAAGGCGTGCGTTCAGGAATTGTGGTTGGACTGATGGTGGAGCGAACGGTCGAGCTGGTAGTTGGCATCATCGGCATTTGGAAGGCTGGAGGCGCCTATTTGCCCATTGATTTGGAATACCCAGAGGATCGCATTCATTATATGCTGGAGGATACTAAGGCTCCGGTTTTGTTAACGCAGCACGAATACCTCTCGAAAGCTTCTCAATATGAAGGCAATATTGTTTGTATCGATGAGAGAGACGAGCAGTGCGCTGCTGGCAGGGAAGAGAAGGATTCACACATACTCTCAAGCAGCATGGAGCAGGACAATGCCTCTCAAAATCTAGCTTATGTGATCTATACATCAGGTTCAACAGGCAGACCAAAAGGTGTCATGATTCAGCATGAGAGTGCGATACGGTTCATAGAAGGAATGGCAGAGCAAGTAGAATATGTACCAGGAAAAACGATTGTTGCTTTAGCAAGCGCTGCGTTCGATGTATCTATACATGACTTAATTATGCCGCTTCTTTATGGGCTGAAGGTGATTCTAGCATCACAAGCGGAGCGCAGAGACCCAGACCTGCTGGATCGTCTCATCGTCAAACATGATGTTGAGATGATGGTAACTACCCCGATGAGACTGCAAATGCTGCTGGCTGGCAAAGAAGAGAGACCATGCTTGCGCTATTTAAAAGATTTGATCATTGGCGGGGAGCCGTTTATTCCAACCCTATGGAATCGGCTGAAGCCTTATCCACAGCTTCAAATATACAACGTGTACGGGCCTACAGAAACGACGGTATGGTCAACGATACAGCGGATAGAGGATAATCATCCCGGAATAGGCAAACCGCTTGCTGGAGTGCGAACGTACATTTTGGATAAGGCGGGACGTCTTCAGCCTCCTGGAGTAGCTGGTGAACTTTGTATAGCGGGGACAAGATTGGCCCAAGGTTACCTTGGGAAGCCGGAGCTTACGGAGGAACAGTTCGTTAACGACCCTTTTTATCCCGGTGAGAGAATGTATAGAACAGGTGATCTTGCACGCTTCTTAAACGACGGAAACCTCGAATTTCTCGGGCGCAGTGACTTTCAAGTGAAAATCCGCGGACATCGCGTCGAGCTGGAGGAAGTTGGAATGATGCTCGCACGGCACGAGGACGTTACTGAATCGGCGGTGCTGCTGGAAGATGAGCAGTCTAATGGCGGATTGTTATGCGCTTATTATGCAGCGGAGTCTGAATTGTCGACATCAGAGCTTCGCAGCTTTATGGCAAGTCGAGTGCCTGAATATATGGTGCCGCAGCGTTACATTTGGCTTGCAGCATTGCCATTGAATAATAATGGAAAGATTGATCGCAAGGCGCTGCCAAAGCAGAGTGAAGTGGCTCGTTTGCAGGATAATGCTGCATTTGCTCTGCAGCTGCTTGAGCTGGATACCGATACGGAGCGGAAAGTAGCGGCTCTTTGGCAAGAGGTGCTGCATACAGTCGACTTTGCCGCTGAAGACAACTTCTTCGAGGTAGGAGGCAACTCCATTCTGCTTGTTGCTTTACATCACAACTTGGAGCAGCACTATCCTTCTCGTGTATCCGTTGCAGATCTGTTCGGAAATGCAACACTCCGCGGAATGGCTGCGCTAATGGATGCACCATTCAGTGAAGAAGGAGATATGGATGGACTAGCAGGGCTGAAAGGTTTAACTTTCCCTAATCGCATCATAAGCAGAGAAACGGGTATAGATCATGCAGCCATTCCCCGTTCATGCAAGCTGGATGAAGCGCTGCTCGGGAAATTGATGCAGCTATCAGAAGACATGGGATCAGATATCGTCGATATATTGCTTGTCCTTTATATGTACGTGCTATCCGATATTACGATGTCCGATGAAGTTACAGTCATCGTCAAAGACGGTGTAGGAGATCGGATGGTGCCTGTGTCACTGAATATGTCCCACTATATGACGGTTGTGGAAATGATCCCTGAAGTAGCTAATCAACGGGAAAGCGGCGACTATTATACCTTTTCCTCGCTTGCGACAGCAGCTGGTTTCCGTACATTGGACAATGGAATCATACCATGGTTCTCTTCAACCGACTTGAGAGGAATGGAGTCCTATATGCCGCTAATCGGCTTTGCGCTTCAGCTTGAGTTTAGTGAAGACGAGTTAAACATCCGATGTCTATATGATRCTCGTTCATGGGACATAGCAAGTGTGGATGAATTGCTCTCTCTGTATCTAGCATCTCTCAAAGTTGTAATGGCAGAATTAGAAGAGGGAGCTGAAAGCGTATGGTAGGCGGCACATTGCTGTTTCCCGGTCAAGGCTCACAGTATGTTGGCATGGGCAAGGATTTGTATAGGAAATATGAGCTCGCCAAAGAGACCTTTCATGAAGCGAGTGAAGCGATAAACATGGATCTCACAAAACTTATGTTTGAGGGCAGCATGGAGGAATTGACAAGGACGGAATATGCACAGCCAGCTATATTAACTGTAGGGATGGCAATGTACAAAATATACAGAGACCTGCTGGTGAAGACTCCGCAATTTTTAGCCGGTCATAGCCTTGGAGAAATTACCGCCTTGTCTTGTGCAGGTGGTATTCCATTTGACAGCGCTGTCCGTATCGTTCATCGTCGCGGTGAGCTCATGCGTGATGCGGACGATGCCGGCAGTGGTGCAATGGCGGCGGTAATGTCGCTTAGCGCAGCTGAAGTTGCAGAGATCTGCAAGCACGCTAGTTCCTCGTTTCAGGGTGGAGCCGAAATTGTTGTAGTGTCTAATATTAATTCAGATGATCAGGTTGTTATTTCTGGACATAAAGGAGTATTGAACGAAGCGGTGCAGCGTATCTCCAAGCGGGGAGGCGTTGTCATCCCGCTTCATGTGAGCGCACCGTTCCACAGTCCTCTTATGGCACCAGCAGCGCAGCTATTTGCAGAGGAAATTAAAGGACTGAAGCTTGGAACACTCCAGCATCCGGTTGTTTCCAGTGTGACTGCAAGATTATATCGGAGTGCGGATGAGATTCCAGCAGTGCTGACAGAGCAGATTACCGCACCCGTACAATGGACAGCGGTTATCCGTTTTTTGCTGGAAAACGGGGTTTCGGAAGCGGTTGAGATGGGCCCCCAATCGATATTGAAGAAACTAGCCAACAATAGTACTGCCCTGAGGGTGCTTTCTTTCGACCATGAACCGGATAGGGAACAGCTCCTTGGGAAGGGCCGGGATGAGGGGCAAGACTATTCGTTAGATTTTATTATTCAATGTTTGACTATCGTTACTTGCATGCGTAATCGGAACAGGGATTTAGAGCAGTATGAGCAAGGTGTAGTTGTACCTTACCGCGAGGTTCAGACGATGTTGAATGGGCTTCAGCTTTCTCGTGGCCGGGCAGAGTGGAAGCATCTGGTTAAGGCTTATGAGATGCTGATTTCTGCGTTCCATACGAAGCTTGTTCCAGAGAACGAACAGCAGGATCGATTGGAACAAGTGCTTCACGACAACGGCCTTAAGGATAAATTAGGGAGTCGATTTTCAGCTTCTAATAGAAGTTAAAGGATGAAAAAGGGAAGTCAACCATGCCAAGGAGGACTTTACGATGATTAGCAGCTTGGACGGGCCAATATATGAGTCCCCTCAATATCTATTGCAGCAATTAATACGGTTTAATACAACGAATCCGCCAGGCAATGAGCGAGATTGTATTTATTTTATTCGTGATCTTCTTCTTGAATCGGGAATCAGCGATACGATCATTATTGCTCAAGAAGAGCATAGACCTAATTTAATTGCACGATTAAAGGGGTGCGGAGATGCACCTCCTTTTCTCATGTACGGGCATGTTGACGTTGTAGGTGTAGAGAAGCAAGCATGGAGCCGCGATCCATTCGGGGGTGAGATTATCGATGGTTACGTATGGGGGAGAGGAAGCCTAGATATGAAAGGCGGTGTAGCGATGATGCTTGCCGCCTTTCTAAAAGCCCACGCGGAGAAAACAGCATTACAAGGCGATATGATTTTGGCTATTGTAAGTGATGAAGAAGCAGGAGGGGATTTAGGAGCCTCCTACTTAGTTAAACATCATTCTTATCTCTTTGCTGGCGTGAATTATGCGATTGGGGAGTTTGGGGGCTTCTCCTTTCAAGTAAGCGGCCAAAAATTTTATCCCATTATGGTGGCAGAGAAACAAATTTGTTTCCTTAGAGCTACGGTTAGAGGAGGGGGCGGACATGGTTCTCTTGGCCAAAATGAAGGAAGCATGGCGCAGCTTGCCTATATGCTGGGAGCGTTAAATAAGGTCAAGCTGCCGATTCATGTCACGCCCGCAGCGTCGTATATGATTCAATCCATGGCATCGGCATTGCCCCTATTGCCGAGGTTATTATTGAAAGGGCTGCTTCGGCCACGCCTGAGCAATCTCATGCTGAGGATAATGGGTGACAAGGGAAAGCTGTTTCAACCGCTGCTTCGCAACACAATAAGTGCTACGGTTGTGCATGGTGGCGAAAAAATCAATGTGCATCCAAGTGAAATCATCGTGGAGATGGATGGGAGGCTGCTGCCCGGTTTTACTCCAGAGCAGTTCATAGCCGAGCTGTACGATCATGCCATACAACATCAAATAATGTTAGAGGTGATTCGTCATGACCCTTGTCCAGAAAACCCGGAAATGGAATTGTTTGAATTGCTGTCAGATGTGCTGAAGAAAGCGGATGAAGCTGCAGTGCCTATTCCGATGCTGCTGCCGGGTGGAACAGATGCGAGACATTTTTCAACATTAGGTATTCAAACGTATGGTTTTTTGCCTATGACGCTCCCAGAGGACATGAATTTCTCGGAGTTGATCCATGCTGCAGATGAGCGTGTGCCTGTTGAGGCTATTCGTTTTGGGGCAAAAGCTATTCATGAAGTGATGGCGCGTTATGGAAATTCGAGGTTGTGATAGATTCAGACGAGTGCTTTTAGGATTAGTTGAGGGGGAAAGGAGCAGCAAACTGTGCAGGCTGAGATTATGGTTTTGAAAATACCTCAAAACATCACGTCGAATGACTACCGGCAATTGTTAAGTCTCGTATCAGAAGAGAAGCGTTTAAAAATAAGTCGATTGCGACAGCAATGTGATGTTTATCGGACGTTATTTGGTGAAGTGCTTGTACGTGCTGCAATTGTGCGAAACCTAGACCTATCCAATCAAGCGATTCAGTTTACTTACAATTCATATGGTAAGCCGTCACTTATCGGCTGCGAAGATTTTCACTTTAATATTTCGCATGCTGGAGATTGGGCTGCCTTATTTATAAGCTCTTCCCCGGTAGGCATTGATGTGGAACAAATATGTGAAATAGATGAAAGTATAGCAAAATCTTATTTTTCGAAAATGGAATATGAACGTTTGTTTTGTTTGAGAGGGGAGGAGCGAACCGCTTATTTCTATGAGCTTTGGACGCTGAAGGAAAGTTACATAAAAGCAAAGGGTAAAGGGTTGTCCATACCGCTGGATTCCTTCTCAATACATATTGGTGAGGATAGCTCCATCGCTTTAACTCCGAGAACGGAAGCTTATTTTTTCAAACAATATGAACTGAACCGAAGCTATAAGCTGGCGGCTTGTACTACTGCTCCAAAAGGATTCCCTAATCAGCTGCAGCATTGGAGCATGGAGGATTTAATACACCTTTTTTTCTAATCGTATTACAATGCGTTTGAACCAATCATATGAAATGACATGACGCGTGATAAGCGGAAAGCCTTTCTGTACCGAAAGGTGTACTTGGCTTATCGCGCGTCTTTTGTGTTTATACTATAATCAAAGATACATGTGAATGGAAGAAAACGGATGTATGGAGGTTGTTGGATTGACATTAACGTTGATTGGTAAAATTAGTAGTATAAGCAGGTACCCGATTAAGTCATTTGCAGGAGAGGAACTGGATACCTGTAAAATCGATAGATACGGATTGATGGGCGACCGTTGTTATGCTTTTTATGATGAAACAAAGGAAGGCTGGGATAGCTTCTTTACTGCAAGAGAAATTCCGGCGATGCTGGCATACAAAGCGAAGCTGGTTGATGAACGCACGAGCGCAGAGCATCCCGTAGTAGAAATAACTTCTCCAGAGGGTCAGACCTTCAGCTGGGACGAGGAGCTGTTAGCTGAAATGCAGAAGTACTCCAAGAAGAAGATGCGGATGCGCAGTTATCAGGCACAAAGTCCTGACCTTAAAGCGGTGGATGAAGGCAGTATCCTTATCATCACCGATAAGAGCTTGCAAAAGCTCGAAGCGATATGGGGAAAACAGCTGGACGCGCGGCGCTTTAGAGCAAATATACTCATTACAGTAGAGGAAGGCGCTTTTGGAGAAAAAGAGTGGATAGGCAGACGAATAACGGTAGGCGGTGCTGAATTGCAAGTGGATAAATATTGTGATCGCTGCTCCATGGTTACGCTTGATCCAGATTCGCTAGCACGTGATGCTTCCTTATTGAAAAAAATTAACACAGAGATGAATTTAAACTTCGGGGTGTATGCTTCTGTAAAAAAGATAGGAGACATTGAAGTAGGCGAAAAGGTATTTCTTATGGATTGAAAAAGATCGCTGCCCGAATGCCACTGTGGCAAAGGGTTCGCGATCTTTTTTTGAACTAGAATGCTTATAGTCGTTTACGTTTATAGAAGACGATGAATGCACAGGAGAGAAGCAGGACAACGATGGCGATTCCAGCCGTCGCGGCTTCTTTAGGACTGCCTTGTGCCTGAGTTTGCTGCGTGCCAGGGCTGCCGAAGCCACCGCCCATGCCGCCACCCATATCGTTTGGTCTTTGGCCGCCAAACCCGCCTTGCATGCCGCCTTGCTGATTAGGCATTTGTCCATCTGGAGGCGCCATGACAGCATCGCCCTGAGGGACTTGCCCGTCAGGAGCAGCAGCACCTGCATTGCCCTGAGGGACCTGCCCGTCAGGAGCAGCAGCATCTGCATCGCCCAGAGGGACCTGCCCGTCAGGAGCAGCAGCACCTGTATCGCCCAGAGGGACCTGCCCATCAGGAGCAGCAGCACCTGCATCGCCTTGAGGGCTTTGTGTAGTAGGTGAGGTAGAGTTGTCAACTACTTGTTGAACGGAGCCATCTGCCACAGCACCTTGCGGGCTCAGCTCTTTGTTCGCTGTAATGCCGGCATGTAGCTGCCCGGCTCCTGCATTAACAGCAGCATTGCTGTTTCCGGTGTTGCCCTGAGTGTTACCCTGCTGAGCGTTTGGCCGATTGCCGCCGAATCCGCCACCACCGCCCATGCCACCACCGCCACCCATCCCGCCGCCGCTGCCAGAGCCGTCGCCAGCAGCAGGAATAGTGCCGGCGAGCTGCTGTGCAATGGTGCTGGTTTGCTGCGAGTTAAAGGAAACAACCTGAGCAACACCTTGCTCATATTGCTCATACGTGTAGAAGGAGGAAGGGTCTGCTTTTACATAATTCGAGATCATAGCTTTAATTACATCGACCCTTGCCTGAAACGTATCGGTTGCCAAATATCCTTCTAACATGCTTGTAACGATTTCGTGATACTTATCTTTATAGGCATCCACTTTAAGCAGCTTGTCAATAAGCGACCGATCGGCAATCGCGCCAGTAGTTGGCTCATCAATGAGTACGCTGGAGCCGCCGAAACCGCCAAAGGACATATTGTAATCCCATGGCAAAATGCTGAAAATACCATCATCCTCATACAAATAATAATTATGTTTTTTCTCAGAGAGGTAGCTGTCAAAGTTGCCGGCTACTGCGTTTAAGGCGATGAACTTAAGCGCTTCATCAACGTCCAGCACACTCTCGTAATTGGAGCCATTGTTCAGTTCATCCAGCATATCGAGCAAAATATCATCATTTGATTTGTCGGACTTCAAATCGAGGCCCGTATAGGAATCGATCGTTTCTAACCAGTTGAGCTCGCTGCCGTTGCCGCCGTTTGCTTTGTAAAGCGCGCCATATGCATTGCCGAAATTACGTTCAAGATAGGCATCGCCAATCTGCTCGACAGCCAAATAAAAGCCCCAAAGCTCGCCATTGACGTAAACATTGACATAAGAATATTTTGGGGTTGGAAGTCCCATTTGCTCAGCAAGCTCATACGATAGAAACTCTCGCATATAAGAGGCATCGCTGTAGTTGTTATTTAAATTAATTTTGCTTATTCCTTGCAAGGTTTGATTAACATACTCATCGAATGAAATTTTAAAGCTGTACCGATCGGATTCGGTCATTCTTACGACACTGTTCAAGCTGAGATTGCCCTTCGTTCGAATGGCTACGTTTTCGAACTTCTGACCGTTATATTCGACCGAGGCTTCTTTATATTCCTCCGCGCTGGCGTTGTCCAGCATATTTTGGAACGCGTCCTCGTCGATCGTAATTTTTACATCTACGATTTTATCTTTAGGAAAAACCGTTTCATCTAGCTTTTGCTCATCCGCTGATTTCTCATCTGTACCCTTTGCCGCACCCGAGCTGCTGAGACTGAAGGATGTACCGCCTGCGGCACATCCAGCGAGTAAAGTAACCAGGAGAATGGAGCAAAAGCATAATAAGATTACACGCGCTTTCGCTTTCATGAAAACACCTCCCGATAATTAGGATACATAGTCCCCGCTATAGCTAATAAGTACGGTGTTACGAACGCCAGCCAGCTCCGTTAGTTGGTTAACGAAACGTCCGGTTTCGTCGCGAAGGCGAATTTCCAGCGTCATTTCAATATTGCCCTGCGTCACTGTTTTTTGCTTCACGTTATAACGCTTAACGAGCGTGCCGACTTGCTTGTGAACAAGCTGCTCGGTAGCATCGCTGTCGCAGTTAACAACAAGCAGGTAAGGGGTTTCTACCGATCCGCCCTTAACGAAGAAGAACAGAATAAGACCAACCACAACCGAACCAATTACCGCTAGTGTAAAGAAGCCCGCGCCAGTAACGATACCTGCAACGGCAGCCCAGAATAAGAAAATTAAATCGGTTGGATCTTTAATTGGAGTACGGAAACGGACGATGGACAAAGCGCCAACCATACCAAGCGACAGCACGAGATTGGAGTTAATCGCGATAATAACAACTGCTGTAATCATGGTCATGCCGATCAGCGAAACGTTAAAGCTTTTTGAATAAAGCACGCCGCTAAATATTCGTTTATAAAGCAAGTAAATGAAGAAGCCAAGTAAAAAAGCGACGCCCAGCGTAATCAATATTTTCGAAAGGCTGATATCAGAAGCAAAGTTATCCAGTACTGAATTTTTTAAAAGATCGGCAAAATTTGTTGTCGTCTCCGTTGCTGCCGCGGCAGTTGTATTGGTTTCCATTTTAATAATCCTCCCAAGTGTTGAACTTCAAATGTTTTCGGCAGATGACATACTTTGATGCGGATTGCCGGTTTAGTCCTTCCAGCTGCAAAGCGATTCGGATAAAGGCTGGAATGTATTCATCATATTTCACCTCAAGAATGATTAAATCATTGTCGAGTGCGCGTACGGGCTCCACCTTTTCATCAAAAATATTAACAGCATGAAGCCCGGTGCGCAGCTCCTTATCGAACGTAATGCGTACGTTGCCGTTAGCGTAAACATATGGCTCACGGACATAATCGACGATGACCTTCGGACGCAACAGATGATGCTTCATTTCATTGTGAATTTCGTTCAAAAGCGGCTTGTCCGGCCCTCTAAGGACGTCGTATTCGCCATCCATAAGCTTGTCGTACATTTCCCTCGTTAGCGGTTCCTTTACCTTTGCGATGTAGTCCTTGAATTTAATTTTTTTCTCAAAATGAATGACATGGTCTTGGCCATTGTATATGCGGATACGATATTTGACCCGATCACGAATGCCGCCAAGCTTCTCATGCAAAGCTTTGTTGTTTATATCATCAAAATATAAGCTTCTAATATGGTACTCGCCTGACGGACCGACATGTTTGTCTTGTTCCATCAGATCCTTTAGCCGCTGGCGAATAATAAAGTATTGATGATAGTTAATGAAAAATTTCAATTCATGGCGATAGTTTAGGTTTTTGTTCATCTCACACCTCATTTCATGTTCAGCGCCCCTCGCTGCTTACAAATGTTATTCTACGGGCCTTTACTTATTCTTAACTTAAGGCTGGCTGAAAGATTGCTGAATGCGCCGTGCAACAGCTTTTTGTTAAGATATAATTAAAATTAGATAGAGAAGAAGGAGTGTGACTAGGATAAAAATCCGAAAAGACATGATGATACTGCTCATATGCTGCGCCTTATTAGTTGTTGGAGCCATTGGCATGGAATGGTTAAAGGCCAATAAGTCGGTGAAGCCAGCCGCGATTGTGACTACGTTCAAGGGCGATCCAAAAACTAGCCGCGCCTTCACTTGGCATAGTACGAATGCACACTCCGATTCAATTGTTCAGATCATTGAAGGAGCCGTCCCTAGCGATTGGGAAGAGGCTCTTGTAATGACCTTTAAGGGTACGACATCATCGATTGACATAGGTGAGGATACTTTGCGTGGTGTTCATAAAGCAGAAGCAACCGGCCTTAATCCGGGAACCACATACACGTACCGAGTAGGCAGCGGAGAAAAAGAGGCATGGAGCGATGCTGCACAATTTAGGACGGAAGCTGAAGCAAGCGATGCTTTTACTTTCATAAACGTAACGGATTCGCAAGGCGTGACGGAGCAGGATTTTGAGCTGTGGGGAAATACGCTGGATCAGGCGTTTAACGTATTCCCATCCTCTGCCTTTATCGTTCATAATGGTGATCTGACAGAAGAGCCCACCGATGAGCAAGCTTGGACCGAGCTTTTCGCAAAAGCAGGCAAGTGGGTAACACAGGTTCCATTTATGCCAGTTACGGGGAACCATGATGAAGTGGATGGAGATGCCAAGCGATTTGTTTCTCATTTCAACTTACCTGCGAGTGGCGCGAAGGGATCGAATGCGGGAACGACATACTCGTTTGATTATGGTTCTGTTCATTTTGTTATTTTAAATTCGGAATCGAATATAAAGGAGCAAACAAGCTGGCTGAAAAAAGATTTGGAGAGCACGGATAAGCCATGGAAAATCGTTGCTCTGCATCAAGGGTCTTATGGAGGCAATACGAACAAGAAGGTGAAGGATTGGACAGCGCTATTTGATGAATTCGAGGTTGATTTGGTGCTGCAAGGTCATAATCATGAGTACTCCAGATCCTATCCGCTTCGTGATGGTCAAATCACAGGCGACGGTGATCAAGCGGTGCAAAACCGAGCGGGCACTGTATATGTGGTAACCAATACAGCAGGGCAAAAATTCAATGAGAAAAAGGAAGATAAGTTTTATCATAAGGTTCATTTTCAGAATGAGAAGCAAATGTTCGCAGGGATTACGGTAAACGGCGACAATTTAACTTATCAAGCCTATGACGTGGAAGGTGCAAAGCTGGATGAGTTTGTGCTTCAGCACGGAGCTGCAGATTGAAAAATGAAGTGACATTACAAAAAGCCGATTTCTTTGCAAGCTAAGAAATTCGGCTTTTTCCATTTAAAATAATGTTTTTAGTTTTTGTTTGATCCCATTTATTATTTTTTGTCCGGTATTTACTTTATGAAGTGCAATGTCCCACAGCAGGACATCTCGATCGGATGTATGATTAACAAATTTTATAGTAAGTTCCTTTGCTCCATTTAAGGGGATTTGAAAAAACTCGGAAGGAAGCTCTTCCTGTCCATCGAAACTCCATCCAAATGAATGGATTACGGTTCCGTCTGCGCTAAAAATGAGATCGATATTTCCATTGCCGGCACTTTGAGTTAAGGTTTTTGATATCGCGAGATTACCTGCTATCATGTGATATTTGCCGTCTAAAAGATAGGTAAACTCATTTGTTCGTGTATTGTTTCGGCTGTACATATTTAGTTTCGGCTCAACGTTCTCTTGGGCTGCGGGAAAGCTGGAGAGACTTTTATCCCAAAGAACAGTTCCAGCCTTTAATGGCAGTTTATCTAAAGCGATAACCTCGCTGCTTGCTTTATCTAGATAATTATTAATGCCTCCAATACTTCCAATGACAACAATCGCAAGTACAAATGCTGTTATTATTATTTTGCAGAAGCCTTTGAATGTATCACGCTCATGTCGAACAAACCTTTGTGCGCAGTAGCCTACTGCAGCACCTAACGTATTAATAATAATATCGTTAATATCAAAGGAGCCTAAACGGGAAAACATCTGCAGCGTCTCAAGCATGGTAATCGATACAATAAATAGCAGTATGAAACGCAGAAAACGAGAACGAAACAGAAGCGGGATCATGATTCCGAAAGGTATAAATGCTGCAAAGTTGCCGAACTCAAAGAGCGAAAATGAAAACTCTCTCTGCATAGGGAGGAATAAATGGATCTTCTCGGGTATTAGATTATATCGCAAGCCGCTGTCATGAATAGAGGCAGCTCTGTTGAATCCGACATATAAGAAATAGAAGATTAATACGGTATATAAAACCAACAATAAAATAGTCATTTTTCGCAGCTTTCCTTGATACATCGTTACATCCTTTCTTGTCTGAGTGCGGCTATTACCAGAACAATTGCTTTACGTGTTATTCTATAGAATGAACATGAAAACTTTTTTAAGCATCTCTTATTTTTTCCTGAAGATTACTTTTATCCAAGACGATATTCTGATATTATCGGTGTAACTTATTAAATATATTTAATAAGTATTGCGCTTAGAGGTGGTGATCATCATAAATGAGCTAATTGCAACTCCAAAAGAATGGAAAAAAGTTATTTTACGCAGCATTCGTGCGGCTCTTCTGGAGCATGGGAGTGCCACGAAGGTTGAGCTAAGTCAAAAGCTAGGAGTAAGCTTCCCAACCATTAGTAAGTTTCTCACGCAAATGGAAAAGGACGGGGAACTCATTTTAGTTGGTCTCGACCATTCAAGTGGCGGGAGAAGAGCAAACAGATACGCATACAATCCCGAGTTCATGCTCGGTTTGGCTATATTTTTAGAGAAAACAGAAACTAACTATACCATTTTTAATTGTTTAGGCGAAGAGAAGGAACAAGGCAGTACTTCAAGTGTGCTAATGGATGATGCTTTGAGCTTATCTCATTTACTTGAAAGCATTATAGAAAAGCATCCTAAAATCAGCTCTGTAGCTATAGGTGTGCCGGGTTCAGTCAATAATGGCCGAATTATTTTCATCCCGAGCTATRAGCAGTTTCATGATTTTGATTTAAAAGGATATTTTGAGGAGCGTTTATCCATACCTGTCGTTGTTGAGAATGATATGAATGCGGCTGTTCTTGGGTACTACGACAACCGAAACAATAAAGACAAGGGTTCCTTGGTCTACTTGTATTTGGGTCAAAATGGTCCTGGTGCCGGCATTATGATAAATGGTGATGTCGTGCGAGGCAGTACGTTTTTCTCAGGAGAAATATCCTTCGTTCCTCAGTATGATGACCGAAATTTTGTACAAGCCCTAAATAACGAGGATGGAACAGAAACTGCATTGGTTCATGATGAGAAAAAGATTGATGCGATTAGTCGGTTGGTAGCCTCATTTACAGCTACAATAAACCCGCACACGATTATTTTTTCCAATGATGAAATAAATAAGCAAATAACCGACCAAATAACATTAAGAAGCGCAGCCTATATTCCTAAAGAACATTTGCCGGAGCTTACTGTGAGCGACTGGAAACAAGATTATTTGTATGGATTACAGAAACTTGCTTTAGGCCTCATGATTTCAGGAACAAGAAAATAAACGAATGTAGTGATCAGACAAACCGTATTTCTGCTTAAATTTGAAACAACAAACAGGAGTGGTACCAAATGAAGACAGAAAAAGAGAAAATGCTGAATGGTGAGCTTTATAATGCAGCCGATGCTGTGCTGGTTGCGGATAGAATGAACGCTCGCAGACTAACGAGGTTATTCAATCAAACCTTGGAGACAGAGGATAATAAAAGAACGGAGCTGCTAAAGAAATTGTTCGGGTTCACAGGCAAAACTCTATATGTCGAGCCCACTTTCCGTTGTGATTACGGCTACAACATTCATGTTGGAGAAAACTTTTATGCTAATTTTGATAGTGTACTATTGGACGTTTGCGACATTCGGATTGGCGACAATTGTTTTCTTGCACCAGGAGTACACATCTACACAGCAACTCACCCCTTGAATGCAAAGGAGAGAATATCTGGCGTTGAATACGGAAAACCGGTAACGATTGGCCATAATGTATGGATAGGCGGGAGAGCCGTTATAAACCCTGGCGTGAACATCGGCAATAATGTCGTTGTTGCTTCCGGTGCTGTCGTTACAAAGGATGTGCCAGATAGCGTAGTTGTAGGTGGAAATCCCGCCAAGATTATAAAGCAGATCGAAGAGTAATGGAACGCAATGAAATATTTTATTAAACAAAATCGTTGGTTTTATACTTGTTTAAGGTGCCGAGCTTGAGAAAATAATATCGTCGACCATCCATGTATTTTGAATTTGTTTAAGGATGATTTTTCGCTCGACAATCATACCTCCAGCATTTAAGGGGGATTCATATTGATTAATATATCCTTCCTTTCCTTCGGAATGACTGTATGCTGTACCTGTGAATGGAACGTTGAACTCTAGTCCATTTTGTTTGATGATTTTATTAATGAATGTCCCAGTAAAATTGGATTTAAAATGGGCTCTTATTTGTGAATAGGAAGATAGATTAGTCGCTTCGTTCGCTTTTTGGATCAGCGTATTAATATGTTCTTGCGGGATCGTAGACAAGTTAAAAGTAGACTCTGTAGTAATTCTAACTTGTTTGTCGCCTAAAGAAACGTCTGCTGATCTACGTTCGGCATCCCAACTAATGGTGCCGCCTAAGGTCTGTGAAATAAAGCGAATGGGGACGTATGTAACCCCTTTGGTTATTTGAGCAGGAACATCAATCGTGATTTCAGTACCATTCTGCATCACTTTATTTGAATTAATTTTGAGCATAACCTCGGTTTTTCCGTTAAGAATGGTTACCGTTTTGGACTGTTGGTTCCAATTAACCTCAGCCCCTAACCCTGCAGCAACATAGCGTACTGGAACTAAAGTGCGTCCCTGAACCACTTTTCCCTCTATTACGAATGGCTGATTTGCTGCTTCTGCATGAATGTGATTAACTGAAAATATACTGGCAGACAACATTAGCGCTAATAATGCAATAGTAGTTTTTTTCATCTGAAAGCCCTCCATATCATGTATATCGTAATAGACGTCTCTACAAAGGATTAGTTGCTTAGATAACCTAAGCAATTTAATCCTTTTTTCATTTTTATTTTGGCAGGATGGGTGTAAACTGAAAGGAAAGATTGCTATACAGATATGAAAGTGTGGATAGGAGGCTGGACAGCTTTATGCAGGTGAAAATCGAAAAGGATCGGTTCGTTCGCAATGAGCGCGAAGCGGAAATCGCGGCGACAGCGGATCAGCTGGCGAGCAAGTTTGCAGGAAGATCAGCTAAGCATGATAGGGAAGGCTCTTTTCCACATGACAACTTTGCCGATATGCGGGAGTGCGGTTATTTGAAGCTTACTGTGCCGAAGCAATATGGCGGGGATGAAGCGTCATTGTATGAATTTGTACTAGCGCAGGATCATTTGGCCCGCGGTGACGGTTCAACGGCGCTCGCCGCGGGCTGGCATCTGGGGCAGGTAATGCAAATGCGGATAAGCCGTCCATGGCCCGAAGCTTTATACGCCAGCTTTTGCAAGGAGGTTGTAAGCAAAGGCGCCACAATAAATCATTATGCAAGCGAGCGAGCAACTGGAAGCCCAAGCAGAGGCGGCAAGCCGGAAACTACAGCGATAAGAACGGCTGGAGGTTTCCTTATTAACGGGCGCAAGACCTATAGCACGCTTAGTCCTGATGTGTCTTATTTCACCATATCTGCATGGATGGAAGAAGAAAATCGTGCAAGCGAGTTTTTAATTCCAATGGGTGCAGGCATAAGTATTGAAGAAACATGGGATACACTCGGCATGCGGGCAACAGGGAGCCATGACCTCCTGTTGAATCAAGTATTCGTGCCAGACAGCGGTACGCTTGAAGGCGCAGAAATTAATCGTAAAGGCGGGACGGCCTTCGATGGCGGAACGCTGCTTCATATTCCTGCCTGTTATATCGGCATTGCACATGCGGCACGTGATTTTGCAATTCACTTTGCCCAAAACTATCGGCCTAACAGTTTGCCAGGCCCGATATCCGAACTGCCAACGATCCAGCGGCAAATTGGCGAAATGGAAGCGGAGCTAATAACGGCTCGCACCTTACTCTACAGCATCGCCGATCGCTGGGACCGGGAACCGGAGGGACGGAGCGGATTAAAGCCAGAGCTGGGCCTCGCTAAATATGTGGCGACCAATTCAGCCGTTCGTATCGTTGATCTTGCCATGAGAATAGTGGGGGGAAGCAGCTTGTCTCGCACGCTTCCGCTGGAGCGGATGTACCGCGATGTTCGCGCAGGCTTGCATAATCCGCCGATGGATGACATTACTTTAAACGGATTAGCTCAGCGGGCATTAGCAGAGATGCAGTCTGCGGAATAAATAATAAATCATGAAGAAGAGGCAGTCTCAAAAAGTAGAAAATCTACTTTTGAGACTGCCTCTTCCTGTTTTTTTCTAAATTAATCTTGCATATCAACCGGCTGGAGCGGGGTGGTTGGGAGCAAAATGCGGAAGGTTGTTCCTGCTCCGGGCAAGCTGTCTACTGTAATTGTACCTCTATGAGCATCTACAATCGATTTCGTAATGGCAAGCCCGAGACCTGCGCCGCCTTTCTTTCGCGTTCTGGATGATTCGTTTCGATAAAAGCGCTCAAACAAATGAGGCAGATGCACGGCCTCAATCCCTGTTCCATTGTCGGCAACGCGTATTTCAGCTTGATTATTGTACGAAGCAAGCGTGATGCTGATCACGCCTGTCTCCGAATCGGTATGCTGCACCGCGTTGAAAAATAAATTGAGCACCACCTGTTTCAGCTTATCCGCATGGAACTGACCGCTCACATGAGGAGTGAGAAGCAGCTCTACTGTGCGATTGCCAGCAATCAATTGTAACTGCGGCTCCATCTCGAGCAGAAGCGCATCCAGCTTTGTTTCGGCCAGCTGCAGCTGCGGGTCTTGATCAAGCTTCGCCAGCACGAGTAAATCCTCGACCAGCTTGTTGATACGATTGGATTCAAGAAACATGCTGTTAAGCGCGCGCGCGAGTTGCTCCGGATTCGAGGCCGCCCCGCGCAGCAGCACTTCTAGAAATCCGTGAATCGAAGTAAGCGGCGTACGCAGCTCATGGGAGGCGTCCGCTACGAAACGCCGCATTTTTTCAGTTGTTTTCCGTTCCGCCTCGAAGGAATGATCGAGGCGCTCAAGCATGCCATTAAACGCATCGGATAAACGATCGATTTCCTCTTGTCCTTGGCTGGCGGGAATTCGTTTCGTTAAGCTGCCTGCATCGGTTTGCTGCGCTGCCACAACGACGCGAGATAAAGGACGAAGCGTACGCCGAAGCAGCGGCAAATAAAGCGCGAGCCCTGCTGCAAGTGCAAGGACAGATAAGCCAGCGAATATGGCAAGCTGTGTCATGAGCAGCTGCTTCAGTGAATCGGTTTCGGCGCTCACTTGAATGAGGCCTTCGGCTCTGCCTGGCGGTCCAGCCATACGGAAGACGACTAGCTGCTCGATGCCTTCGGCATTGTTCAAGATTTTATAACCAATTTGCTTATGCGCTTTAAGCTGATCTCTAATTTGCTCATATTCGTCCGTTGATAGAAGCGGGGCGTTAAGGTTATTATCCTTCGATACGTCAGCGGTGACACCGTTTGGATCAATCAGGACGATAGACAAGCCCGGTTGATAGAACATGGGCGAGTCGCGTCGATCACGCTGCGGCCGTTCAGCCGGATTAGCGGGATCACCCTGATTGCTCGTTTCAGGGCGGTTATTCGTATCCTTCCCATCCATAAACCAATCCATGGGCATCGACATGATTTGAGCATTTAAGGCATCGGCTTTATTTTGAAAAATAAAGTCCTTCATAATGAAATATTGAAGCACGCCAATTAATAGAAACAAAGCCGCTAGTATAAGCAGCGACCGATATAATAACTGATATTTTAGTGAACGTGGAGCAAAGAAACGAGTGACGTCTGACCTTTTAATACGCGTCATGGCAGATCCATCCGATAGCCGGCCCCGCGGAGTGTTCGAATGAGGCGATGCTCCTTGTCGTCCAATTTGTCGCGAAGCGAGCGGATATACACCTCGACAATATTTTCTTCTCCACCGAATTGATATCCCCATACCTTATCCAAAATGAGCGATTTACTAAGCACGACACCATGATTTAGAATGATAAACCTTAGCAGCTCATATTCGGTAGGAGACAGCTCAAGAACCTGTTCCATATAAATGAGTTCTTTGCGGCGGTCATCGAGCCGGAACGGTCCATACACAGCTTCACCAAGCAAATTAGGAAACTGATTCCGCAGTCTTGCACCTATGCGGGCAAGCAGCTCGCTGAAGCTGAAGGGCTTCACCAAATAGTCGTCAGCTCCAAGGGTTAAGCCTTTGACACGATCCTCAATCTCATCTTTTGCTGTCAGCATAATAATAGCGATATTATCGCCGGTAGCCCTTAATGCCTCGCATACTTCGAATCCATTCAGCCCGGGCATCATCACATCGAGGATGACGACATGGGGCTGAAAGGTACTCGCTTCCTGCAAAGCGGATTCCCCGTCATAGGCGAATCGAATATCAAATCCTTCGTTGATGAGCCCGAGCTCCAGAAATTGCACGATAGTTGGTTCATCATCTACAAGCAATATTTTAATCCCTTTGAAGGACACCATTTCAAATTCCCCTTTCGCAGCTTACCCCTCTATTATCTGTCTTTTTAGAAAAAGATGCATCTGTTTACTCGTTCTTTCAGCAAACTTTCAGCCACATACGAAACCGATTGATGGGTTTAGTTTACAGGTTCTATTTTGCAAAAAATGAGGTAACCTTTATATTTATAAAGCATCTTATTCCTAGTGCGTTACTTAAACTGACGTAAACTTGTTTTTTTGTATTGACTAGAGAGGAAACGTTTGTTAATTTATTGATTAATAGAAACTAATTATTGAATAATGATAATAAGGAGAATCGGATATGGATCGAATTGTAGCTGCCAGAGGCGTTGAACTGCGTTGCAAAGGCTGGAGGCAGGAGGCGCTGCTGCGAATGCTTGAGAATGTTCTTGAAAATGGCGAAAACCAACAAGAGCTTACTGTCTATGCTGCCCTCGCGAAAGCAGCGCGTAATTGGGACTCCTATCATGCAATTGTCAGTACGCTCAAATCATTAGAGGAAGATGAGACGCTGGTCATTCAATCAGGCAAGCCTATCGGCATTATGAGAACGCATAAGTACGCTCCAATTGTTGTAATGGCGAATTGCAACATTGTTGGCAAATGGGCAACGAGCGACAATTTCTATAAATATCAAGAGCAGGGATTAATCGTTTGGGGCGGTTTGACCGCGGCAGCTTGGCAATATATCGGTTCACAAGGAGTCATCCAAGGAACCTATGAGATTTTTCAATCGATAGCTAGAATGCATTACGACGGCAATCTGGCTGGGAAGTTTATTTTGACAGCCGGTCTCGGAGGAATGGGCGGCGCACAGCCGCTTGCAGGAACGATGGCGGGTGCCGTTATTTTATGCGTAGAAGTGTCTGAGGCTAGAATCGACAAACGTATCGAGGTCGGCTATTTGCAGAAAAAAACGGCAAGCTTGGATGAGGCTTTGGAATGGATTCAAGCAGCTTGTGCGAATAAGGAGAGTTTGTCAGTCGGTCTTCTTGGCAACGCAGCCGATATTTATCCTGAGCTGATTCGCAGAGGCATTCAGCCTGACGTTGTCACCGATCAGACGTCGGCGCATGATCTCATGTACGGTTATATCCCTTCAGGCTACAGTTTAGATAAGGTAGCTGAGCTGCGCAGAACAAAACCGGATCAGCTTCAAGCGGATGCAAGAGCTTCAATCGCATTAGAAGTTGAGGCGATGCTGGAGTTTCAGCGCAGAGGTGCAGTCGTTTTTGACAATGGCAACAATATTCGTTCGCAGGCTGTACAAAATGGAGTTACAAATGCTTTTGATATTCCTGTGTTTACCGAAGCGTTTCTAAGACCGCTGTTTTCTCGTGCGATTGGGCCGTTCCGCTGGGTCGCTTTGAGCGGTGAGGTTAGTGATATTCGCAAGATTGATCAATATATATTGGAGCATTTCAGCGATAACGAGGTTGTAGTCAACTGGATTCGCTTAGCGAATCAGTATGTTCCGGTCGAGGGCTTGCCTGCGCGCATTGGCTGGTTCGGTCATGGCGATCGGACGAAGCTGGCACTAGCGGTGAACGCCATGGTTCAAGCTGGCGAGCTGAGCGGTCCCATTGCCTTCTCGCGTGATCACCTCGATGCGGGAGCGATGGCTCACCCGAATATTATGACGGAGAACATGAAGGATGGCAGCGATGCAATATCGGATTGGCCGCTGCTTAATGCAATGATTAACTGTTCATCGATGGCTGATCTTGTAGCGATACACTCTGGCGGCGGTGGCTACAGCGGATATATGACAAGCGCGGGTGTCACGCTCGTTGCAGATGGCACATCCGATGCAGAGCTTCGATTAAAAACGACGCTAGACAATGACACAGGCCTTGGCGTCCTACGATATGCTGACGCTGGTTATGAGGAAGCGCTGGATGAAGTAAGCAAAAAGGGAATACGTCGAATTGATACGAATCGGAAGGAGAATGCATGATGCGTGAATTAACGATAGAGGATGTAAAAGCAGCAGTAAGAGGAGGGGCAGTATTCGCATCCGGAGGCGGGGGCTGGGTTGATCATGGTCTTGAGATTGGCGGAGCAGCAGTAGGCATTGCTAGACCAAAGCTGGTTTCGGTTGATGAGCTGCCTGATGATGCCATTATTGTGACAGCGACGGCGATCGGCGCACCAGCAGGCAATGACTGGGAAATGTGGGGCATTGATTATATTAAGGCTGTTCAACTGCTGATGGACAACTATGACGGCAAGGTTGTGGGGGTTATGACACCGCAAAACGGCATGTCGAGCACCATTAATGGCTGGCTTCCAGCTGCGGCGCTCGGTCTGGTTGTCGTTGATGCGACTGGTGATATTCGTGCGCATCCAACAGGCAAGATGGGTTCGATGGGCCTTGCTTCCCGCACCGATTATGAAACGATTCAGGTCGTTGTTGGCGGACGCAGAGATACGGGTTCTTATTTGGAGCTCGTTGTAAAAGGCACGCCAGCTAAAACATCGAATATATTGCGGACAGCTGCAGATATGTCGGGAGGATTTATCGCTTCTGCTCGCCATCCGATTCCAGCATCTTATGTAAAGGAGCATGCAGCGATTGGAGGCATTTCGTTAGCGCTTGATCTAGGTTATGCGATGATCGAGGCTGAGCCGAATGGCGCGGAAGCGATTATGGAAACGGTTTGCAGCAAAACAAATGGACAGATCATCGGTCGCGGTGTCGTATTGAAAAAGGACGTTCATTATTCAGGCGCTTTCGATATTGGCACCATTACTATGACGGATGGATCAGGCGGTCAACTGACGATGCATGTCATGAATGAATATATGGCTGTGGATGATGCAGACGGCAAGCGACTTACTACTTATCCGGATGTCATTACGACCTTTGAAGCAGCAACAGGTTTGCCGATCAGCGTAGGCGGCGTGAAGGAAGGCATGGAGATCGCATTGTTTGCAATCGATAAGCAATTTGTGCCTCTAAGCTCCAGCGTGAAAGACCCGACCGTATATCCAGAGGTGGAAAAGGCGCTTGGCATACCGCTTGCTGAATATGGCTTGAAGGGTATCGTCTAGCACGATCATTCTAATTTATCGATATCTACTAAGAAGGTGCCTGTTATGAATGAAGTTATAGATGGTATCGGTTTGGAGGATACGAAGTCGTCCGAACGGGTGGTTACGCTTGATGGCAATGCGCTCACGATTCGCGAGCTTGAGCAAATTGCATTGGAAGGTTATCGCGTGGAGTGCTCACAGCATGCATTAAAGCGAGTAGAGGAGGCTCATGTTCTCATTCATGAGCTTGCCGCCGAAGGCATTCCGATCTATGGGCTAAACCGCGGCGTAGGTCTTAATAAAGATCGAACCATTACAACGGAGATGTATGAACAGTTTAACCGCAATCTTATTTATTCCCATTCGGCGGCTATTGCGCCTGCTGCTTCTGAGCAGCAGGTGCGGGCCGTGCTCGTTGCCAGGCTGAATTCATTGCTTATTGGTTGTACAGGTGTGCAGCCTGCGGTCGTACTCATGTATCAGGATTTGCTTAATGCAGCTATCCATCCGATCATTCCGCTTCGAGGATCTGTTGGCGCAGGCGACATCTCGGTTTTGTCTCATATCGGCTTAACGATGATGGGAGAAGGAAATGTGAATTACAAAGGCCAGATGATGAGCGCGGAAACGGCTTTTCAAGCTGCGGGGATTACTCCTGTGAAGCTGGGGCCAAAGGATGCATTGGCAATTGTAAGCTCCAATGCGCTGTCCGCGGGCACTGGTGCACTGGCAGCAGCAGCGGCTTTAAAGCTGCTCGGTACGGCAGATGCTATTTTTGCATTGTCGCTTGAAGCGCTTCGGGGATGCATGAATCCGCTTGATCCGGCTTTATTTGAGGTAAGGCCATTCGAGGGAGCTGCAGCAAGCGCGGCAAATGTGAGAAGTTATTTGCAAGGCGGAACGCTACAGCAGTCAAGTAAAAACGATAAAATTCAAGATCCGCTCAGCTTTCGCAGTGCTTGCCATGTACATGGCGCAGCTCGTGATGCGCTTGCTTATGCGACAAGGCTGCTGCTCATTCAATTAAACGGTTCTGATGATAATCCTTGTGTATTAATAGATGAAAGAAGAGTAGTGCCCTCCTCAAATTTTGACGTAACCTCATGGACCGTGGCGTTTGAGATGGTTGCGATAGCGCTAAGTCATGTATCCAAAATAAGCTGCTACAGATCACTTAAGCTCGGAACGCCATCCTTTACCGGTCTGGAGAGGTTTCTAGCACCAAATCCAGAGTCTATCGCTTTCGGAACGCTTCAAAAAACATACACCTCCATTGATGCCGAAATCCGCTTGCTCTCTAATCCGGTATCTGCTGATTATTTATCGCTGGCAGGCGACATGGAGGATCATGCAAACAATACACCGCTCGTCATTCGTAAGCTCGAAGACATCATCGATCGCTTAACCTACATTATAGGGATGGAAGCGCTGCATGCAGCCCAAGCCATTGATTTACGCGGTATACAAGCTGAATTAGGCAGAGGCTCGGCCGCTGTTTATTCGCAAATTCGCAGTGCAGTGCCTATGTTGACGGAAGATCGTCCGCTAACCCCAGATATTTCTGCTATGTATGAGCTTATTCGCAGTGGCATTCAATTGGAAGGAGGAGCAAATGGTGAATAACAGCTATGATCTCGTCATTTATGGAAATCTCGTACTTCCAGGGGGCGTCGCATACCATTCCGCAGTTGGAATCAAGGACGGTAAAATTGTTCGTATTGGTGATAGAGACGACACGGACATGGCTGCCGCAACAGAAAAGATTAATGCCGAAGGCAGCTATGTGCTGCCTGGTGCAGTCGACGCTCATGTCCATTGTTACAGCTCGCTTGACGAAGGGTTTTACACAGCGAGTGCAGCTGCAGCTGCCGGAGGCGTAACGACGATTATTGAAATGCCTTATGATGCGACGGGGATGGTCTGTACGCTTCCTGCTTTCGAGGAAAAAAAACAACAGCTAGAACAGCAATCCATAGTTGATATGGCGATGCTTGTTACGATTCATAAGCAAGACGGTTATGACCATATCCGCCAGCTTGCCGAGGCCGGTGCATGCGGCTTTAAAGTATCGATGTTTAATACGGATTCCTTCCGCTTTCCGCGAATAGATGACGGACAATTGCTTGATTCGTTTGCGGTCATTGCTGAAACAGGTTGTCCGGTTGGCGTGCATGCAGAAAACGATGAGATCGTCCGCAGATATATTGATAAATATCGCTCCCAAGGTGCAGATCCACGTTCGCATGGCTGGAGCAGACCGAAAGTAAGTGAATCAGCAGCAGCGCTGACCGCTATGGAGCTTGCTTATGAGACAGGAGTCAAACTGCATTTATATCATTGTACGTATCCGCGTATTTTTCAATTGGTGGACTATTTCCGTTCAATCGGAGCGAAAGTCACTGCGGAAACCTGTACCCATTATTTGATGCTAAGTGAAGAAGATATGCCGCGTTTGCAGGCGAAAGGTAAAATCAATCCTCCGCTTCGCACGAAGCAGGACAAAGAGGATTTATGGGAATTATTGAAAACCGGATCGATCGATATGATTACTTCCGATCATGCTCCGTGGCTAATTGGGCGTAAATCAGACGCGGATATTTTTAATAATGCTTCAGGTGCTCCCGGAGTGGAACATTTGCTTCCGATTATTTACAGCGAGGGAGTGGCGAAAGGAAAATTGGCGCTTACCGACTTGGTCAGGCTGATCAGTCAAAGGCCTGCTGACGTATTTGGGCTTGGTCATCGCAAAGGCAGATTAACTGAAGGTTACGATGCCGATATCGCGATTATCGATCCTGCTGCTGCTTGGACGCTAGATGAGCGTGAGCTTCAATCAAGTGCTGGCTGGAGTGCTTATAACGGAATGAGTATGCAAGGAAAAGTAACGCACACGCTCGTAAGGGGAACGCTTGTGTATGAAGCGGGAGCTGTTACCGGCAAGGCGGGTCATGGCGAATTTATTAAAGCAGAGCATCTTGCTTAATCAATTTGCGAGAGAGGAGTGAATGGGATGGGTAGCAAAATGGATAGACTGGTGCCAAGTGTATCTCGAATGATGTCTGATATTGAACATCTATCGATGTTTGTTGATCCATCTAAACCCGGCTGGACGCGACGTCCATTTACGAAGCAGTATGCTGACGGCAGGCGCTGGCTGACCGAGAAAATGGAGGAAGCGGGCCTGTCTGTTTCGCTGGATGCAGCTTCAAATTTGATAGGCAGCTTGCCTGGCAGCGATCCGAATTTAGCGCCTATCATGATTGGCTCCCATACAGATACCGTTACTGGCGGCGGGCGGTTCGATGGAATCATAGGAGTGCTGGCAGGCATAGAAATTGCCCGTTTACTTCAACAATCAGGAACGCAGCTTCGGCATCCGCTGCAAATTGTCGATTTCACGGCAGAGGAGCCTAGTGAGTTTGGCATCTCCACGATTGGGAGCAGGGGGATGGTCGGCAATTTGTCTGAAGCGATGCTGGAGCTTCGCGACGATACTGGGCTGAAGCTGAGCGATGCGATTAATCAACAAGGCGGAAATGTCGAACGCCTGACAAGTGAGGCGAGGCAGCTGGGGGATGTAGCGCTCTACCTTGAGCTTCATATCGAGCAAGGTCCGGTGTTGGAGCAATCAGGCCATCAACTTGGGGCGGTGCTTGGTATCGTAGGTATTCATCGCTATCGTGTCACGCTCAAAGGTGCGCCAAATCATGCAGGGACGACGCCAATGACGCTTCGGAACGATGCGCTGGCAGGCTTTTGCGAGATTGGTTTAGCATTTGAACGTCACTGCAACGATCATGCGAGCGTAGCCGTAGGGACGATCGGCAAAGTGTCGAATGAGCCGAATGCATCCAATGTCGTGCCCGGCCTCGTTCGGTTTGATCTTGAAATCCGCTCACTAGATCATACGGTGGCTGACGCGGTGTACGCCGCTTTTGCAGCGGAGACGATCCAGATTGCTGCAAGGCGAGGCCTTCGTTTGTCGCTTGAGCTGCTGTCGAAGTCAGATTCCGTCATGGTCAAAAAGTCTGTGCTGGGTGGAGTGCTTGCAGCCTGTGCTTCTGTTGCTCCAGCTATTCACCTTGCAAGCGGGGCGGGACATGATGCGAACCAGCTCGCGCGTATTGCGCCAATCGGCATGATCTTTGTTCCTAGCAAGGATGGCAGAAGCCATTGTCCCGAGGAATGGACCGATGAGGATGATATTGCTGCGGGAACGCAGGCTTTAGCCGCCGCATTGCTTTATTTTGATAAGGAGGATTTAAGCGGGTGGCATGATGGCTAAGACTCAGCATGTGCAGGTCAACGGCAAACGGTTATGGGATTCGATTCAAGCTTTAGGTTTAATCGGCGCAGATCCAAGCGGCGGTGTAACACGGCTATCGCTCAGCAATGAGGAATTAATAGCGAGGCAATTTATTATCAGTGAAATGAAAGCAGCGGGACTAGAAGTCAGGCAGGATGAAGCGGGCAACCTGATTGGGCGATTGGAGGGGGAGGAGCAGCGGACAGGAGCTGTAGTGACGGGCTCTCATATCGATACGGTCATTCAAGCAGGCCAATTCGATGGAGCGCTTGGTGTACTTGGCGGTATTGAGGTTTTGCGAACGATTAAAGAGCAGTCAATCAGGCATTATAGACCTTTCGAGGTTATTTGCTTTACGGACGAAGAGGGCGTGCGCTTTGGAGCCGGCTATTTGGGAAGCCGTGCGATGGCAAATACTTGGGATGAAAAATGGCTGGATTTTACTGATTCTTCCGGCATATCGCTTCGCGAAGCGATGGAGCATGGCGGCTTGTACCCTGATCAAGCAGCTCTTGCAAGTCGCAGTTCAGAATCCATTCATGCCTATGTTGAGCTTCATATTGAGCAAGGACGAGTTCTGGAAGAGCTGAATACAGCAATTGGCATTGCAACAGCGATTTATGGACATCGCTGGTTCGAAGTGACCATTCATGGACGAGCGGACCATGCGGGAACAACGCCCATGAAGTTAAGACAGGACCCGATGCCTGCCGCAGCAGAAGTTGTTCTTGCTGTGGAGCAAATCGCAGTGAAGCATGGGGGCGTCGTAACAATAGGGACGTTTAAGCTTGCGCCAGCTGCAATCAACGTAATTCCGGGTGAAGCGGTGTTTACACTCGATGTTCGGCATGAATCCTTGGAGTCGCTCAATAAGCTGGAGGCTGCGATAAAAGTCGAGTTGTCACGCCTTACTGCAGCAAGAGGGCTGACCTGCGCTATCCGGACATTAGATGCTGCTGTGCCTGTAAAAACGTCGGAGTATATTACAAAAGTGATTACAGATAGCTGTGAGGATGCGGGTTTGCCTGCGGAGTATATGATTTGCGGCGCAGGTCATGATGCGGTGGTCATGAGTGAATTAGCGGAAATGGGGCTCATCTTGGTACGTTCAAAGGATGGCATCAGTCATCATCCACTTGAATGGAGCAGCCAAGAGGACTGTGAAGCAGGAGTAAACATACTGCTGCAAACTCTTATTCAGCTAGGAAATGATGTAAATTAATAATTCCGATTGACATAATGGGGTATAAAGTTTAATAATAGTGGTAACAAGTTWTTGATTAGTGATAATACAAAGGGGAAGGAGGATGACAAACGAGTGAATGTATTCCTCGAAGCTTATGACTATGTGAATGCTAACAGCGACAGATTTTTGGAAGCGGTCAAGGTGCATTTAAGCATAAGTTTCTACGCGCTCCTTATTGCTTTCGTCGTATGTGTGCCGCTCGGTATATTATGTGCCAAGAAAGAGTGGCTGACCGGTCCGATTATGGGACTGTTCAACTCCTTGCGAGTCATCCCAAGCCTTGCGGTTTTAGTCATTATTTTACCGATCATGGGAACTGGCTTTGCACCGGCATTAGTTGCATTAACGCTGCTTGCTTGTCCGCCTATTCTCATTAATACATACATGGGCTTTAGAGGTATTGAGCCAGCGATTATTGAAGCTGCTTCAGGCCTTGGTATGGGAGAGAAAATGATTATGCGGAAAATCGAGCTGCCGTTAGCTGCTCCGCTGCTGCTGTCAGGATTAAAAACAGCCGCCGTAGAAGTTATCGCCAGTGCAACATTGGCCGCATTCATCGGAGGAGGCGGGCTGGGAACGTTTATTATCAACGGTCTTGGCATGTACAAATTCTCATTGCTGCTTGTCGGGGCGCTGCCGGTAGCGCTGCTAGCTATTTTATCAGAGATCGGATTTGCTGGAATTGAAAGAGCAGTAACCAAATATCAGCGTGTATAATGAAAGGGGAAAATTCAGATGAAAAAGAAATGGGTAAGCTTGGCATTGTTGATTATAAGTGTGGTACTCGTTATTAGCGCTTGTTCTTCTAAGGAAGGTTCAGGCAAAGAAAAGATTAAAGTCGGCTCGAAAAACTTTACGGAATCATTGATTTTGGGCGAGATGTACGCACTGGCACTTGAGGACGCAGGCTACAAGGTAGATCGCAAGCTCAATCTTGGAGGCACACTCGTTGCCCATGAAGCGCTCAAAAAAGGCGACATCGACTTTTACCCGGAATATACAGGAACAGGCTTAATCAACGTTTTGGAATTGCCGCCAAACTCCGATGCCAAAACCGTATATGATACTGTAGCAAAGGGCTACAAAGAGAAATTCAACCTAGTTTGGCTGGAGCCAACTAACGCAAACGATTCACAAGGTCTTGTTACAACAAAGAAAATTGCTGAAAAATATAATCTTTACAAAATATCAGATTTGGTGAAATTAGCTCCTGAGCTTAACCTCGCTGCTGTTCCTGAGTTTGAAGAGCGTGAAGACGGATTAAAGGGACTAAATACTTTCTACGGTAAAATGGACTTCAAAAGCATCAAGCTGTTTGATTACGGCATCAAATACCGCGTAACGCTAGATGGCGAAGCGGATGTAACAGTTGGCTTCACGACTGATGGCGATTTGACGAATCCGGATCTTGTACTGCTTGAGGATGATAAGAAGTTTTGGCCTCCATACTTCGTAGCTCCAGTGCTTCGCGGCGAGCTGAACGAGAAGGACCCTGAAATTGCTAAAGTGTTGAACAAAATTTCTGCAAAGCTGGATAACACAACTGTTCAGAAGCTGAACGCGCAAGTGGATATCGACAAGAAAGAATACGCGGATGTAGCGAAGGCATTTTTGGAAGAGCAAGGTTTATTGAAAAAATAATTCATAATTAGATGCAGCGGGGTTTCTCCATATTGGGGAAGCCCCCTTCCTACAGGAGTTGATATAAAATGAGCAAAGAGGCCATTATTTTTGAGCAGGTGTCCAAAACATTTCCAAAGTCTGCGAATCCCTCCGTTAATGAAACGAGCCTTATTATTCCGCAAGGCTCCTTTGTTACGATTCTAGGTGCTTCAGGCTGCGGCAAAACGACCTTGCTAAAAATGGTAAACCGAATTATTGAACCGACCGCAGGAACGATTTCGATATTTGGCAAAGACATTCGCAGCTTGCCCGTGACGGAGCTTCGACGAAGCATCGGTTATGTAATCCAGCAGGTAGGGTTGTTTCCGCATTTGTCGATTGAACAAAATATAGCAACGGTCCCCAATATACTGGGCTGGGAACGGCAAAAAACAGCAGAGAGAATCGATTATTTAATGGATCTTGTTCATTTGCCAGCAAGCTATAAGAAGCTTTATCCGCGGCAGCTGTCAGGTGGACAGCAGCAGCGAGTAGGGATTGCTAGAGCGATGGCAGGTGATCCAGCTATCCTGCTTATGGATGAACCGTTTGGAGCGATTGACGCGATTACGCGCACGAAGCTGCAGGATGATTTTAAGCAAATCCAACGTGAGCTTGGCAAAACCGTATTGTTTGTGACGCATGACGTGGAAGAGGCGATGAAGCTCGGCGATCATATGATCGTGATGAACGAAGGGACGATTCAGCAATATGATACGCCTCTAGCCATCATGTCCAAGCCCAATAATGCTTTCGTATCGCAACTGATTCAAGCCGATGATTTGTTCCAACAGCTTCACCTGATTAGGGCAGAAGAGAAAATGATTGCGCTGGAAGAACCGGCTGGATCTGATATTCCCCGTATTCCCGCTGGTGATAGTCTAAAGTCGGCGCTTCAAATTCTGCTGCAGCAAAATGTACCGTATGTGGCTGTGGAAAATAAAGAGCATGAAATCATTGGCAAAATAACGCTTGAGCAATTGAAGCTGCAGAACGGCAGGTGAGAGGCATGATTGACTATTTAACCCGCCATTATGATGATTTGTTAACCTCGTTGCTGGAGCATATTTATCTCACCTTTGTTTCGTTGTTTATCGCACTTGTTATTGCGCTGCCATTAGGTTATTGGCTGTCGAGGCATCGGCGGATTTCCGTTCCTATTTTGTCCGTACTCGGCATTATCTATGCGATTCCAAGCCTCGGGATGTTCGCTTTGCTTATTCCGCTAGTTGGCCTCGGCAGCAAGCCGGCGATTATCGCATTAGTGGTATATAGTCAGCTGATATTGGTGCGAAATGTCATTTCGGGCTTTCAATCGATTGAACCTTCGATTATTGAAGCAGCCAAAGGAATGGGCTATGGCAAGTGGAGGCTGTTCGTCCATATCGAGCTGCCGCTGGCACTGCCTGTCATTATTGGCGGCATTCGCATAGCATCGGTATCGGTAATAGGTATCGCAACCATAGCGGCGTGGATTAATGCCGGCGGGTTAGGCGGTATTTTATTCGAAGGCTTATATCAAAACTCAGTACCAAAAATGGTATGGGGCACGCTGCTCGTATCGTTATTAGCTTTATCTACAAATACGATTTTGCTGCAAGTTGAAAAATCAACGATGCGCAGAGCACGCGGAGAACAAAGGGTATGATATACTGATCCTTATAATTGACTACTATTGTAAATATTTTGAGGTGCAATGATGAATGGAACTCAAACATTAGGACGTGCTATCGATATTTTATTCGTACTCGCTGAATCGGGAGCAACGCTCACGGTTAGTGAAATTGCGGAGAAGGTAGGCATCCCCGACAGTACCGCATATCGTTTTATTCAAACACTTATAAAAAATGGTTTCGTAGAGCGTAAGGGCAGAGGGCAAATTGGTTTAGGTCTGCGTATTTTTGATTTAGCAAGAAGCTTATCGCAGCAAATCGAGAAGGAGCTTCTTACGATCGCGAGACCGATTATGGAGGATCTCACCGCACTTACGAATGAAACGACGGTGCTTTTTGTCCGCTCCGGTTCCAAAGCCATTTGTATCGAAAATGTAACGAGTAAACGTTTGATCAGGCTTTCTATTGAAAATGGAAGAATATTGCCGCTTAATTCAGGCGCATCAGGGAAAACGCTGCTTGCTAATGAAAATGACAAAGTTATTGAAGAGATGTGCAAGCTTTTTGGCGAGGATGCCGGCAAACCATTGCTTTTGCAAGAAATGCATCGTATTAGGGAAGCGGGTTATTGCTTTACTTTGGGTGAGGTGGATACGGATGCTTTTGCAATTGCTGCCCCTATTTTTGATCCTCAGCAGCGAATCGTAGCCAGCTTATCTGCAGCAGGGCCTATCCATCGGCTTAACGAGAATGAAATTCCTAATGTGATCCAGTATGTAAAGGCAGCTGCATCACAAATTTCGTGCAAGCTCGGTGGCTTGGCATAAGTATTTTCAAATAGGATGAAGAAGAGTAGCGGAGCGCAAATAAGCGATCCGCTTTTTTTATTGATTCAATGTGGAATGAAATTAAATATTTGGGGATAGTAAGGGGGGAGTTAAATTCAAGAATCAAAAAGGATGGTGTATTTTGCATGCAACAACATAAAAAGGAAATTGATTCGGATGAACAACACAATAAGATTGGGAGGTTTGCTGCAAGGTACATAGGCGCAGCATTACTCGCAATCACATTGATGTTCAGTATGCCTCATACTGGTCAAGCGATTGGCAAAAATGCTAAGGGTCCAGATGTCTATGTTATTCAAGGCATGCTGAAATCTCTGGGCAGCTATTCTGGTAAAATTGACGGTCGATATGGGCCATCTACAGTGCGCGGCGTAAAATATTATCAAAAAACTCATGGCTTGCCTACAACAGGCGCCGTAGATGCTAAAACGCTACAATCGATTTCTTATTCCTATTCGGAGAAGAAAGCAGCAACGAAGGCAAAAACGCAAGCAAAATGGAAAGGTAAAGCAAAATCACTCGGCAACGGTAAAGGCGCTGGTAACGGAGCTGGCAATGGAGCAGGCGGAGCTGGTGGCGGTGCAGGTGGCGGTGCAGGCGGCGGAGCTGGTGGCGGAGCTGGTGGCGGCGCTGGTGGCGGCGCAGGCGGCGGAGCTGGTGGCGGTGCAGGCGGCGGTGCAGGCGGCGGAGCTGGTGGCGGCGCAGGCGGCGGAGCTGGTGGCGGTGCAGGCGGCGGAGCAGGTGGCGGTGCAGGCGGCGGAGCTGGTGGCGGCGGAGCTGGTGGCGGTGCAGGCGGCGGAGCAGGTGGCGGCGCAGGTGGCGGCGCAGGCGGCGGAGCTGGTGGCGGCGCAGGCGGCGGAGCTGGTGGTGGCGCAGGCGGCGGAGCTGGTGGCGGTGCAGGCAGAGGTTATGGTGAGAACCAAGGCAAAGGCGGCGGATTTGGCGGAGGCCAAGGAGAAAACCGTGGCAAAGGCGGCGGCATTGGCGGAGGCCAAGGAGAAAACCGTGGCAAAGGCGGCGGGTTTGGCGGAGGCCAAGGAGAAAACCGCGGTAAAAGCGGCGGCATTGGCGGAGGCCAAGGAGAAAACCGCGGTAAAAGCGGCGGCATTGGCGGAGGCCAAGGAGAAAACCGTGGCAAAGGCGGCGGTATTGGYGGAGGTCAAGGCAATAACCAAGGTATCGGTGGAGGCAACTCTAATAACCAAAGCAACAAAGCTCCATCCGAGAATCAAGGCAAAGGCGGCGCTCAAACGGAAAACCAAGGGCCGAATGGAATCCATTAAGAAATTCGCTTCCTTGATATAAATGAAAGGACTTCTCTTAAGTGGAGGTCACAGATTAACAGCGATTAATGTTGTGAAGTGAATTTAAAATCAAAAAGGCGGCTTTCATTCCGTAGTGAATGTAAAGTCGCCTTTTTATATTTTCGGATGTTGGTATGAAATCCATTCTATTTCCTTATGCGATTTGTGTAATGTAAAGATGTGCTGAAACTGACCTTGTTCCGCCAGCGAGAGGAGTCATCGTTAATGTTGTGGAATTGCCAGCTGGGTTTCGCACGGTGAGAATGGAATTGATGACTGTCGTTTGAACAAGAGACATTCCCATGATCTGAGATGTTCCAGTAGCTCGCCCGACTACTGTATAAGCTAAGTCAGCGCCATTAAGCGTTAAAATCAATTGGCCTGCTTCGTTAATACTTCCTTGAAACATAACCTGATAAGTTCCGATTGCAGCCAAGTTAAACGTAGTAGCACCAGTACGAGTAATGTTAGTTCCGCTAGTTGGCCCATCTTGCGGGAAACTTACATCTGCACCGACAGCAACTGTTGCTGCATTATCAGGCGGCATCAATGCAAAAAAATCGGCAAAGCCTATTACTCCTCCTGTTGCCCCAGTAGTACCAGTTGCTCCTGTTGCTCCTGTTGTTCCTGTTGTTCCTGTTGTTCCAGTAACACCAACAGTGCCAGTTGCTCCTGTTGTTCCAGCTGCGCCAGTAGAACCAGTTGTTCCAGTAACGCCAATTGCACCAGCTGCGCCCGTTGCGCCTGTCGCTCCTGTCACTCCTATTGAACTACCAGCAGGTCCAGTTGGGCCTTGCGGTCCCTGCGGGCCCTGAAGGCCAGTCGGAGCGGTAACATTTACTTGAGGAGGAGGACATGTTACCTTCACAATTTTTTTAACAACTCTATTTCGGCATTTCTTTCTTTTTTTTGATTTGCATACTATTACACGTATCTTTTTGCAGCGATTTCTTTTATTCAAACAACTCACTAAAGACACCTCCCTATAGATGGTTTAGTGTACGTTTATACTTTTTTTTAAGGTTGGACTAATAACCATTTTTAACTAGACTAAAAACTATTTTAAGAAAAATGGGTTAATGATAGGGTCATTTCGCCGCCCAAAAGTTGGGTCTATTAGACTTTTTATGGAATATAGGATATGATTCTATCGAATAATCGATAGAGTGATAGCTATGCTCATAAAGGAGAGGATGTAGTGAGGTTCAAAGGGAAAACAACCGTTATTATTGGAATCCTGCTGATGTTTATGCTGGGAAACGCCATGCAGGCGTTTGCGTATGATGCGCAATTAAAGCCTTATCGAGATGTACCTGTAAAGGATTGGGCAGCCGAATCTATTTATCGTTTAGTCGCACTTGGAGTCGTTTCTGGATATGAGGATGGAACCTTTCGTCCAAGCGCCGAACTTACGAGAGAAGCATTCGTAAAGCTGCTAGTACAATCCGTTAAACCAGTGATAGATAAAGAGAAATCTGCTGGACTCTCTGACGTAGCCAAGGATCGTTGGTCTTATGCCTTTATTAAACCCGCTTATGACGCTGGTTGGTTGGATTTGCTCATCGTAAATGGGAAATTTAATCCAAGCCAAAATATTAAGCGTGAGGAAGTAGCAGCCTTAACGGCTTTTGCACTGCTCCAAGGAAAAACGGCAGAAGAGAAGCAGCAATGGTTAGATACAGGCTGGCAAGAAGCTAGCGAGAAAGCGGCCTTTGCCGATATGAATCAAGTGGATAAAAACCTTGCACCGTACGTGCTGCGTACATACGCGGATGCCATTATGCAAGGGGACAATAAAGGCTTGTTTCTTCCGAAAAAGTCGTTATCACGACGTGAAGCAGCGGCCATTGTTGATCGGATGATCAGCTCCCAAAGCGAAAGCCACCAGCTTGAGGTATCAGCTTTTTTTGCAGCAGGTGGACCTTACAAAAAACTGGATAGATTCGCAACTGCAGATGAGGTTATCTTTGACTGGGCTAAGCTTGACTATCAGGGAGCGGGCAAAGCATCCGTTCTTATGTCGCCGCCAAGCGATTGGAAGCAGACTCTAACAGCGGCAGAAACGAGTGGTTCTACGAAGACGCTAATGATCTTTGGAAATACAACGCTTCAGAAGCTTGGTGATTTTATAATCGATGCTGAAGCTCGCAAAGCATTTGCTAGTTCTGTAGCCGAGGCAGCCGCTAATCCATTGTATGGTTTTGAGCGAGTGTCGATTGATTTTGAAGGCATGGTACCTGCTGAGTATAAGCAGCCTTTCGTTGAACTGATTCGCGCAATTAAGGCTGAACTAAGCAGTGAAATATCACTTACGGTAGTTGTACCGCCTTCTTATTATTATGCAGGTTATGATTACAAACAAATTGGCGAACTGGCTGATGAAGTTATATTGATGGCCTATGAATTTACGCATGAGGAAAGTGGATTGCCGTCTGCGCCGCTTACGCTTGTTGGTGATTCCGTACGAAATATACTCTCGTATATTCCAGCAGATAAGCTGAAGCTAGGCATTTCTAAGCAGGCTAACCAATGGACAACAAAGGCAGACGGTACTGTAGAGTTTTTCCGGTCGCCAGCCATCGCTGCTGTAGAAAGTCGCTTAACAGCTGCAGATACCAAATCCGTCATGCAGCTGCCGTACTTTTTGAATCAAATCACGTTTAAGGACGATAGAGGCACGCATCTGCTTTGGTATGAGAATACGCAAAGCATCGAAGCCAAAATACGTTTAGCGAAAGCGTTCGGCCTGCGTGGTGTTGCGGTATGGCAAATCAATCAGTTAACGGATGCCGATTGGACAATGATCTCTTCTTATCATCATTAAGCAGCAAAAAAATAGGACAAAGCAGGCTGCTGCAGCTGCTTGTCCTATTTTTTGTTGCCATTAGAAGGCAGACCCTTAGAATTATACCCTTATACCTTAGTTTCTTACATCGTCACATTATGAATGCGCTTTTATAATTGAATTATCGCCTTGAAGCGATCGCTTCTCCGAATAGGCTGTTCGATAATCGGTTGGGGTTAGATTTGTTTCTTTACGGAAAAATTTCGTGAAATGATTCGTTTCTTTAAAACCAGATTGATCGGCAACCTCCTTAATACTGCGAGAAGTTGTCGTTAAGAGCTGTTTGGCGCGATCTATTCGTTTGCGGCTGACGTATTTAAGCGGAGGCATTCCGAAATGTTTTTTGAAATAGGAACTAAAATAGTTGGGATGAAGGTGAACAGCTTCGGCCATTTGATCGACGCTTATGCTCGTATGAAGACGACTGTCTACATATTGCTGTATGACGTTCAAACGGTTCATCTCCTCGGTTCGGTGCTGCAGCACGCGAATCGGAACGGATTCGAGAAAACAGCTAATGATTTCTAGCAATACAGCTTTTTCTCGGAGCCTAGCAACAATTGAATCTTGTTTATGCCATTCGATGAGCTCATGGAACAAGCGCGACATGCTGCTCGTATCCTCAATGTTGATGCAAAGAGGGACCCCTATCCACTGAAAAAGATCAAGCGGACCTGCCATGATATTGAAATGGCACCAATACTTTAAGTATGGGCGATGATTTAAAGAGGAGAACGATATCTTTGTATGCGCAGGGGTGAGAAACAGCTGGCCGGGTTTAGGATAATAGTCGTCGTTGCCGATGCGAATCCAGCCTTCCCCCTCGCAAATAAAATAAAGCTTATTGTATTCAGGAACAGAGTCGGTTTCTCCCCAATTTAGAGAGACTTGCGTTTTATGCGCCATAAGCAATTTTAGCTGCAGCGACTGCAGCAGCTCAGATAACGCATGTTGTTCACTTGTTCTATCCACCTACGGCACCGCCATCCAATGTTTTTTGAAGGATTATTAATATAGTAATGGATTGTTCTCTTAAATAAAAGATGAATGAATGAATGAAAAGGGGATTGGAAGATGACGCTGGTTGAAGAAACGCGCTTATGGTATAAGGAGCCTGCCTCCAATTGGGAGGAAGCGCTGCCTGTTGGCAATGGGAAGCTCGGTGGCATGGTATTTGGTGGCATAAGCCGTGAGCGGATTGCTCTGAACGAAGACAGCGTATGGTATGGCGGACCGCGTGATCGCAACAATCCAGATGCACTGCCGCATTTGCCGAAAATTCGTGAGCTGCTGAGAGAGGGAAGACTGCATGAAGCGCATGATTTATCTGCGATGGCTTTATCAGGCGTTCCCGAGACGCAGAGGCACTATATGCCGCTTGGAGATTTAGAGCTAAACTTAAGATATGATTCGAAAGAAGAAGTACGAGAATATGTCCGAGCTCTCGATATCACCAACGGTATTGCAAGTGTAACCTTTACTAAAGGAGATGTGCTTTTTGCTCGTGAGACATTTGCTAGTTTCCCAGATGAAGCGCTAGTTACAAGATTCTCAGCAGATAAACCGGGTAGCATCAGCTTTAAAGCCCGATTACTGCGCGGCAGCAATCGCTACTATGACGAGCTGGTGAAAGCTGACGAGAATACGATTGTGATGCGCGGCATGTGCGGCGGTTCAGGCGGATCTGATTTCCGAACTTCTTTGCGCGCGGTTGCAGATGGCGGTTCAGTATCAATTATTGGCGAGCATCTCATCGTAGAAGGCGCCAATAGCGTAACGCTTCTATTAACCGCAGCAACTTCTTTCCGTAATGCTGATCCGGAGGCATATGCTGTTCATGCAGGAATCCGTGCTGGCTTAATAAGCTATGATGAGTTGAAATCGCGCCATATTCAAGATTTCACTTCATTATCGAAGAGGGTACAGCTTCGCTTAACGGATGCTGCTCATTCGAATGCTGCCGATGTACCTACAAATGAGCGCTTAAAGCTGGTTCAAGAAGGCAACGCCGATGCAGGATTAATGGCCTTATATTATCAGTTTGGCCGCTATTTGCTCATTTCAAGCAGTCGTCCGGGCTCGCTTCCTGCCAATTTGCAAGGCATCTGGAATGAGAAGATGCTGCCGCCATGGGACAGCAAATATACGATTAATATTAATACACAAATGAATTATTGGCCGGCAGAAGCGGGCAATTTAGCAGAATGCCATGAGCCATTATTTGATCTCATCGAGCGGATGCGTGAACCTGGCAGAATAACCGCAAGAGCAATGTACGATTGTGGAGGTTTTGTCGCTCATCATAATACCGATATTTGGGGCGATACCGCTCCGCAGGACATTTATTTGCCAGCCTCGTATTGGACGCTTGGCGCGGCTTGGCTTTGCCTGCATATGTGGGAGCATTATGAGTATGGCCTTAATGATGCTTTTCTTGAGCAAATATATCCAACCTTGAAGGAGTCGGCACAATTCTTTGTGGATTTCTTGACGGAAACAGAGGATGGCCTGCTCGTATTGAATCCTTCTGTATCTCCTGAGAATACCTATTTATTGCCAAATGGACAATCCGGTACGTTATGCATCGGTGCATCGATGGATAGTCAAATTTTATATGAATTGTTTACGGCTTGCGCAGAAGCGGCGAAGAAGCTTGGCATCGACTCATCGGAGCAGGAACTTTGGCACAGTATGAGAGCCCGTTTGCCGGAGCCCGCAATTGGCAAGCACGGGCAAATTCAAGAATGGATGGAGGATTACGAGGAAGCGGAGCCGGGACATCGCCATATCTCGCATTTGTTTGCACTGCATCCGGGCAAGCGCTTTACGGTTAGAGGGACACCTGAATGGGCAGTTGCTGCAAGAGTCACGCTGGACCGCAGGCTTGAAAGCGGCGGCGGTCACACTGGTTGGAGTAGAGCTTGGATTATTAATTTCTGGGCAAGGCTTGAGGATGGGGAGAAGGCGTATGCGAATGTGCAAGATCTGCTAGGTCATTCCACGCTGCCAAATCTGTTTGATAATCATCCTCCGTTTCAAATCGATGGCAACTTCGGAGGCGCTGCAGGCATAACGGAAATGCTGCTTCAATGCCATGCGGGCAGCCTGCATGTATTGCCTGCTTTGCCGGAAGCATGGCCGGATGGAGAAGTGACAGGTCTCCGTGCGAGGGGCGGCTTCGAGGTGGACATCCGCTGGTCGAGTGGCTTGCTTGTTGAGGCTCGCCTACGTGCTGCCGCAGCTAATAGCTGCGTCGTGCAAAGCAGCATTCCTCTCATCGTAAGGGAAGATGGTCATGAGGTGAAAGACGTTATCAGCAATGAGGGGCTCGTATCATGGATGGCGAGTGCTGGAAGTGAGTACGTGCTTTCTCCGAGCTTGTAGAGGTTTAACCCAAAGAAACCAGCTGTACCTGATAATCGGGTGCAGCTGGTTTCTTTAAGTTTGCCGGCTTTTCTCGGCTGGAGAGATTCAATTCTTGATGGCTTTGCCAATGCGACGGACGCCCTCATAAATTTGCTGATCGTCCAAATGCCCGTATCCAAGCAGCATCCGGTTATTCGGCAGCAAGGCCGCAAATACAGCCGCTGCTTCCAGCCGCTTCATTAAATCCTCCGGCAGCTGCGCTTCAAGCTGAGCGACCAGATGCAAACCAGCCGCTCGTCCACATATCTGGTAAGGCAAGGTAATTTGCTTATGTAAAGCATCAAGCAGGAGCTGGCGTCTCTTTTTGTACAATTTTTTCATTTTTAAAATGTGAGCATTAAGCGATCCGCTGTTCATGAAACGAATCAAAGCGAGCTGCTCAATCATAGGCGTTTGATAGTCTGACAGCCGCTTAAGCTGACGGCAGGGCTCGACTAGCGGTTCCGGGACAATCATATAGCCGATTCGCAGCGAAGGGAACATGACTTTGCTGAATGTTCCAATATAGACAACCTGCTTAGGACATAAGCTTTGGAGTGAATGAATAGGAGCGCCGTCATACCGGAATTCGCTGTCATAATCATCTTCGAGGATATAGCTGCCGCTTTGGCGGGCGTATTCAACTAATTCAATCCGCCTTTGTATCGGTAAAATGCCGCCAAGCGGGAATTGATGAGAGGGTGTGACATAAATGCATTTTGGCCGAAGGTTTACGGGAAGCTTGTGGGTTAATAGGCCGGAATCGTCAACGGGAACGCCATGTAGCGCGGCTCCTGTAGAGGTTAATATCGTCTTTAAATCTACATTGGACGGATCTTCGACTAAAACATCTTCTCCGTCTCTCAGCAGCAGCTTAACGATCAGCTGAAGCGCCTGTACCGCACCGTTTGTAATTATAATTTGTTCGGGATTGCTGATGACTCCTCTTGAAATCCACAGCTGTTTAGATAGCAGACGACGCAATTCCAAATCGCCAGACGGATCGCCATAACCTAATTCAGCAATAGAGGAATCCATGCATACACTTTGCAAAATAGAGCCCCATTTTTTCATCGGAAAAAGATTCAGTGCTGGCAGGCCTGTTCGAAACGAGATGAAATCAAGCTCTGATGTGTTCGTCGATTCTGCTAATGAAGCGGGTAATGGTAACGGTGACGCCTTACTGAAGCCAAGCATGCAGGCTCCTTGAGCTACATAAGTTCCTGCACCAGAGCGGCCTGTTATGTATCCTTCAGCCAATAAAAGCTCATAGGCTTCCAAAATCACGTTACGCGAGACATGAAGCTGCGAGGCAAGCTCTCTTGTGGATGGAAGCTTGTAGCCAGCAGGCAGCTCACCCGAGAGAATAGCAGCTTGGAATGAGTTGAAAACCTGGCGAAACATAGGCAAATTCGCTTGTCTATCGATGGACAGCCACAAAATATCCAGACTCCTTTTGAAGTGGTACTTTGAAAATGCCTGTTTAATGGCACTACAACCAGTTAACGACCCTTTGCTACAGTATACATGAAACAAAAGTAGAGGGGTTGCTGAATGTGAATCATTCTCGTATTATTGCGTATTTTGAGCTGACCATTGCCGCTATTCTCATCGGAAGCTCCATAGTAGCCGGCAAAATAACGACGATGCAGATGCCGGTTTTTTTGTCACAGGCGATTAGCCTAGTTATTGCTTTATTGCTGTTAATTCCGATTTTGATGCTAAGCCGCAAATCCTCGCTCCGAATCGGGAGAAAGGATTTTTTATTTTTACTGCTGCAAGCGTTTCTCGGGATGTTTTTATTCCGCGTATTCATGCTGTATGGCCTGCGGACCGCGCTCGCAACGGAAGCGGGTATTGTGACGAGCTTAACGCCGGCGGTCGTTGCTTTCCTTTCGTATATGATTTTAAAAGAAAAATTAACGAATCCGATTAAAATAGGCATCGTTTGCTCCATACTGGGTGTTGTTAGCATTCAGGTGCCAGGATGGCTGATTCCTTCCTCTGCACCTCCGTCACAAGCTTCGTATATTGGACTTTTGCTCATTTTAGGCGCAGTTGTTGGGGAATCCATGCTTACGATCCTGCGCAAAATGACCGCAAGCAATGTCTCTTCGCTGCTTGGGACAACCTATGTCACCTTGTTTTCATTCATCATGTTTTTGCCTATTGCGCTTGTTGAGGCTAAACAATACGATTTCAGCAGTGTAACTGTTGGCGATATCGGCCTGTTGTTTTATTACGGTATTTTCGTTACCGCCTTGGCTTATATATTATGGTTTCGCGGTGTTTCCAAAGTGAGTGCGGGAACAGCCGCTGTCTACACAAGCTGCATTCCGCTTAGCACGGTGCTTCTATCCTACGGCATTTTAAACGAGCCTTTCTCATGGTCTCATCTCGTAGGGGGAGCGTTTGTTTGCTTGGGCATTTGGCAAGTTTCTAAGAGCGATTCATTAGTGTCTCGGAAGCCCAAAAAAAGCCCTAAAAGCAGCAGCGCTTAATCCTTATAAAGATCAATTCTCAGATTATAGAAACTCCATTGTTTCACACCCTATACATATGGGATAATTAATGTGGAACGATCATCAGGAATGGAGCTTGTGTATGAACAAATTCAGTATTAAGAAAAAAGCGGATTTAGCGCTTCTTTTCTCAGCGATCGGAATATTGGCGGCTTTTCCCTTTCATGAAACATTTATTGGAGGCCTGTTATTTTCCTTATTTAGTGCTGCAACGATCGGCGGACTGGYGGATTCCTTTGCGGTTAGCGCATTGTTTGGAAATCCTTTGCAAATAAAGTGGCCGGTCTGGATGGGAACCAACATCATTTCTCGGAATCGTGAGCGCTTGATTGGCGAGCTTGTCCAAATGGTTCAAAATGAATTGTTAACCATCCCGAATATTAGGGAGAGGCTTGACGAATATAATATTGCAGACGTTTTAGTCACATATTTGAAGCAGCACGGCGGCGAACAGGGTGTGAATGACATTTTGCAGCAGCTGGCGGATGATGTAATTACGACCATTGATTTGCAGGAACTGGCCAAAACCGTTCAAACCTTCCTTCTCGAGCATGCCGATTCGATTCCTGTCGCAGACATTGCTGCAGACGCTGGCGATTGGACCATCAAAAATGGTTACGATGATCGGATTATCGAGTTTATCATTCCGGAGCTTATCAAAATTGTGAAATCAGCACCATTTGGCGCTGTTGTAGGCCAAATCGTCGATTCAGCCATTCGTTCCTACGAAGGCGATAAGTTTAGAAGGAAGCTGATCGATTTCTCCGCAGGGCTGGAAGCGGCAAATATTAGCGGACGATTGCAGGAGTGGCTGGTATCTTTTCTACAGAAATTTCATGCTGAAGACCACCCGCAGCGCAAGGAAATCAAAGCTTTTATTGCGCAATTTGTTGCAAGACTGCGTACGGATGAACAATTGCGCAGCCGGATAGAAGCGGGGAAAACAACGCTTTTGGCATCTGTTAAGGATGAGCTTAAGCTCGATGCGTTCATCCAGCGGGGATTGGAGTCCATTCGACTCGCTGCGGCTTCCAATGCGGAAGGCGAGCAGGTGCGCTATCCTTGGATCAAGGATAAAGTTGAAGAAGGAATAGCTTATGTAGTGGGAAATACAGAGCTGCTTACTCGACTGGATCAATACGTGAAGACGACGCTGCTGAAATGGGTGGAGCAGAAGCATTCTTTTATCGGCAAAATGGTAACTGACAAGCTGAACAGCTTCTCTGAAGAAGAGCTTATTGAGCTGGTTAAAGAGAAAGCGGGACGCGACTTGCAGTACATTCGGATTAACGGAATTGGTATCGGAGCGCTTATCGGCGTAGTCCTGCATCTAGCGACGTTTTGGATTGGAGGGCGAGCATAAATGGCTATGAGAAAAAAAGCAAACCGCAGCTTAATATTGCTTGCCGCCTTGTTCGTCATTGCGGCCTGCTGTTTATATGTCTTCCCAGACCAGTGGTGGGCACGGATGCTGCTCTACACGACCGAAGCGGGGCTCGTAGGGGCATTAGCTGATTTATTTGCTGTAACGGTATTGTTCCGCCACCCATTTGGGTGGAAATGGATTCCGCATACAGCGATCATTCCTAGAAATCGCGATAAGCTGATTGAAGGCGTCGCGAATATGGTCGAGCAGCAGTTGCTCAGCAAAGATTTGTTAAAGGAAAAGGTAAAGCAAATATCGCTTGTAGAGATCGGCATTTCATGGATCGATCGCCGACCAAACGGCATGCTCGCTGAGCAAGGCTGGACGCTGGTGGCTGGTCTGCTTGCCAAGCTGGACATTAAAGGTCTATCCGTCATTTTGGATGAGAAAGCACGAAAAAGCTTAGGCAAGATCAGCTTGTCGCCTTACGCGGGCAATGCGCTCAAATGGGTGATGGCTAAAGGCAATTTCCAAAGCTGGGTTAGCCAGATCGTTGAGTTTGCAGCGGCACGCGCAGCGGAAGAACAAACCAAGGTTGTCATTCGTGAGCTGCTTGGCAAGGAGAAGGAGAAGTTTGTAAATCAAGGCAGTATCTTCTCCAAATGGCTCAAAAAAATGGCAGTGGAGATTGCTGAATCAACGAATGCGCTGAATCTCGACGATGCTACAAATGTGCTGTATGACGATTTGCAGCTACTCATTAATGATTTGCGAAATCCAGAGCATGAGCTTCGTGTTTTACTGGAGGAAATGGTGCTTCAGCTTGCCGACAATTTGCAGCACCGCGAGGATGTTTCGGCTGCTGTAGATGAATGGAGAGATGAAGTGATTGAGAAGATCTCGTTGCTTCCTTCTATTGAAGCTTTGCTCGGCAACTTTAGACAGCTGCTGATCAGCGAACCGAAGCAGCAGCTAGCCTTGCCGCAGAAACATTCCGTCAATCCATCCGATATTAAGGAGCTGATTAATCAGTTCATTATGTCATACTGGGAGTGGTTCAAAGCGAACGAGGAAACGAAGGGCTGGCTGGAGCAATACGTGCAGAAATTCGTGCAGAAGATGATTGAAACCGAACATGCAATTATCGGAATCATCGTACGCAAGACGCTTGATAGCTTCACAGAGCAAAAGCTGGTGCATTTCATCGAGAGCAAGGTCGAGACCGATCTGCAGCGTATTCGTTTGAACGGAGCTTATATAGGCTCAGCGCTCGGAGCGGCATTTTATATTCTGCTGTACGGAGTATACGAGCCGATTTTGAACTTGTTATAACACGAGAAGCAGCTGTTTCCAGCAGGTTTTTGAGACCTATTGGGACAGCTGCTTTTATTTTTGAGTGAGCTTGTCTTTGGATGATCGTATGAAGGTGCGCAGGTACACTCGTTTATTTAATACTACACCATAAAGTTTGCAATTACCCCCGTGTAATCCGAAATACAGTCAGGTAGTATGTAGTTAGGTAATGGTTCCGTATTGAACATCTTTGAAAATGCATGAAGGGGAAGGTGAGAGGATGCTGCGTGCTTTAATAGTGGACGATGAATTCGAAATCCGCGAAGGTTTACGTAACCGCTTTCCATGGGAAACATTCGGAATTGATGAGGTATTGGTGGCTGATGATGGGGATACGGCGTTAATGCTCGCCCTAGATATGAGACCGGATCTTATCGTGACAGATATTAAAATGAATCGGATGTCGGGGCTGGAATTTCTTCGTTCGTTGACTACCGTTGAAAATTATAAACCGGAAGCGATTGTTGTAAGCGGGTATGATGATTTTGAGCTGGTGAAGCAGGCGATCCAAATCGGCGTTATGGACTATATCCTCAAGCCGATCAATTTGGACGAGCTGACCCAAATCGTTAGAAAAACGATGGATCATATCCACCGAAAGAGGATGGACCAGCATAATGAGCAGCAGCTTATTAATCAAGTGAGGTTCGCGATTCCAAAAATGCGCGAGGAGCTGCTCAGAGAAATGATTGAGCAGGACTATGATCCTTACCGTGAAGCACGGAGAAGACATCGCTTGCAGACATTGAATTTGGAGTGGATAGCGAATCAGCATATGACGCTTGTTGTTGTGGAAGCTGATGATCTGAAAGCAATCGAGAATCGCCATACGAAGGAAAAGGATTTAATATTGTTCGGAATCGGCAATGTGGTCAATCAAACGCTGGAGGAAGATTATCCTCACCCCTTTGCGCTTTGCATGGACAGCAGCAATCGATGGATTGTTATTTTCAGCTGCTCGCGGCCAGAGCATGCGGAGCTGAGCCGGGGCATGGCGCAGCTTTGCTTACAGCGAATCAACGATTTCGTTAAGGTGAAAGCAAGCGCTGGCATGCGAACAACACCATGCACATTTGAAAATCTTCATGAAATGTATGGGGAAGCGATAAATGTGCTGGAGCAAAAGGCTGTATACGGAGGCAATCGATTATTTACGGAGCAGGGTTTATTTTATGAGGGTGACGGGAGTGACTTGTCGCTTAGCGAGCCTGAAGAGGTGCTCGATCTCGTCAAGTATGGCACGGATGAGGAAATCACAGCAGCGATGGATCGATTTGTGGAGATGGTACAAGCCTGGCGTCTCAATCAATTGCGTGATATTCAGCAAAAAATATTTGAATGGCTGTTCGAGGTGTTTCGCAGAGCAGCAGCGGCAGGTGTTCCAAGCAAAAACTTGGGCAGCAATCCGATCGCGGTATGGGAGCTTTTAGAGCAATACGATACATTGCAGTCGCTGCGTGTGCAAACAGAGCTGTTCCTTCTTGCAATCGCAGCAGATTTCCGCAAGCTGTCCAATACGCCTAGCCAGATCGTTTATGAAGCGGAGAAAATATTGCAGAGGGATTATGCTGAAAGCTTAACGCTTCAGAGTGTTGCAATGGCTGTTCATGTGACGCCGGTATGGCTGAGCAAGCTCTTTAAGAAGGAGAAGCGGAAAACCTTTTTGGAATATTTGACAGAAATACGGATTGAGAAGGCGAAGGAAATGTTAGGCGACATCAAATACAAAGTGTATCAAATCTCATTTCAGGTGGGGTATAAGGACCCGGTGCATTTCTCGAAGCTGTTCAAAAAGCAGGTCGGCTGCACGCCGAAGGAATATAGACGACAAAGAGGCATTGCGGATGAAGAGCCAGCTGTGCCACACTAATGATATGAAAAATTACACTCAGCAAGAAGCATGAAGAGGCAGACTCCTAGGTGAAAATGGCATAACCTTGGGAGACTGCCTCTTTGCATTTTATCTTTTAATTTTTTGATTTGGTTATTTTGAAGCAGCGGCTAAACCAATCGTTACGATTTTGAAGCCTTCGACCTGAACGCTGCTTTTGATCTTATTAGCGCTATCGTTTTCCATAATGTCACTTACATAGGACGCAGAAGCAGCGCTTGGATGAATAGCTAAGCTGGTCGTGGATTCTGCTAAATTGTACCACCTTGCCATGCTGTCGCCACGCTCTTCGTTGATCTTCAGGCTGGAGAAAGCGAGCTGGTCACCATTCCATTTGAGGAAATCACAAGCGGGAGCAAGCTCGCCATCATGCAAACCAGCTGCGATTGCCGTAACGGGTATAGGGAAACGATAGGCTTCGCGATAAGCGGCAAAACGTTCTTCAGCGCTGCCGTAAGGAATGATCATCCATTCGGCTTCATTTGTACCTAAGCACTGCGCTTCAGGCGTATGAAATACACCCCAATCGCCAAGCTCTCCGACGGAGCGCAGAAGGGTTATAGCGATCGTATTTCTGCCATCTTGAAGCACTTCATATTCATTTAAGCCTTTGCCTGCAATCGTGAGGCCTCTATGCTCGCCGTGCACGTCAATGAACGTCTGCATATGCTGAGCATTGCTCGGATTTTGCCATTCCTTTGCAGGAACGTTTTGACGCTCAGCGACCTCGAAGATTGAATCTGCAAAATGTGTGGATGCAGCAATATCCGAAGGAAGGAGCACGCGCAGCCTGTGATCTTGCGATTGATTTTCAATGCGCGCATGAACTTGAACACCTTTGCCCTCACGTTCTAGGCTAACTAGTGTCACAATTTCTAGCGGCACAAGGGAAGTCGATCTGCCAGCCTTCCGCTGCCGGAATTCAACCATTGTGCGGATTTCTTCAGCCAGAAGATCATCTGCCCGCGCAGGTATAGCAAGGCGATGAGTGATTTCAATGGCTGCCCGGTAAGGCGAGTCTTCAACCACTCGAATTTCGGCTTTGCTGCCCTTAGTCGTTATAGGCAAGTCGCCGACTGGCTGCTTGAAAATATATTCATTGCCAATATCGCCCACATTCTCGTAATGGCCAAGATCCGAAAACAGCTGCTGGCTTTTCTTATCATAAACCGTAAAACTTCCGTCTTCCTCTATTGTCAATGTCAGACGAGCATTTTCCAGTGTTCGTTCACTAGTCACTAATGAATGGCGATTCTCGCCGGAAGTTTTAATCTCATTTTGACATGGTATCCAAGCAAAAGATTCATAACCCATCGAAGGCAATATGCCGGTCTCAAAGGTCAGACGCAGTGCGCGAGCCATATAGGGCTGCCGGAATTTATCATTTGGCAGTTCATAGCCAAAGCGAACGCCCAAATCATGAGCAGTAAAGTCGATGCGTTCACCGCTGCCGTTCACCAAGTACCCTTCGGCGTGCGTCCGATCTTGAACCTGCTTAGCAATGGCAACAGGATCTTCGCTTTGATCGAAGAAACGGTGCGACCATTCAATTTCGAATTGGTGGACTGAAGAGCCTTCATAGCCGCTTGAGTTAAAGACGATGAAGGGAGCAGCTGACTCACTGATATTGGTAAAATGACTTGTATTGACCTTAGCGCTAATAAATTTAACGCTCTCGGTCGTTAATGCTTTGCCAACTTCCATGCTTTTGGCAAAACGAGTTTTCATTTCTTGGTACACCTCATCGACACTGCAGCCGCAAATGCTGTCGTGCGGATGATTTTGCATTAGTGTCTTCCAAGCATATTGGAAGAGACCATGCGGATAAGGCTTGCCGAGCTGATGGGCGATGGCAGAGATCGGCTCGGCCACTTTCTCCAGCAGCGTCTGATTTTGTTGATTAAGCTGTTTGATGTAAACACGAGCAGACGCTGTATTCACTAACGAATACCAGCCGTCCGTTTGCTGGCCGCGCAGCTCTCCGCGCGTTAGGCTCAGGTTTGGAGGCTGCTGCGTTTGAACCGCCTTTACATAATCGTCAAAGTTGGAGTGGATGAACTCGTACGCAGGGAACAGCTCTCTCGCTACGCGGAGCGCTTCGGAGAGATTGGTCTGAATGGGCTGATGATCGCAGCCGTTCATAAGCAGCAGCTGCGTGGTTGAAGCATATTGTTCCGCTCGCGCAAGGCGATGCTCCCAGTAAGGCTTTGCTTTGAGGGGATCAACTGGAATCTCCATGCCGTTGTTATACCAATTGGCAAATAGGATGCCTAATACGCTTGAACCGTCGGGTGCCTGCCAGATGAGCTCGGAATAAGGGGATTCAAGGCCGGAGGAATCTTCCACCCGATTGTTGAAGCCAGTTGCTTTTACACCTCTTCCGAACACAGCGGTATCGATGCCTGCTTGTCTTAAAAGCTGAGCAGCCTGTCCCATATTGCCAAACGAATCTGGGAAATAACCAAGCTTCGAAATCGGTCCGTATTTTTTGGCATCCCGATGTCCGATTTGCAAGTTTCTTACGTTTGCTTCGCTGCTGGTTAGAAACTCATCCTGCAAAATATACCAAGGACCCAAAGAGAGCTTGCCTTCATCACACAGCTTTTGGATTTGGCTCTGCTTCTCGGGGTACACCTGCAGATAATCATCTAAAATTATCGTTTGACCATCGAGGTAAAAGCTGCGAAAATCAGGATCGGCCTCGAACGTTTCCAGCAGCGTGTCCATTGTCTCAATCAGCTTGACATGATGGGCTTCGTAAGGCATATACCATTCTCGATCCCAATGGGTATGCGAAATGACATGTACCACCCTTTTCGATGCAGTCATCGTTGTTCCTCTTTTCGTTGAAAGGTTAGGTATTACGCCATTAGTCTAAAGAATATGCAAGCTGCTCACAATGAGGGATATGCAAACTTTAAGGGGAATTATTATCGCTTTGCCAGGAATGTGGAATTATGTATATCGAAATGCTGTAACAAGCTTAAATTATTTATTGCAAAAGTAGCTCAATGGAGTATATTATCGAGGACAAGTCTACTCCAGTGATGGGGTTAGCATAGTGGAAGGCAGGTGTATACTTGTGAACAAAGTGTCCTTTCGGCTCGCTTCATCCTTTCGCAATCGGATGATTCTCATATTTTTTATGATCATTATCGTTCCGTTTCTGCTTTTTGCGTATTATGCGCATATTAAATCGATCGAGGGCATCTCCAATACGAATACGAAAATGTCCATGAGCTACCTTCTTCAAGCAAGAAAAAACTTCGAGATTTATCTGGGTAACTTAAATGATCAAGTTAACGATGTCATCGGAAATAAGGAACTTCAGGATTTATTGGAAACGGAACCATTAAACAAGGCAGAAGAGGAAGCGTTTACAGTCAATTTGTTGACTGTGCTGTATCACGCTACGTCTACGATTGATGCTTTTAGAGTCAAGGTGTACCCAATCAAGCCAACAGATTATCCATCCTATATGAGAACAATTGATGAATCGGTGCGTATCGGAGACCAGTATTGGTTTCAGCGCTCAAAAGCGACGGTTAGTCCGACGTGGTATCTGACCATGCCCATGCATGGGAAATACGCAAAACCGCTGCTCTCCTATGTGAAGCGATTCTCGGGCTTGTATGATCAAAAATTAAGAGGCATTATTGCGACCGACTTATCCGAGGACTATTTAAGAAGATATTTCTCGCCGTCCGATCAGCTAAAGGATCAGAAGCTGCTGCTCATTAATGAGAAAGGCATCGTGCATTATGATTCTACAGTTAATGAATGGACAGGCAAGGAATTTCCGTCAACAGCCTTAATCTCTTATATGAAATCGGGTGATGAAGGCTCTACGTCCATTACGATTGAAGGGGAAACCTACCTCGCCACGTATTTGAAGATGGCTAACCATCCATGGACTATCGTCAGCTTGACCCCTCTTCATGAGCTGACGGGTACGATTGATGAAATTAACCGCATGCTCGTTATTTTTTTGATCGGTTATCTTATTTGCTGCATTAGTGTCGTCTTTTATATCACAGCTTACTATACACAGCCTATTGCGCATTTGGTTCGTTTAATGAGGAGGCTGGAGGCGGAAAATCTTCATTACTTGCTGCCTTCGTCGTCTCGCAAGGATGAAGTTGGCTGGCTGTATAGAGGAGTAAGCAATCTTGTTCAGCGCATAGATGGATTGATTAAAGAGGCAGCGCGCTCCGAAAGGAACAAAAAAGCGCTGGAGTTTCAAGTGCTGAGTCACCAGATTAATCCTCATTTTCTATACAACACCTTGGAATCAATTAGGTGGAAGGCGGAAAATCATGGACGCAGCGACATAAGCGAGATGGTATCGGCACTTGGAAATCTGCTGCGGCTCAGTCTAAACCAAGGGAAAGAGATTACGACGCTGCGCCGCGAGATTGAGCAGGTAAAGGCTTATGTATCGATTGAACAAGCAAGAATGGGCAAGGTCGTTCGTATTTTGTATTCCTGTGAGACAGAGACGCTGGATATGCCGTTTCTAAGGTTATTGCTGCAGCCGCTTGTAGAAAATGCGATTCAGCATAGTGTGCGCGACGATTTTGATAAAGGGAAAATTATGATCGCAGCCAGAAAAATCGGAGAGGATATCGTAATCGATATTGTGGATAATGGTAAAGGCATTCCAGCGTCCGTGCTGGAACTGCTGGAGACGGAAGAAGAGCCTAGCGAAAAGTTCTCGCATACGCGCAGAGGCGTAGGGCTTCGCAATGTGAATGATCGTTTGAAGCTTTATTTTGGAGATCGTTACAAGCTTGAAATCAAGACGGGGCCCGAAATGGGAACAACGATAACGTTAAGGCATCCCATTTTGAAGGAAGACCAGAATATCGATTCAATTGGCAATGAGTGAAGCGTGAGTATCAAAGGAGGCATAATCTTGATAAACAAACGTAAACAAACATTTGTTATAAGTATACTCCTGATGTTTATGCTAGTTCTAACCTCTTGCACGTTTAAAGGCTGGGATGGCGAGAATGCGGCAGAGGGATCAAATAGTGGTCAAGAAGGGCAATATTCAGGCAAAATACCAGTTACGCTTAAGCTTCTGACCTGGGGAGGAGAGACGTATAAGGAGCTGTACGATAAATTCAATGCCAAATATCCATGGATTACAATTGAGCCTATTCAAATCGTGGGCGGCGATGACGAAATCATGAATCAAATTATTGCATTGGAGGCGGCAGGCACACCAGCTGATCTGACTTGGGTTGTTGGTGATTTGCTTCGTTATGAACAAAACGGCCTGCTCGAAAATTTAAAGCCGTACATGGATGAAGATGCTTCCTTCCAAGGCAAGGTGCTGCCCGATGGATACTTTGATACGATGGCCTTTAATGGCCGGAGGCTTGCTGTGCCGTTCGTCGATGTTCCAATGTGGATTATTGTAAATAAAGATTTATTGGCCAAGCATGGCATAGATATGCCTTCAAATGATTGGAGCTTTGATGATTTGCGTGATATTGCAAAACGTGTCACGGACCCTGCAGCTGGGGAATATGGCCTCACTACAAACAGTGATTTTGTGATGCGATTGCTGCCGATGAAAGCTGCAGCGGATGGGCATGCTCCTAATTTGGCTTACCTAAATGATCGATTGACCCAAAGCTTGCTAAGCACGCCGGATGTGATGGCGGATGTGCGCTGGCTGACTGAATTTGTCACCAAGGATGGGTCTATGCTCTCTTGGGCAGAATCCAAAGCACAAKGCGATGTGGTTAAGCAATTCATAAATGGAAAAACAGCGTTTGACATTGCCGGGGATTGGCTGCTTCCGACACTGCATAAGAAGGCTGATTTTAACTGGGATATACTTCCCTTTCCGAGAGGGCAGGTCAACCAATACTCCTTCCATATTTATGGTCCGCTTGCGATGCTGAGCGGCTCGAAGCATAAAGAAGAGGCATATAAATGGATTAGTTTTCAATTCGAGATGGAGGCGCAGAAATGGAAAATCGAGAAGGGAGCGAATGCTTCCGTTATTGATCCAGAGCTGACAGGCTATATTGATGAGGTTCCCTTATGGCAAGGGAAAAATATCGAAGCCGTGAAGATGACCAAGGATAACAGCCTCGTATTGCCCGGCGCCACGATACCCGGTTTTTCGGAGTACAACTGGATCAATGTTATTAATGATATCGTATTTCAAGGTGCCGACATTAACCGTATTATTCCAGAGACAGAGGCATGGAACAAAAAAACGCTGGAGCTGCGAGAGCATTGGAAGCGGAATCGTGATAAGTGACAGYAGGCAGCGGAGGGGATGTTTGATGAGGACGAGATGGAAGGTTATGTTTGTTGTTTTCACGGGCTTGATCTTGATCATGAGCGGCTGTAGTCATTCCATTACGGATACGGCTACAGAGAAGAGAATAGAGTTCATTCAAAACCCGGATTCCTCATTGACGAAGGTAAAAGTAGAAACGGATGGCATGCTGTCAGAGCTCGGTTATACGCATCTCCATCCATTTGCTTTAAACAATGAAGTGTTGGTTGATTTAAATTATTATAAGGAAAATCAAGTATCTCGCGGCGATATTGCCTTATTCCAAGTTGAAAAAGATAAAAAAGCGACGGATATAGCTAGAGTTGTTGGGCTTCCTGGTGAGGCGGTTCAGGTTAAAAAAGGGCAGGTTTATATTAATGGGAATAAACTGGATACCTTTTACGGGAGCGATCCTTCTTCCGATAAAAATGATTCTATGAATAAGTCATTGCAGTTAAAGGAGAATGAGTATTTTATATTGGCGGATGTACGTTGGCGAGGATTCCATGACAGCCAATCAGCGGGTGCTTTTGCCAAAGAGGAAATCGTAGGTAAAGTAGTCGGCTATGAGAACAAACGCTAGGCAGCAAAGGAGATTAGGAAGTAACCAAGAGTAATGGGGCTATGACGTTCTTGATGAACAAAGCTACATATGGATACAAAGCTTAATTGGTAAAAACGAAGGAAGAAGTCTATTACTTAGTTAGAATTCTGTGCATGTAGAGATCACCGGTTGTTTAGGTGGTCTTTTTTTGTTTGAACTCGTATGCATAAAGAATAGTTGCGGCGTCTCGGCGAGGTGGAAATGGAGCTGTAAGCACGTATGTATTATTACAGTGAGAGAATAGACTTAGTTTGTTGTCTGTAAGCGCAAATATGTGCTTATTGAGGTAGATGAGGCGTCTGGTTGAGGTTTAAGTGAAGCTGTAAGCACATATGTGTTCTTAACGCTTGGGAAAAGGGTTAGTTTGTTGTCTGTAAGCGCATATGTGCGCTTATTGAGTAGATGAGGCGTCTGATCGAGGTTGAAATGAAGCTATAAGCACGGATGTGTTCTTACAGCTTAAGAAAAGGGTTAGTTTGTTGTCTGTAAGCGCAAATATGCGCTTATTGAGTAGAAAAGCCGTCTGGTTAAGGTGGAAATGAAGCTGTAAGCACGTATGTGTTCTTACAGCACGAGAATAGCTTCAGTTTGTTGTCTGTAAGCGCAAATATGCGCTTATTGAGGTAGATGAGGCGTCTGACCGAGGTGGAAGTGAAGCTGTAAGCACGCATGTGTTCTTACAGCGAGAGAATAGTCTTAGTTTGTTGTCTGTAAGCGCATATGTGCGCTTATTGAGGTAGATGAGGCGTCTGATCGAGGTTGAAATGAAGCTGTAAGAATATATGCGCTTATAGAGTAGCGAAGCCATCTGGTTGAGGTGGAAGTGAAGCTGTAAGCACGCATGTGTTCTTACAACTCGAGAAAAGCTTTGGTTTGTTGTCGGTAAGCGCAAATATGCGCTTATTGAGTAGATGAGGCGTCTGATCGAGGTTGAAATGATGCTGTAAGCACGTATGTGTTCTTACAGCGCGAGAAAGGTCTTGGTTTGTTGTCGGTAAGCGCAAATATGCGCAGATAGAGTAGAGTCGGCGTTTGGGAGACGGGGAAAAGGAGCTATATGCATAGGAGGATAATCTTAAACCACAAAGTATAAGATTGGCTCATAGTAAGCCTAGGCGGGCTCCCTTAGAATAAAAGTATCACATCAATGGAAGGGAAATCGATTATGAAATCTAATGGAGTCATTCGGGAATTACTTAGAAATCGAACGCTGCTGCTCATGTTCCTGCCCGTCGCGACGCTCCTTTTTCTCTTTAACTACTTGCCGCTTGCAGGTCTAGTCATCGCCTTCAAAGACTTTGACTTTGCTAAAGGAATTTTCGGAAGCGATTGGATGCACCCGCTGCTGAATAACTTTGATTATTTGTTCTCTTCTCCGACCGCTTTTCGGGCGATGAGAAACACGATACTGTTAAACGCATTGTTTATTACAGTCGGGCTCATTTTTGAAGTAGGGTTTGCCTTGCTGCTCAATGAGATTAGAAACAAATATTTTAAAAGAGTTACGCAGTCGTTAACCTTTCTTCCTTTCTTTATTTCGTGGATCGTAGTCGGAGTGTTCGCTTACAACTTAATGAACTTTGAGAGTGGAGCGATTAATCGTGTGCTGGAGACGATAGGCTTGCAGCCGATTGATTTCTACAGCGAAGCCGGCTTATGGCCGCTCATTCTGACGATAGCGGTTCGCTGGAAGGTTACCGGATACGGCACAATTATTTATTTGGCGGCATTAACGTCCATCGACAATTCGTATTATGAAGCAGCGTCCATCGACGGTGCGACAAGATGGCAGCAAATCCGTTTTATCAGCATACCGATGCTGCGGCCAACGATCATTATCTTAACCTTGCTGGCTGTTGGTAGAATCATGAACGCCGATTTTGGAATGTTTTACGCAATGGTCGGCGATGCTTCTCTCTTATTTCCTACAACTGACGTTATTGATACGTTTGTTTATCGCAGCTTGCGCAAATCAGGAGATATCGGCATGGCATCTGCGGCGGGCTTCCTCCAGTCGTTCATCGCATTCGTGCTTATTATCGGCAGCAATTACGCGGCACGCAAAATAGACAAAGACTCGGCTATTTTCTAAAAACGTCCATTCACATCAAGGGAGGATCATCTGCATGCATCTGAAGAGATTTTCAATTTCACAATTTATTATCATTATAGCGATCTCCTTGTTCAGTCTGTCCTGCTTGTTTCCATTCATTATGGTCATTTCAGGCTCGTTAAGTACGGAGAAGGACATTATGGATTATGGATACACGCTATGGCCAAAGAGCATTACTTTCGATTCTTATCGCATTTTATTTCTAGGCTCTAATCGCATTATTGATGCGTATGGCGTAAGTCTTCTCGTTACGGTGGCAGGAACAATTCTATCCTTGCTCGTAACGAGCATGGGCGCATACGTAATGGCGAGACGGTCATTCAAGTATAGAAACATTTTGTCTATCTACGTCATCATTACAATGCTCTTTAATGGCGGATTAGTACCTTGGTACATCATTTGCGTGAGATATTTGGATCTAAAAGATACACTTTGGGCGCTTATTTTACCGATGCTCGCTAATGCATTCAATATGTTCCTCATTCGCAACTTTATGTTATCCATACCCGAGGATATGAATGAATCGGCCAAAATGGACGGCGCGGGCGACTTTAAAATCTTTTATCGCCTCATTGCACCGCTTTCCTTGCCTGTACTTGCAACCGTCGGTTTATTCGTAGCATTGAGCTACTGGAACGATTGGTTTCTAGGTCTCATGTTTGTTGATAAGCAGGAGCTCCAACCGCTGCAGCTGCTGCTGCGAACGCTCATCTCCAACGTGGAATTTCTGAAGAGCTCGAGCAATGCATCCGCTATGCAGCGAATATCAGCGCAAATTCCTTCGGAATCGATCAAGATGGCGCTTACGGTCGTTACCATTGGCCCTATCATTTTCTTGTATCCATTCATTCAACGTTTTTTTGTCAAAGGTTTGATGGTGGGCGCAGTAAAAGGATGACTATCTCGGCTTCAGCCGTGTAGTATATAAAACATAAGCTAAGGGGAGAGGTTCAGATGCAGAAAAGCATAACAAAAATGCCGCTATTTATTGCTGTCATTATGCTGCTAAGCGTTATTCTAGCAGCATGCAGCTCAAGCAACAGCAATACGCCAAGCAATAATGGGAAGGCGACTAATGCGCCAACTGGCGGAACCGAAGAAGTGAAGCAAGAGGATGAGGTTACGCTGAAGTTTTATTTTGGCGGTGATAAAAAAGCGGCTACGGATGAGGTTTGGTCCAAGGTTAGCGAATATGTGAAAGCGAAAGGTCTTAACGTGAAGTTCGATATTAACTTCATTCCGTTTGGCGACTTCAAAGAAAAGATGCTCGTTATGGCCGCATCCGGCGACAACTGGGATATGAACTTTGACGGCGACTGGCTTTCGTACAAGCAGATGGCTGCAAAAGGTTCATACATGGCATTAAACGATCTGCTGCCGGAATTTGCTCCTAACTTGCATAAGAAATATGAGGAGCAGGGTACACTTGCTGCTGCAACGGTAAACGGCAATATCGTAGGTCTTCCATGGACGATGAAAATGAATGAGCGTAAATTTACTGGCTGGCGCTCTGATCTTGTCGAGAAAGCGGGACTTGATATTCCAGCAGGCTCAATCAAAACGATTGAGGATGTCGACAGATTGCTGCGTGAATTGAAAAAAGCGTACCCGAACGAAAGAATTTCCCGGACGCCGCCGGTATCCCTCATTATGATTCGTGATGAGTGGGTAGATCTTAACTTCCACGGCCTTGGCTTCTATTTAAGCGATGATAAAATTACGATTAAAGCGGTTGAGCAGCAACCATTCTACCTAGAGGCTGCAAAGCTGGCTAAAGTTTGGTATGACGATAATTTGATTAACCGTGATGCGATGATCGATAAGTCAGACGAAGCAGCAGAGTGGAGAAATGGCAAGAAGCTGTTCACTGTAACATCGCATGAATGGGTAAGTGCTAATCCTGGTTTCTCTGATCCGTCATTCAAGATGGAATCGGCAGAGCTTTATCCTGACAAAAGATTCGTTAACCGTACGGCTCTTGCCAATGTCGTTGCTATTAACCGCAACTCCAAAAATCCAGAACGAGTGCTTCGTTTCTTGGATATGATGGAAACCGACAAAACGTTGTATGACCTTGTGCAATACGGTATTGAAGGCAAAACCTATGTATTGAACGGGGAAACGGCTGAATATCCGGAAGGCATGGAAACAACGACGAGCAACTATATGGAGTGGGGCGGRCAATGGGCATTCTGGAAGCCGCAATTCATGCGTCCGACGATGACATATGGAACGGATTTCTGGCTGAAGGAAGCTGAATTTGCAAGCAAGCCTAATAACGTCAACTCACCTATCGACGGCTTGTTTATCGCTGAAGACAATATGAAAAACGAGATTGCAAAACGTGATACAGCAAACGATGAGCTGAACAGACCGATAGAGTTTGGCGTGGTGAAGGATGTCGAGAAGGCAGTTGCTGCTTATATCGAAACGCAAAAGAAAAATGGACTTGATGTCATCATCGCTGAAACTCAAAGACAAATTGATGAGTTTCTTGCGAAGAAAAAATAAAGTGTGACGAATGAGAAGCCGACCTTATGTAGAGGAAGGCTTCTCCTTTGACAATGTTTGAAAGCGGATACATTGGATCAGTATGAAAGAAGCCGCTGCGAAACGGCAGTTCTCTTGTATCGCATTTACAACCAGCAGCCTTAAAACGCGAGCCTGGTCCCCCGGGGGATCAGGCTTTTTTCGATACCCCAGATGCGGCGAAGGAGGTGGTAGGATCGAATAAATAGGGATTGGAGCATCGCGGTATCATCCAATTTTTGAGGAGGGAATTTATGTTGGTTAAAGGAAGAAGACAGGTTTACGTCATCCTATTGCTTGTTCTGGTTCTTATCTCAACGCAGCTCTCGTTATCACCATCCAAGGTATCGGCAGCTGGCAATTTGGCGCTGAACAAAAGTGTAACGGAAAGCAACCATACTCAGAGCTATATAGCTTCAAACGCAACGGATGGCAATCAAGCAAGCTATTGGGAGGGAGCTGCAAGCAGCTATCCGAACTGGATTAGGGTCGATTTGGGCAGCAGCCAAGCCATCAATCAAGTAGTTCTTAAGCTGCCGCTTGCTTGGGGTGACCGTACGCAAACTTTATCTGTGCAGACTAGCAGTGATGATACAAACTACAACACCATTGTTGCTTCTGCGGCCTATACTTATCAATCCGGTACAAATGCGGTCACCATCAACTTTACAAGCACTAATGCGCGTTATGTCAAAATAAATGTGACGGCTAATACTGGAGCAACTGGCGGACAAATATCGGAGCTTGAGGTGTATGGACCGACCGTTGTAGCAACGCCAACGCCTTCACCGAGTGCGACGGCAGTTCCAACAGCTACACCTGCTCCAACAGCTGCGCCAGGCTCGATATCGGCTTTTGTTCAAACGGCAGCTTCCGCCTTTAACAGTCAATTTGGCACGCAATTGGAAAACTCCAGTGAAGGCGGTCAAAATGTCGCTTATGTGGACAACGGGGATTACCTTGTGTTTAACAATGTGAACTTCGGGAGCGGAGCCTCATCGGTTGCGCTGCGTGTGGCAAGCCAAACAACCGGCGGCAATGTTGAAATTAGACTGGACAGCTTGAATGGCACGCTGGCAGGTACCTGCGCGGTAACGACTACGGGCGGCTGGCAGTCATGGACAACCAAAAACTGCTCCATTAACACAATAAGCGGAGTCCATAATCTATATTTAAAATTTACTGGAGGAGCAGGTAATCTGTTTAATATCAATTGGTTCAAATTTGCTGCTGCCGCAATTGGCGGCGATGTAGTCGGAAAGGTGTTTGCGGGCTACCAGGGCTGGTTTACCGCTGGGGGTGACGGATCACCTCTAAATAACTGGACACATTGGTCCAAAAACAATAATAATCTGACAGCGAACTCCAACGTAAACTTCGAGATGTATCCAGATTTAAGAGAGTATACGAAGCTGTATCAAACAAACTTAGGCAATTTAGGCAACGGTCAGCCAGCTAAGCTGTTCTCCTCTTATGATCAAGAAACGGTGAACAAGCATTTTGAATGGATGCAGACGTACAACATTAGCGGCGCAGCGCTGCAAAGATTTGGGGCGGATGCAAACTATGCGCCGAATAATTGGAATCAGAACCGCGACAGCGTAGCTGTGAAGGTGAAAAATGCTGCAGAAACCTATAACCGCAAATTTTATGTGATGTACGACATTACGGATCTCAATCCAAGCCAGTGGGTCAATGCGGTCAAAAATGATTTTACGAACAATGTTGTTGGCACGATGAATTTAACCTCATCGACTGCCTATGCCAAGCAGGACGGTAAGCTGGTTATCTGTATTTGGGGGATCGGGTTTACCGATCGGCCGGGAACAGCAGCGGAATCCGCAGACTTAATCGCTTGGTTCAAAAACCAAGGCTATTATGTGATCGGCGGCGTTCCTACCCATTGGCGCAATGGGGATAACGATTCGAAGCCTGGTTTCCTCGATGTGTACAAATCGCTTGATATGCTATCGCCTTGGTTTGTCGGTCGGTTCAGCCAGCTAGCGGGCGCTGATCATTACAAGACGAATCAGTGGGCGCCGGATTTCGCATTTACTCAGCAGAATGGCATCGTATATCAGCCCGTGATTTGGCCGGGTTTTGCATGGAAAAACATGAAAAACGGTCCCGTCAACGAAATTCCTCGTCTGCATGGCGATTTCATGTGGCGACAGGCTTACAATTTAAAAAGTTTAGGCATCAATACAGGTTATATTGCGATGTTTGATGAATATGACGAGGCGACAGCGATTGCCAAAGCCGCAGAGAACAGCTCTATGATTCCGAACAATCAATATTTCCTTACGCTCGATGCAGACGGCGTAGCCGTATCCTCTGATTTCTATTTGCGGTTGACTGGCGATATTGCACGTCTCTTCAATAATGAAATTCCCTTAACCGTAAATCATCCGACTAGTCATCAGTAAACATTCGCAGCTTTAAACGAAAAAGGCGCTCCCCTAGCGGGATCGCTTTTTTCATGATTATAATAGAGAGAGATTGTAGGAGAGGAGAGATTGTTTTGAACAACATTAAACATATTATTTTTGACTTTGATGGTACACTTGCCGATACTTGGCCGGTGATGTATCAAGTGATTTCAGGTGTATTCCAGAGATATGATGGCAGGCAAGTGTTGATTGAGGATATGTACGCATTGGCAGGGCCGACGGAGCTTCAAATTATTGAACAGCATCTAAACAATCGCGAGCAAGTGGAAGCAGCCATAACCGAATATGTAGCTGAATACGAGCAGCGGCATGAGGAGCTCGTAGAGCGAAATACGGAAATCGCTGATTTGCTAGTCTCATTGCGGCAATCAGGCATCGGAATTGCCATGTTCACAGGCAAATCGCGGCGTACGCTCGATATTTCGCTGGACAAGCTGGGCTGGGAGGTTAGCTTCGACAAGATTGTAACGGGCGATGATGTGGAGAAGCGCAAGCCATCAGCGGAAGGGATCCATCTTATATTAAACGAGCTTGGCTGGGCAAAGGAAGAAACTATTTTTGTCGGCGACAGCAACGATGATATGATGGCAGGTCAAGAAGCCGGAATACGTACCTTTGCTGCCCAGTGGATGGCTGTCGTGCAGGATAAAGATTACCGGGTCCTGCCGGAGCGAATTTTTAACGAGGTGGAAGCGTTCAAGCAGTTTGTACTTGAGCAATTAGAGAAAGTCTAATTTTAAACAGGTAAAAAGAGAGTATCCCATATATTGGATGCTCTCTTTTTTTATATTGTAACTACTAAGGCAATAAGCATCATAGGATTAGGAAAGAGGCTAACAATAGGACAGAAAGTTTAAAAATGCCTCATGTGGAATGCCGTGTGATTGACTTAAACTAAACGAGACACGGAAAGGAAAGGTGAGGGCATGGCGAAAATAACGGGAATCAAATGTATTCGAACGCGTAAGAACGGAACTTGGACGATCGTAAAGGTGATGACCGATCAAGACGGGCTTTATGGACTCGGCTCGGCTTCGGATGTCTACAATCCGGAAGCCGTTGTACAAGTTATTGAGCAATTGCTGGCGCCGCTTCTGATCGGCAAAGATGCCGCTAACATAGAAGATTTGTGGCAGACGATGTATATGAGCGGCTATTGGAGAAACGGAGCTATTTTGCATACGGCAATCGGCGGTATTGATATGGCATTGTGGGATATAAAAGGGAAGGAAGCGGAATTGCCGGTCTATCAATTGCTCGGCGGGGCAAGCCGCGCGGCTGTTCCTTGTTATGGACATGCTGGGGGATCGGATATTTCCGAGCTCAAAGAGGATGTGCAGCGTTTTATGGAGGAGGGCTATACCGTCATCCGCGTGCAGATGGGCGGGTATGGGGGAGGCGGCTTCATTAATGCTGACAAAGCGAACCTGCCCGAGCGAGCTTGGACAAACGGTCCGGTGTTTGACGAGCAGGCTTATTTGAATGCCATTCCGAACATGTTCGAGCAATTGCGGACAGCGTTTGGCATGGGCATCCAGTTTACGCATGATGTACATGAGCATCTGTCGCCTATCAATGCGATTCAACTGGCGAAGCGGGTTGAGCCCTATGGTCTGTTCTTTCTTGAAGACGCGCTCGCACCAGAGCAAATTGGCTGGTATCGCCATCTTCGTCAGCAGAGCGCAACGCCGCAGGCGGTTGGCGAGCTGTTCGTGAATCCGCAGGAGTGGACGGAGCTAGTCAAGGAGAGGCTGATCGATTTCATTCGCGTTCGCGTCTCGAAAGCTGGGGGCATAACGCCATGCCGCAAAATAGCAGCGCTGTGCGAAGCGTTTGGCGTACGTACCGCGTGGCAGGAAGGCGGAGAGAATGATCCCGTTAACCAAGCGGCAGCGGTACATCTTGATATGGCGATATGGAATTTCGGCATTCAGGAAGTGAACCATTTTAGTGCGGAAGAGCTTGATGCCTTTGAGGGGCATATCGTTAGAAAGGGCGGTTATCTTTACCCTTCGAACAAGCCGGGTCTTGGCATTGAGCTGGATGAGCTAAAGGCGCAGCTGCTCGTTGGGGACAATTGGAATCGCTCCGCATATCACAATCCTTATCATCTGGATCGAAAGGCTGACGGTACGCTTGTGCGGCCATAATACAAAGTTGGAAATTGGAGGTGCTTCTTCTATGAAAACAATCGCAGTAACTGGCGGGAGCGGCAAGCTCGGGACACAGCTCATTGGGGCGCTTCAGCAGGATGGCTATCAGGTTGTTTCCTTGGACAACGAGCGGTCAAATCAGCTGCATTGCAAGCAAATTAAAGTAGATTTAAATGATTTTGGGCAAGTCGTTTCAGCGCTTCACGGTGCGGATGCCATCATACATATGGCTGCTATTCCTGCACCGCTTGGCCATTCGTACCCGTATATATTCGCGAACAATACGGTTGCAGCGTATCATATTTTGGAAGCCGCCTCGATTCTTGGTATTCGGAAGGTTGTTATGGGCTCAAGCGAGTCTTCTTACGGCTTTGCATGGGCACCGACGCCATTTGCACCGGATTATTTGCCGCTGGACGAGGACCATCCGCAGCAGCCGCAAGAGTGCTACGGTCTATCGAAGGTAGTGAATGAAGTGACAGCTGCGATGTTCGATCGAAGAAATGGCATGCAGGTCATTTCACTCCGTTTCTCTATGATTACTAAACCTGAGGATTACAAGCATCTTGCTGTTGATAAGCCGGAATCCTTTAAACATATTTTATGGAGCTATATTGATATACGAGATGCAGTCAGTGCATGTATCGCGTCCCTTCATGTGGAGGACCGCGGAGCGATTTGTCTCAATATTACGAGCAACGATACGCTTAGCGAATGGTCAACCGAGCGTTTGCTGCAGCAATTTTATCCGGGAGTCATCGATCTGCGCGCGCCTTTAACTGGGCGGACAGCTGTAGTCAGCAATCAAATGGCGAAGGATACGCTGGATTGGAGCCCTAAGTATTCTTGGGCTGACCATCGGTAAACAGCTGAATAAGTACAAATGAAAGAGGCCGACTCAACAGGTGCAAACCTAGCGAGGCGGTCTCTTTTTTTATTGGCAGTAGAAGAGGCTGATTATGGATTTGTTCCCATTATAGAAAACGCTTTCTAAGATTGGAGGGAAAATAGTGATTTTTAGCTGATAGAGGCTAATTTTTGACAACAAAAGAAAATATCACCTCATATTTGCCGGCGAATGTATGCGTTAACATTAATAGTAGCAAGAGGAAGACAATACGTCATGAGAGGTGAGCAAGGGTGGGAAGCATTACGTTTAGCCATGTATATAAGCACTATAAAGGGGAGTCGCGTCCGGCGGTCAACGATTTCCACCTTTCCATTGAGGAGGGGGAATTCCTGGTGCTCGTCGGTCCTTCCGGCTGCGGCAAATCAACAACGCTCCGGATGCTGGCTGGCCTAGAGGAAATCACCGAAGGAGATCTGTACATCGATGAGAAGTTCGTAAATTATGTCTCGCCCAAGGACAGAGATATTGCGATGGTATTTCAAAACTACGCCCTATACCCGAATCTAACCGTTTACGAAAATATCGCGCTAGGACTCAAGCTTCGCAAGACGGCAAAGCACGATATCGAGCTAAGGGTCAACCGTGTGGCGAAAATTTTGGAAATATCGCATCTGCTGGAGCGCAAGCCAAGCCAGCTGTCAGGCGGTCAGAAGCAGCGTGTCGCACTTGGCCGAGCGATAGCAAGGGAGCCGCAAGTGTTCCTCATGGATGAACCGCTTTCGAATCTCGATGCCAAGCTGCGTGCTCAAACAAGGGCGGAAATCATTAAGCTTCAGAGCGACCTCAAGCGGACGATGGTCTATGTGACACATGATCAAGTCGAAGCGATGACGATGGGAACGCGGATTGTCGTTATGAAGGATGGCGTTATTCAGCAGGTTGCCCCGCCTCGCCAGCTTTATGATGAACCGACGAATTTGTTTGTCGCCGGATTTATCGGCTCGCCCCAAATGAATTTTATGGAGGGGAGCCTAGTCTTGGAGGATGGTCTTTATTATTTCGTTAATAAGCGAATAAAGCTGCTCGTTCCAGAACGTCATTATGCGCATTTTGCGGTAAAAAGCGGATCGCTTCGCAACTGTGTGATGGGCATTCGCCCAGAGCATGTATGGCTGAAGCGGGAAGAAGCAAACGCCGAGGAGGATGATTTCTTTCGATGTGTAGTAGAGATGACGGAAGTAACGGGAGCCGATTCGTACGTGTACGTGAAGGTAGGAGAGAAAACTCTCATTGGCAGAACGGAGCCAGAGATCGTTTATCACAAAGAGGAGAAGCTTGTCGTTGGTTTCAACATGAGCAAGGTTCATTTCTTTGATGAGGAAACCGGCGTATCTTTGGCAGCTGGAGGAGAAGACAGATGAGGAGAATGAGGATGCTGGGCATCGCTCTTCGTCTCATTCTGGTACTGGCGCTGGTGTTCGGAGTCATCCGCTGGATTACGGCCAGCGAACCCGTTCTTCATGCAACCTCGGTGAGCACGGAGCAGCTGCTGTCCTATAAGAGCAAAACAGAGGAGCTGCCATACGCGAAGCTGATGTACCAATATCCGGAGGCAGCCAAAACCGACGAGAGTCTTCCGTCCATTCTGATTTCACCAACCGCATATCAAGCTGCTGCTGAAGAATCGGCGGTCAGGATTGATAAGGAGGAAGGTGAAGCTGCGCTTTATTGGGAAAACGAAAAGGGCTGGGTGGAATGGACCTTCGACGTGCCGAAGGGCGGCTGGTATGAGCTTCATTTTGATTACAAGCCTTTAGAAGGCGGCAACGCCTCCGTCGTACGCGGCGTTCAAATTGATGGCCGATATCCGTTTACGGAGTCGGAACGCATTGAACTGGAGCGACTTTGGAAGGATTCCAAATTTCCATATGATCGCAACGAGATCGGACAGCAAATTCGTCCTCCGCAAACCGAGCTAGCCGGTTGGAGCGCAAAAGCGGCAACGATATTCTCTGCTTCATCCGAGCCAGTACTCTACCGGTTGGAACAAGGCCAGCATAAGCTGCGGTTGGTTGGGGTGAGAGAGTCCGTCGCGCTCCGAGAAATAGCATTCAAGCCAAAGGAAGAAATTCCAGCTTACGAGTATTACAAAAACTTGCATCCGCCGGAAGAGGAGAAGCAGAGCTGGTTCAGCATGATCGAAGCGGAGCAGTTTCAGCGAAAATCAAGTCTCGCGATTCAGACCGATTTTTGGTCAGAGCCTTATATTTCACCTGACCCGAAAGGGCGAATTACTTATAACGTCTTAGGCGGTCAGCGCTGGCGCTTGCCGGGCGAGTGGGTGGAATGGGAGCTTTCTGTGCCAGAGTCCGGCTGGTATGAAATCGACCTGAAAACATTTCAAAACTATCGAAATGGCTTTGAGGCATACCGCACTATTTCGATTGACGGAAAAACACCTTTTAAGGAGCTGCTTCATTACGGTATTCCGACGAAGAAGGAATTCGACATTGGTACGCTTGCAGATTCAGAAGGGAAACCTTTCCTCTTTTATTTGGAAAAGGGCGCACATGTCCTGCGCATGACCGCTGACTCCTCACTCGTTCAGCCCGTTTATCTGGCTTTGAAGGAGACGCTGGATCAGCTTGCAATATTCGACCGACATATACGATTGCTTACAGGCAACTATAGCAAATCGGCTTTTGACGCCAACATCGATTCAACTCGAACGTGGAATATGAAGAAGCTTGATCCGGATGTCGAGCAGAAGATGACGGAATTTGTCGCTCAGTTAACGAATATTCGGAACTATATCAATGGTCTCAATAAAAAGGATTCTGATTTATCTGAAGCGATCAAAGGTTCCGTAGCGATACTCGAGAAGATGCTGGTGGATGTGAACGTCATACCGAATAAAATCAATGATTTCTCGACGATTCAGAACAATATTGGAACGTGGATGGCAACGCTGACTCAGCAGCCTCTACTTATGGATTATATCGTCGTACGGACGCCAAATACGGTTACGGATCTGAAAGTGCCGACGACGCTTTCAAGAGTGCCTTACTCGATTGCTGATTTTGGCCGCTCCTTCTATTTGGACTACGACACGCGCAAGCATAACAAGAAGGAAGCACTGACCATTTGGGTGCAGCGCGGTCGGGATTACGTCGAGCTGCTGCGTGAGATGGTGGATAATGATTTCACGCCACGGACGGGAATTGAAGTCAATATCAATCTGATGACTAACCCGAACATGCTCATACTTGGAAATGCAGCAGGAGACGTGCCTGATATTGCGCTTGGCGTTGGGGAGTCTACGCCAGCTGACTTCGCAATGCGGGATGCGGCCGCGGAGCTGTCCGACTTTCCAGGCTTCAAGGATGTGCTTGATCGATTTATTCCCGGAGTCAGCCGTTCGCTTAGCTACGACGGAAAAATTTATGGACTGCCAGAGGTGCAGAACTTCCAGATGATGTTCTACAGAACCGACATTCTAGAAGGCTTGAACCTGAAGGTTCCGGATACATGGGATGAAGTGTTCGATATTTTGCCAACGCTTCAGGAAAACGGAATGACAATGAATTATCCGAAAAGCGATTTCACTACACTTTTCTTCCAAAATGGTGCAGAGGTGTATTCGCAAGACGGTTTGAAGGGGGCGCTCTCGAGCGATGCCGGCCAGCAGGCATTCAAGCGCTGGACAGAGCTCTACAAGAAATACAATCTGCCGATTGACATTCCAGCATTTTTCCAGCATTTCCGCGATGGAGATATTCCTATAGGTGTGGCCGATTTCAACACCTATGTGCAGCTGCTCGTTGCTGCTCCGGAAATAACCGGACACTGGAAAATCGCACCGCTGCCGGGCATCGAGCAAGAGAACGGCGAGGTAGCAAGATGGTCGCCGCAGGCTATATCTGCCGCGATGATCATGAAGAAAAGTGAACGGAAAGACGATGCTTGGAAGTTTCTAGAGTGGTGGACCTCGGAGGAGGTGCAATCGCAATACGCCAAAGACGTCGAGTCCTTTTATGGCATTGAGTTCAGATGGAATACGGCGAATGTCAATGCGATGAAGTCGCTAACTTGGCCGAGCGATGACCTGAAGGCGCTTCAAGAGCAGGCGCGCTGGGCGAAAAACATGCCTTATGTACCGGGTTATTATTTCTTGAACAGAGAGATGGAGTTTGCGTGGAATCGGACGGTTCTCGAAGGCATACCTGCGCAGGAATCGCTTGAGGCTGCTCAGCTTTCCTTGCAGCGGGAAATGAATCGCAGACAAAATGATTTTGGCATATCGGCTAATGAGGATTTGAAAATTCCGCAAATTAAACAACCTTACGAATGGGAGGAACCGCAGAAATGAATACGCAGCTTTCTCCCAGCATTGCTAAGCCGAAGCAGAAATCCGCTTTGCGTGTGAAATGGAATCGCTTTTGGCGGGAAATGAGACGTGATGCTTTTTGTTATCTGTTTCTTGCGCCGTTTCTCATTTGCTTCCTAATGTTTATCGTCATTCCGGTTGTTATGGCAGCGACACTTGGATTTACGTCCTATGACGGCTTTGGATCGCTTCATTTTATCGGTGTACGAAATTACATCAGCTTGTTCACACAGGACATTATTTTTCTAACTAAAGCGATTCCAAATACGTTTTTGTTCGCGTTAATCGTAGGGCCGGGAGGTTATATTTTAGCTTTCCTGTTCGCTTGGCTCATTCATCAGCTGCCGATTCGCATTCGTGATTACTACACGCTTGCGTTTTATGCACCGTCTATGGCTGGCGGCGTCGCTTTATCCGTCGTTTGGATTGCGACGTTCAGCGGTGACCGCGTCGGTTATTTTAACAATTTTTTGCTTAAGATGGGCTGGATCGACAGTCCGACGATTTGGCTTCAGGACCCTAAATATTTGCTCAATATTATGATCATCGTATCGCTCTGGGTTAGCTTCAGCGTTGGTTTTCTCGCTATGCTGGCTGGTCTTCAGACAGTAAATCGGGAGCTGTACGAGGCTGGCCGCATAGACGGGATTTCCAGCCGCCTGCAGGAGGTTTTCTACATTACAATTCCGTCGATGAAGCCGCAAATGCTGTTCAGCGCGGTCATGTCGATCGTAGGAACGCTGAAGGCGGGAGGCATATCCACCCAGTTGACGGGGATGGCGATTACTCCTTCCTATTCAGGGCATTTGATTATTAATCATATTGACGATTACGCTTTTATCCGTTTCGAGCTCGGTTATGCATCTTCGGTCTCAGTCATGCTGCTGATCATCAGTTATTTTGCAATGAGATTTGCTTATCGGCTGTTCGGATCAAAGGAGGAGCTGTAAAACCATGATTCGAAAACTTCGCAGAGTGACGCCGTTTCAGATCATCCTTGTCACTGTTTTTACCGCGCTGGCCGCATTCATGTCGCTGCCGATCGTGTTTATTTTGAACCATGCCTTCAAGCCGCAAAATGAGCTCTTTCTTTTCCCACCGCGATTTTTGGTGCAAAACCCAACGCTGCGAAATTTTGAATCGCTTATATTGCATGCATCAAACGCAACGGTTCCGTTTACCCGTTATTTGTTCAACAGTTTAATTGTAGCGGGACTTACATTGTTTACGGTCATCATCGTCAGCACTATGGCAGGTTATGTGCTTGCGAAATACCAGTTTCATTTCAAGCAGCTGATCTTGTCTCTTATTACTTTATCGTTGATGTTCGCACCTGAGACCGTTGGGATTCCGAGGTACTTGATCATCAGCGGAATCGGCATCAACAATACGTATTTCGGACATATTTTGCCGGCATTAGCTTCTCCGATCGCCGTATTCATGCTGGTAGGCTTTATTTCGCAAATTCCGGGAGAACTGCTGGAAGCAGCCAAGATCGACGGGGCCAGCCACTTCGGTATTTTTACCAAAATGGTGCTTCCGCTCTCCGTTCCCGCCATTGCGACCATATCCATCTTCACATTCCAAGGCGTGTGGGGCGATGTGGAAACGTCAACCTTATTCATGCAAGAGGAAACGATGAGAACGTTAGCCTTCTATGTCAATAGTCTGCTTAGCGGACTGCAAAACAGCGTATCGGGACAAAACATGGCCGCCGCTGCCGGCTTGCTCATGTTCGTACCGAACCTAATTATCTTCTTGCTCTTCCAGCGAAGAGTGCTTGAGACGATGGTCCATTCCGGAATTAAGTAATTCAAACCAGCAAAGGAAGTCGTGACGATGAAGAGATTTCTAATATTCCTGCTTCTTGCGGCGACCTCCATGCTTGTCGCACCAGAAGCGATACACGCGGAGCTTCCCTATCGAACGGCCTACTATGACAGCAATCAATCGACTTGGCTGCGCATACAGCCGGTTTATTCACCAGCTGAAACGAAGGGAATTCGCTTTGTAGAGCCGATCGATCTGCAGGTGGGCGCAGACGATAAGGTTTATGTGGCTGACAAAGGAGCAAACCGAGTTATTGTGCTTGATAATGACGGAGCGCTGCTGCAGACGATTGGCGAAGAAGAGGGAGCCGGCATGCTCAGTGCGCCAGAAGGCTTATTCGTTACGCCGGAAGGGGTCGTTTATGTAGCCGATTCGGGCAATCAGCGCATTGCTGTCTTTCGTGCCGACGGTACGTTCGACCGTGAGTACAAGAAGCCCGCATCAACTTTTCTGGAGCAGGAGCATTTTGTTCCCGTAAAGCTTGTCGTTGATCGGCGTGGCGTTATGTATGTCAGCTTGAATTCCTCCTATCAGGGCTTGCTGCGCATGAATGATAAAGGGGAATTCATGGGTTTCTTTGGTGCCAATAAAGCGCAGCAAACGGTACTCAACTGGCTGAAGAAGCTCGTTCTCAACAAGGAGCAGCTGGATAAGGAGACGGCGAGCCTTCCCCGTCCAATCTCCAATGTTGCCATTGATAAAGATGGATTTATTTTTACAGCAACGGCAGCGGGATTTGGGCAGGGCGCTATTCGCAAGCTAAATGCGGGCGGTGTCGATGCCTTTAAGAATAAGACGCTCGTGAACGGCCATGGCATCGTTGATGTTGCAAGCGATTCAAAAGGGTTCTTATACAACATTGATATGGAATCGGCAAACATTAATATTTATGATCAAAATGGCGAAGCATTGTTTGCTTTCGGGTTCATTGATAACGCAACACAGCAATATGGTGTTCTTGGATTTCCGACGAGCATTGGCGTAGATTCCAAATTCGGCGTCTGGATTTCTGACAGCCGAACAGGTACGATTCACAAATTTGTTCGCACGGAATTCGGAAGCGACGTTATGAATGCGTTAGGGCTCTATTTGGAAGGCAAATATGAAGAGAGTAAGCCTTATTGGGATCGCGTTTATGCCCGCAATGATATGTACAACGGTACTTTTCAAGGACTCGGCAAGGTGTATTTGCATGAGAATAACAACGAGGATGCGCTGTCCTTCTTGAAAACAGCGTTTGATACGAAGGGTTATTCCAAAGCGTTCTGGCAAATCAGACTAGAGTTTTTGCAGCAGCATTTCATATGGATCGTTTTAGGCTTGGCAGCTTTGTTTCTCTTGCTTAGGTATAGCCGAATGCTACTTAAAAAGCAGCTACAGCGCCGCCCTTTGCCTGAATCATGGCAGCGCCCGCTTGGCGATTTGCGCAACCTTTGGTACGTCATGCTCCATCCTTATCATGGTTTTTACAAGCTGAAGGAAGCTAGAGTTGCACCTTGGATTATTATTTTTATTTTAGTTTCGGTTGTAGCGGTGAAGATCGTAACGATTTATTACACCGGGTTTTTGTTCCATCCCGTGGAGCTCTCGCAGGTCAATTTATTTGGAAGTTTGGGTTTATTCGTAGTTCCTTGGGTAACGTGGATCATCGCGAACTATCTCGTATGCAGCGTGAAAGACGGGGAAGGGAAATTCAGAGAGGTCATTCAAGGCAGCACCTATGCGCTTGCACCGTATCTGTTCTTTTCCATTCCAACATTACTGCTGTCCAATATCGTGACGCTTGATGAGCGAGTGATCGTGGACTCATTAAACACGGTTATGTTCCTCTGGATGGGTGTCATGCTGATCGTTATGACGCAGGTCATTCACAATTTCGATTTTGTGGAGACGCTCAAAAATATCGCCATCACGATATTTACCATTGGCACGATTTGGCTGTTTGCCTTTCTCGTCTTCGGATTGTCCTACAATTTATACGATTTCTTCTATCAGCTTTACAAGGAGGTGACCTTCTATGGTTGAGTTCATCAAGCGTACTTCCCTTCGAGTAAAGCTTGCAGCAATCGCATTTTGCGCGTTACTTATTATCATTTTGGTTGTTATCCTGCAAGGAGATGAGCTCTCGCCGGCACAAGCTCTTGCCTACACAGGGATTAAGGAGAGAGTAGTGAGCAAGGCTCCTCTCTATGAAGGCGAGGCTTGGAAACCGCAAGCGGGAGCTGATGGTTTCGCAGAAGCACTAGCGAGCGAGAACTTCGCGCTTTATATTCAGCCCACAAGCACACAAATTGCTTTGGTTGATAAACGTACTGGCTACAGGTGGAGCAGCAATCCTTCAGAAGCTCAGCTAAGCAGCGAAACGGTTAAAGGTGTGCTGCTTGCCAATTTGAAATCGCCCTTTGTTCTCACTTATGTCAGGACACAAGGGAAGGATCAGACGATCAGGGAAGTGCTGAACGCGAATGATCCGAAATTGCAAACAACGCTGATCAAAACGGCAGAGGGACTTCAGGTCTCCTATGTTTTCCCGGAAAAACAGCTGGGCTTTACGATCCAATACGAGCTTACGTCAAAGGGGCTTAAGGTACGTATTCCAACAGAGGGAATTAAGGAGGACGGAGAATATGCCGTCTTTACGGTAGACTTGCTTCCCTACTTTGGCGCGGCTTCCTCAGAGGAGGATGGATATATTTTTGTTCCAGATGGACCAGGCGGCTTGATCCGATTTGACAAAGAGCGGGCTGGCGTGTCTAGAGGATATATCCATCAGGTATACGGCCTTGAACTAACCAATACCGGAAATTGGACGCGTTCAGGTGAAAGACGTGAGAATATTGCTTACCCGGTGTTCGGTATGAAACGAGGCAGCAATGCCTTTATGGCGGTGCTAACGGAGGGCGGTGATTCGGCGAATATTGCTGCGATGCCGCCAGGTCTTAAATCCAATATGTATAACGTATTTTCCAATCAGATTTACCGTGAGGAATATTTGTACAGAATGAGCCGGCTTGCCGCACCGCTTAAAGCGGTACAGAAACAGCGATTGGATACGGATAGAGAGGTTGAATATCGCTTTCTTAATGGAGATGACGCTGGTTATGTCGGAATGGCGAAGGCTTATCGAGATTATATGACGGAAACCGGTAAGCTGAACGAGCCGTTAAAGCCTGTTGAACACACCCCTCTGTATTTGAAAATTATGGGGGGCAACTATACGGAAGCCTTCAGCAAAATCAAATATATTACGGCAACGACCTTTCCGCAGGCAACGAATATCGTAAATGGGCTGCTAGAGAAGGGTGTCGCTAATCTGAAGGTCATTTATTACGGCTGGCAAAATCAAGGCGACTATGACCTTTATGACCGTTTTCCAATTGAGGAGTCGCTAGGCGGCGAGACGGCTGCCAAGGCTTTTGTTTCCAATATGACAAAGCATGGCATTGACGTCATGTTCGAGGATGATTTTGTCTGGATCGATTCGGACAATTCCGATTTATCTGGCAAAACGAACGGTATTCGCGGCATTGATGAAACGGTATTTGTTGATGAGGGATGGTTTATCAGCAAGCCGTCACGTACCGTTGCCATGGCCTATCAAACGATTGAGAAGCTGAAGGAGATTGGCATATCCGGCATTTTGTACAACTGGATGGGTGAAATGGTATTCCATGACTATGATCCGACAGGCATAGAAACTCGTTCGGACACAATTGCTGTTTACGATGGCTTACTCGAATACACGCAGAAGACGCTTGGCACGGCTGGCGTATATCGCGGGAATGACTACGCAGTTGGCCAAAGCGATTTTATTGCTAATTTGCCGCATGAATCCAGCTATGATTTCATGGTCGACGAGACGGTTCCTTTTTATCCGATCGCGCTTCATGGTTATGTATCGTATTCGTTTGGAGATGGCAATCTTCGTAATGATGTAGAAACTGAATTTTTAAAAGCGATTGAATACGGAGCTGTTCCTTCTTTCTTCCTCACACATGAGGATTCACGGAAGCTCAAGTACACGGCTGCGAGTTTCTTATTCAGCAGTCAATATGAGAAGTGGACAGACCGCATTTTAAAGGAATACGAGGCTTTTGATTCGCTGGCAGGTTTGTATTCCCAAACGATTAAAAATCACGAAAAGCTGTCTGAAAATCGGTTTGCTACCGTTTATGAGGACGGCACACGGGTGATCGTCGATTACAACAGCAAGACTTTCGTCGTAGAGAAGGGAGCGGGCGCCTAATGCAAGCAAAAGCTAGAGTCCGTGCAGCGCGCCTTCATCTCTGGAAGCGCTACGGAATGGGACTGCTGTTCATGCTGCCATGGATTATTGGGTTTGCGATGTTCGTCATTATCCCGATTAGCTGGTCGTTATTTATGTCCTTTAACAAGGTGCAAGTAGCGGTCGGAGGATTTAAATATGAATGGGTCGGATTGCGCAATTTTCGGGATGCTTTTTTGAAAGATAACATTTTCCCAATTGAACTTATCACTTATTTCCAAGAAATGCTGCTGATGGTTCCGATCATCGTTATTTTTGCCCTGCTGATCTCACTAATGCTGAATCAGAAATTTCCTGGACGATTTATTTTCCGCGCGCTGTTTTTTCTTCCAGTTATTTTTGCAACAGGGCAAGTGCTCTCGGAGCTGTTCTTGCAAGGAGCGGGAGATATTCCATTCCTGGAGCAGTACAATTTGCTTCCGATAGTTGAGGAATATGTTGGCAAGCAATTTGCAGAGACCGTAATGGCAGTTTTGGGCAAAGCGATTCTAATTTTATGGTATTCCGGTGTGCAGATTCTTATCTTTATTGCGGGTTTCCAGACGATTTCACCAACGATTTATGAGGCTGTGCGGATCGATGGCGCCTCCCCTTGGGACAGCTTCTGGAAAATAACGCTGCCAGCTTGTGTGCCATTCATCAGCTTGAATGTGCTCTACACGATTATCGACCTGTTCACATTCCCGCTTAATCCTGTGCTGAAGCATATCAAAGACAACATGTTTAAGGTCGATACCGGTTACGGCTACGCCAGTGCGCTCGCTTGGATTTATTTTGGACTCATCTTCGCGCTGATCGCCCTCGTATTATGGCTGTTTAACCGGAGCCTCAAGACAAGGAGGGTACATTCATGATTACTGCGATGAAGTCTGAGTTCGAGAAGGTTAGCCGCAGCGTAAGGGGAGTTCTATGGGGCCGCAAAGCCCAGAAAACAAAAATGCTGGTGCTCGGACGAAGCTTGTCTGACGGATTGCTGGCGAAGCTCATCATTTATTTGCTGCTCTCGATTGTCGCTTACCTTTATTTACAGCCGATTCTTTATATGGTCAGCACGATGTTTAAGAACATGAGTGATCTCCTTGATCCGACGGTAAAGTGGATTCCGCGCGAGATTACTTGGGAAAATGTGACGAAAGCGCTGAAGGGTCTGCAATACCCGGAAGCGCTCAGAAACACTGCCCTCATATCGGTGACATGCTCGCTCGTACAGGTCATTATTTGTGCGATGACCGGCTATGCGCTTGCTAGGCTGGAGCTGCCATTCAAGGGACTTTTTACGGCGCTAATCATATTGACTTTCTTGATTCCGCCGCAGGTTATCATCATTCCGCTTTACGTTATATTCAGCAAGCTCGGCTTGTTGAATTCGATTTTTGTGTTTCTCATACCGGCTATATTCGGGCAAGGCCTTAAGGGAGCATTATTTATTCTCATTTTCCGGCAGTTTTTCAAAGCGCAGCCGCCAAGCTTGGAGGAAGCAGCGAAGCTGGACGGAGCTTCTACAGCGAGGCTGTTTTTCGGAATTATGCTGCCCCTTGCAAGGTCAGCATGCTTAGTCGTGTTTCTTTTCTCATTTATTTGGTACTGGAACATGTATTATGAGCCATCGATGTTTCTTACCAAAGGCTTCACGCCGCTGTCGATCCGCCTAGATATGCTGGAGGATGTGCTGAATCCGTCCTTACTCGGAAATACGCGAACCATCGTTAATCCGATTACGGAGAGCACCAAAATGGCCGCAGCCTTCCTTATCATTTTACCGCCGATCATCGTATTTATGTTCCTTCAGCGCTGGTTCGTTAGCGGCATTGAAAGAACGGGAATTGTTGAATAGTTCTTTGTCTGTGCTAAGGCGCAGCAGCTCTTTGGGGGGGTGATGTTTCGGCAAACAGCTGCTGGAACGGTTTCAACGTTATAAAGAATGCTAAACCGCAAAAAACGAGGGGAAGGCTTACGAAACTAAGCTTATGCTTACGAAGCCAGTTTTGCTCTACAAAACTAAGCCTATGCTTACGAAGCTAGTTTTGCTCTACAAAACTTAAAGCTTAAGCTTACGAAGCCAGTTTTGCTTCACAAAACTAAGCCTATGCTTACGAAGCTAGTTTTGCTCTACAAAACTTTAGGAGGCCAAAAAATGAAAAACAAAAGCGCTTTGACATGGATGTTGTGTATGGTCTTGTTATTTTCAGTCGTTCTCTCAGCTTGCTCCGGCAATGGAGAAAAGAAAACGACTAATACTCCTTCTAATAATACAGCGACAGATGCACCTACGGATGATGCAGCCAAACCGGCTACAGAGGAGAAGCATGAGCCTGTTACGATTAAACTCATTTCATGGTCCGATTCCTACACGGAATTATACAAAATGTTTAACGAAAAATATCCTTGGATCACAATTGAACAGGTTCCTGTAAACGGCAAACCAATTATGGAGATCATCGCTACTTTGGAAGCGGCAGGAACGCCAGCCGATTTAACTTGGATCGACAGTGATTTGATCTCGTTTGACCAAGCTGGCTTGGTTGAGGATTTGACTCCTTATATCGAGAAGGATATGACATTCCAAGATATTCAGCTGCCTCAAGGATTTTTTGATACGATGACGTATAAAGACAAAAAATTGGCTGTGCCATTCGTTGACGTACCGATGTGGATACTCGTCAATAAAGATTTGCTTGCTAAGCATGGTGTTGAAATGCCAGCAAATGATTGGACTTACGATGATTTCCGCGATGTAGCCAAAAAAATTACCGATCCAGAAGCAGGGGAATATGGCTTAACGACACAGCCAGAATTTCAAATGCGCGTTCTTAGCACAAAAGCAATTGCTGACGGACATGCTGCAAACATTCATTACTTAAATGAAGATTTGACACAAAGCTTGCTCAATACGCCAGATGTAATGAACGATGTTAGATGGCTTTCAGATTTTGTGTGGAAAGACGGCTCCATGCAGAGCAATGCGAAAGCTAAGGAACAAGGCGATGTATCGAGAGAATTTATTAACGGTAAAACGGGCTTTGCGATCGGCGGAGACTGGGTGCTTCCAGGCCTCAAAAAGGATGCAAAATTTGAATGGGATGTTTTGCCTTTCCCAAGAGGAAAAGTAAGCCAACCAGGTTATAGTATTTATGGTCCGCTTTCACTGCTCAGCGGTTCCAAGCATAAAGAAGAAGCTTTCCTATGGATCAGCTTCCAATTCTCCAAAGAAGCGCAAAAATGGAAGATTGACCAAGGAGCAAATGCTTCGGTCATCGATCCTGAATTGACCGCTTATTATGATGAAACGCCAATGTGGGAAGGCAAAAACAAGGAAGCTGTTAAAATTGCAAAGGAAAATGCAAAAATACAGCCGGGCGTAACCGTTCCTGCTTGGTCTGAATACAACTGGAACAATATTTTGAATGAAATTATTTTTGATGGAGCAGATATTAATAAACTGATTCCAGAAACGGAAAAATGGAATAAGCGGACGCTAGAGGTTCGTGAATCATTGAAATAATCGGAGTCTACCTTTAGTAGGCTAATCTCGAAATCACCCTATGTCGCTTAGTTTGCGGCAATAGGGTGATTTTTTTGTATTAATAAGGTATGTGGATAGCCTAAGTTTAGTAATTCATAAACTTAGTCATATAAAATAATTAATAATTTCAATATAAATATGTATTATTTAAGAAGTTTCAATCTAATTGGTTTAATTTACATAACATTTTAGTTAAACTGGTTTAATATAGATAAATTAACAGTGGGGGTTATCAAAAATGAAGATGGGATTACGCTCGTTGACGAATAAATTTATGCTAGTCATGGCCGCCGCATTAGTCATAATCGTTAGTGTGATTCTCATGTATGAATGGAAATCTACTCGTATAGCTGTCGAGCAGCAGCTTCTGGACAAGGGTCGCACGATGGTTTTATCGCTAGCTCGAACACTTGAGAATGTTACGGAGCAAGATTTTAAAACAGGTGTTGTGCTGGAGGATGGAACGAAATGGGACGGAAACAAGCTTAAAGAGGACTTTTTCAACGATACATTGACTGTAAATCCTGAAAGTGAGAAAGTGGCTGAAAAAAGGCTAAAAGACTCATCCTATGCGGGAAAAGAATCGGTTTTGTACAATGGAGAGTCTATTCCGCTATCTCAATATGAACTGAAATATGATAGTGCCTATGACCGCTATACGGATTACCGCTGGCAAGGCATAATGGATAGTTTTCTGACCGAGGAAAATGTTATTTTTGCTATTGCAGGCGCTTATTCAGAAAATCCGAATTTTGCGGGCTATATCCCAACACATAATAGCATTTACAGCCCTATGGGAGAAGAATCAAAAGATACTTGGGGAGACGAGGGACTTCTTAGTCAAAACTACCGGGCCAATCGGATTTTTAACGACAAAACAGGCTACAATGCCGCTACGAACACGAAGACGGATGATGTCCTCCTGCAAAAATATAATAGACTCATAGACGGGAAAACGGTAGAAACGTGGGATATTTCCTATCCCTTAATTATCGATGGCAAACATTGGGGGGGCGTACGTGTTGCATTGTCAAAAGAAAAGGCAGATGCGCTCATTGCTTCAGAAAGAACGATGGTTGTCATGCAATTTGGCGGCCTGATGGCTGTTGTTTTGGTTGTTTTGTTTCTGCTATCACAATTTATGGTAGGACGTAAGCTTCGTAATATTGTTCATGCAGCAATTAATCTTAATTCTAGCGAAGCGGATCTTACCTATCGTATAGAAAATAAAGGAAATGATGAAATTGCTCGCTTAGGCGAAGAAATCAATCATTTCATTGCCCATATGCAAGGCTTAATGCGGACGATTCGGAACAATGCCGCATCCGTATCGGATTTTGCAGGTCGATTGGGTGTAGGCTCGCAGCAAAGCCGAGAGCTCTCCTCACAGCTTGCTTCCTCTGTGAATGAGATGGCAGTTGGCGCGGAAAATCAAGCGGACGGGGCAGTTGAGGCAGCAAGGTCTATGGAGGAAATGGCGACGAGCGTAGGAAGGATTGCTCATTCCTCGAGCCAAATGTCGGAAGCGTCGAACGATATGCTGCAAGCAGCGGAGCTGGGCCATGAAAAATCGGATCATGCGGTTGGTCAAATGGAGCGGCTTGGCGCGGCAACGGCTTCAATATCAAGAGTGATCGGGCAGCTTAATGAGCGCTCATCCGAAATCCAAGAGATGGCAGGCACGATTGCTGCTATTGCAAATCAGACGAATTTACTCGCTCTAAACGCTGCTATAGAAGCGGCACATGCAGGAGAGTATGGCCGTGGATTTGCAGTAGTATCAAGTGAAGTGAGAAAGCTGGCTGAACAGGCTTCGGCTCATGCGGGCCATATCGAAGAAACGATTAATGAGGTGCTAGCCTTGACTGCCGATGCTGTTGGCGCGGTCACTGCAGGAGAGCAAGAAATGGAACAAGGATTACTCATCGTTCAGGAGCTGAAGGTATCTTTTGACACGATATGGAAGGAATCCCGACTTGTAGCCTCACAAATTGAAGACGTATCTGCTTCAACGGAGGAGATGGCAGCAGGCAGCGAGGAAGTGAGCGCTTCCGTTGAATCGATGGCGCAAGTCGCCAAGGATACTTCAACTCATGCTGCGCAATCGGCAGCAGACACTGAGCGGCAAAATCAGCTCGCAGCTGAAACGCAGCAGCTTGCTTCATCTGTAAATGAGCTTTCGGAGGAGCTTCAGCGCTCGATTAAGAGATTCAAAATTGAGTAATTTGTAACTGAAGTAGATTTATGATGAAATACGAGTCATAGTCACAATAAATTGAATAGAGAATTGTACAAGTTGAAAAAAAACGGTCAGAACCTTTGTCTAATCCTTTCAAATTTGATACAATTCACAAAACAAGCACTTACAATTTCATAGAATAGCTAATATGGTGCTGCCGTGAATCTATCATTCACAAGCAGCTTAATAGGGAAGTTCGGTCAAAATCCGACGCGGTCCCGCCACTGTATCGCGGAGCAGACGATCATGTTGTCCACTGTCATATCATGACGGGAAGGAGATCGTCTAAGCAATGAAGCGAAGCCAGGAGACCTGCCATAGGAGCGCTCTATATTTCTCACGAGGATGGGAGGGAGATGTTTATTCGTGCTTTTGCAATAGGTGGATTCCTATGCTTCCATGCGCACGTGTTTATCCAAACATCTTTCCACAAACGGAAAGATGTTTTTTTGTTGCCAAAAATGATTAAAGGGAGAGAAAACATTGCTTAATTTAAAAAGATTTATGAAAAAGAGTTTACCTGCAATTTTAAGTTTTGTATTGGTGTTTACTTTATTTGCACCACAAGTAGGTAAAGCAGCAGATCATTCTGCGAATGCTTCATTGAATGAGATGATTGATAAGACGGTTGAGTATTATAAAAACAAGAAAAAGCCTTTGACATCGTGGGTGGAAATTGTAGCGCTTTGGGGCGCTGGCGTAAATTTGAACGACGGCGACTGGCAGCTTCCAAGCTGGGAGAAACAGGAGCCTACAAATCCGGTACTAAAACCGGATAATGGAGGAACTGAGCATATCCGTTACATATTCGGACTGCTTGCTATGGGCGAAGATCCTGCTCATGCGTGGGAAACAGATCGTAATCTGTATGCCGAGCTGGCATCGCAGCAAGATGCAGCCACAGGAGCAATTGGTTCAACAAACAAACATATGTGGGCAATGCTTGCCCTTGATACTGGCGAAAAGCTAGGCAGCAACGTTGGAAAATGGGATGCAGCTGCTAAGAAAAAAGCAGTAGATTTTTTACTAAGCAAGCAACTGGCTGATGGCGGCTTTGCTTACTTCGGAACGAAGTCTGATCCAGATATGTCAGGGATGGGCCTGTTAGCACTTGGAAATTATCAGGATGACAGCGCTGTTCAAGCGGCAATTGAAAGAGTGAAAAGTTATTTACAAACGATAAAGCTAAACCAAGAACATATTATGTTTAGCGACAATAACTCGAATAGTCTATCCACTGTAGTGACCGGAATAACGGCTATTGGCGAGGATATTTTGTCTGATGTCTGGACAGCGAATGGTAAAACGGTACTTGATTCTTTCTCTTTATTCCAGCTTCAGGATGGATCATTTAAATACCTTCTTAGCGGCGGATCTAATGGAATGGCGACTGAGCAGGCGCTAATTGCCCTGCTTGATATTAAATATCAGAAAACGGTATGGCATCGATTAGAGGAAATTAAACAACCTATTTCTGTTAATATGAGTGTTGATGGCGTTACGGGTTCTGTTTATGGCAAGCAACCGGTAAACTTCACTCAAATTAAAAGGCCAACAGTGTTGGATGCGTTTAAGACTGCTTTGGATAATGCCTCACCAGCAATTTCCTACAATATTGTAGACAGCAGTTATGGCCCTTATATTAAAGGGGTTGCAGGACAAAATGCGGGCACCTTTGGCGGCTGGGATGGCTGGGTGTATACAGTCAACGGTATAGCTCCGAACGTAGGTGCAGGCTCTTACAAGCTTAAAGCTAACGACGAGGTTCGTTTCTTCTATAGCCGTTATGCAGATATTACAACTGGAACAACGCTTGTAAATGGCGCAACTAATCCATCAGTTGATGTAAAGCTTGTTGGAGATGAGTTCAACAGCAACGCGCTAGTGAAGAACAATTGGAAAATTAACTCTGACGTATCGGGACTGACGATTGAGTCGATCGTGAAAGAAAGCGATCAAAAGATTAAAATTCAATTGTCAGGCAAAGCTACAGAAAAAGCAGTTACCATCCAAGCACTGGGAGCAGCTTTAGTTGGTAAAAAAGACAGCACTACAATTACGCTGCGGGTTCCTGTAACCGCTAAGCTGCAGGTAGATGGCCGTTCCAGTTCGATTTATAGCAAACAAGCAGTGACGGTGAAAAACACGGTTAAGCCAGTCACTGCATTGGAAGTGCTAAAACAAGCACTCAATCAAGCAGATCCTAAAATTAGCTATAAAATTGATGACAGCAGCTACGGACAGTATGTTTCTGCCATAAACGGAGAAGCAGCGGGTACATTTGGCGGTTATGATGGCTGGATGTATGAAGTGAATGGCATTGCTCCAATGGTTGGAGCAGGTGAATACGAGCTTAAAGAAAACGATGAGGTTCGTTTCTATTACAGCAGATGGCCGGCTATTTCTTCGGGTTCGAAGATTGCCAATGGTGCTGTAGATCCATCGATTGAAGTAAAACTTGTAGGCGATGAGTTCACTAATCAAGCAACGGACATTAAAAACTGGTCAATTGATCCAGGAAATACAGGTCTTCAAGTTAATACCTTTACGCGAGATGGAAATAAAATAACGATTTCGTTAACTGGAACTGCAACTGGCGGCGCGATTACGATTAAAGCACTTGGGGCTGCTTTTGTTGGCGGACAAGATAGTGAAGATCTAATCTCAATTGCCGTACCACGTGTTGTTGGGGATACAACGGATCAAAGCTTTGCCATCAACAAGAACGAGAAAGAGGTTGTAGTTGGCGCAGCAAGCGGTGGTCAAGTAACAAACAATGTAACCCTTACATTTGAAACAACAGCATTGCCAAAAGTAACAGCGACACGCGGTACTACAGTACTTGAAATTCCAGCTGCTACAGTGGTGACAACAACGACATGGGATAAAGCACTAGCTCTCCCAAAAAATCTAAGCATCGATGAAAGTGGTCTGGCTTCCAAGCTGGATACCGTACTATCAGCTGACAGCAAGAAAGTGGAATCCATAGCCGTTCGCATTCAAGTTGGCGGTTCTGCAAAAATTCAATTTAATCAGCATGTATCCATCACGCTGAAGGGTCAAGGCGACAAGGAAGCTGGTTTCATTGATCAAGCAGGTGTATTCACGCCAATTAAGAAATACGCAGATTCATCCGTTCGTACGGATGAGGTTTATGCTTACAAAAAAAATAACGATTTAGTTATTCAAACGAAACATTTTACACAATTTCTTGCTTACAAAACTGCTGCTGTAACCAATCCTGGCGGTAGCGATGGCGGTACTGCTCCAATTGTTCAGAAGGTTACACTGTCCGTTGAGAAACGTTCGATAAACGAAGGCGATTTCGTTGCACCAATTACGGTAACTATACAAGATGGAGATACTGCTTTTACTGCACTGAAACGTGCACTTGAAGATAAAAGTATAGCAATTGATTACTCTGGTTCAGGCTCAAGCACTTATGTAAAATCGATTGGCGGTCTTGCTGAATTCGATAAAGGCAAGGAAAGCGGCTGGATGTACTCCGTTAACGGCGTTTTCCCTAAAATTAGTGCGGGTTCCTATACTTTGAAAAATGGAGACGTGCTGCGCTGGCAGTATACGAAGGATCTAGGTAAAGATCTTGGCGCTCCAACAGAGCCAGGTGAATCAGGTGGAATAGGCGGAGTAGGCGGTGGCGATAAGCCAGAGCAGCCTAATGCGACGAAATACTCAGATGAATCAAAAATTGCAAGCTGGGCTTTGGAAGCAGTAAACAAAGCAACTGCACTAGGCTTCATGCAAGGAACAAGTACGAGCAATGCAACATTCGAGCCTAAACGTAATTTGACACGTGCTGAATTTGCAGCGCTAATGGTTAAGTACTCCGGAGCTGACCCTATTATGGAGGATTCCGGCTTTAAGGATGTTAACAGTGGGGCATGGTATTATGGTTATGTTAAAGCAGCCAAAGAAAAAGGATTGATGTCAGGTGTAACTGAAACTTCTTTTGCACCGAACCAACCGATTACAAGACAAGAAATGGCTGCCGTTTTAGTTAGACTTAAAGGTCTTGCTGATGAGAATGCGCCACAAGCAGCAATTAAGGACCGTGACGCTGTTGCAGCGTGGGCTGTTCCTTATGTAAATGTAGCGTACCAAAAAGGTCTGATGACAGGAGATAACGGCAAGTTTAATCCACAAGCTCTTGTTACACGTGAGATGGCAGCTGTTACGATCATCCGACTTCATGAATTGAAATCATAATTTACTAAGCTGTCTCGTAGGCTATTGCAATAGCTGCGGGACAGCTATTTTCTTGAAAGGAGAGTGTGGATTCAGGATGAACAAAAAATCCGTATCACTTAAATCGTTATTATTGTTGGTTATATACGCATTAATGCTTTCTTGCGTCAGTACGGCTCTGCTGCCTATGCAGCGCGCGGCAGCGGCAGAAACGATGGCGGTAGAGAATGAAATGACATCAGCTGCGAAACAAATCTTAAGCAGCGGTACCATTAGCGATTGGGAAGCGATTGCCTTATATCGTTCTGGTCATGCGGTGCCAGCAAGCTATTTGAGCGGGCTGACTTCTTATTTAAAAGAGAACAAAGGTGAATTCCGCAAAGTAACTGACCTTGAAAGAATGGCTATTGCGATTAGAGCGGCAGGTGAAGATGCAGCCTCCTTCGCTGGCTACAATCTCATTCAAAGCATCTACAATCATTCGAGAATGACGAATCAAGGCACAAATGGCGTGATTTTTGCATTGATTGCTTTGGATAGCGGCAATTATGAGGTGCCAGCAAGTGCCTTATGGACACGTGCGAAGTTAATAGACTGGCTGCTCAGCCAGCAAAATACTAGTGGAGCATTCCCACTATCGGAGAAATCCGAGGATAATTTAGATATAACCGCCATGGCGATTAGCGCACTCGCTCCTTACCAAGAACAAGTAAAAGTGAAAAGTGCAATCGACAAAGCTGTAAAATGGCTGTCTTCTGAACAGCAAGTAAATGGCGGCTTTAACGCGTTTGGAGACGACAACAGTGAGAGTGTAGCTCAAGCTATTATTGCTTTGGCAGCTGTAGGAATTAGTCCAATGGAATCCAGCTTTATGAAAAAGAACGGGAATCTCCTAACGAGCTTATTAAGGTTCCAGCTTGCGGATGGTAGTTTTGCACATGCACTCGGTCAGCCATCAAATGAGATGGCAACGGAGCAAGCGTTGATGGCGTTAGCCGCGTACAACCGCTATAGCAAGCAAAAGCCGGCGTTGTTCAACATTTCGGCGGATACAGAATTGACGGGCAGCAAGCCGCAATTTGTAGACAATAACCTCATTTCCGTATGGGCCTATGATGCTGTTTATAGCGTGTTCGAAGCCAAAGTTATGGTAGGGGTAAGCGGTTCGGAGCTTCGCTTTGATCCGAAGAAGCAGATGACAAGAGCTGAATTCGCAACCTTGCTCATCAATCTATTGGAGGAAGCCCCTGCTAATGAAGCAGCAAAAGTGTTCAAGGATATTCAGCCTGGCGCATGGTATTACGGAACCATTATGCGTGCCAAGGAACTGGGCATCATTCAAGGGATTACAATAGACTCGTTCAAACCGAACCAAGCGGTAACAAGACAAGAAATGGCGATCATGATTGCCAAAGCTTTCAAGCTTAAGGGCAGCACAGATTCACTTCCTTTCAAAGACGAGAGCAGCATTCATGAAAGTGCAAAAGCATACGTCAATGCCGTATATGTGAATGGCTTGATGCAGGGCTCGAACGGCAGCTTTAATCCAAAAGCGGTCGTTACGAGAGAAATGGCAGCCGTAGTAGCAGATAAACTGCTGGAATTGCCGGCAGCCTAAATTCAGAAGAAGCGAAATGAAAGAGCAAGCTGCTCTTTTGTTTCGCTTCTTTTTTTGCATCTTACTACATAGGAAGGAAGCCCCTTTTTTCACTAAACGAACCAAATTCAGGATTTTGTTCTTTATAAAGAATATTGGTAGTGGTATATTTAAGAGGTTGAAAGGAGGAGCACTTATTTCTTGCAATCAGATGATTTGAACCGCAAATAGGAGGCTTAAAGTGAATATATTAAAGCTAGTCATGTCACTAATGCTCGGATTACAGCTATTGCTAATACCTAATCAGGCTTCGGCAGAAGCGTCGGATTCCAAAGACTATTATCTAATTGAACTTTCTAAGTTTGGCATTTATAACGATGGCACACATCCTATTGAGACAACAAAGGGCATTAACAATGCACTGCAATGGGCGGTTAAAAATGGGAAAACGACGACGTCACTGCCGCCGGGTACCTATTTAATCGATAAAGCTAACCGGATTAATATGGTCAGCAATATGGTGTTTGATCTCCCGATGGATGCGGTGCTCCAGAAGGAAACAAATGATAAAGAGTCGTATCAACTCATGTATTTGGGATATGGCGTTCATAACGTCACGCTGAGAGGCGGGACCTATGCAGGTGACAGGGAAACACATAACTATTCTAAAAAAGACAATAAGCACAGCTCAGGCACACATGAAGCTGGTTATGGCATTTTTACACAAGGAGCTTATGATATTACCATTGACGGTGTGAAATCGATTAATTTTACAGGCGATGGTCTCATACTAGGCGGTTATGGCACGATGGTAAAGGATTTGTATGAAGATCATTTTGTATTAGGCGCATTCGATGATAAAGGAAAAAATGTCGCGAATGCCAAAAAGCTTCGAACGAAGCAGCCGCTTAATTTTACAAACACGATTTTTAAAACGGAGAAGCAATTTGAACTGTCGAATGCGATTAAGCTGCCGTATAAATTTGATATCTTCTTCTATAAAGCGAACGGAGCTTTTATTAAGAAGCTGGCAAATGTGAAGGTGCGCGAGCTCATCGACATACCTGAAGGAGCGACGCAGTTCCATCTTGTATTTGAACAAGCGACCAAAAAAGGCGCCTATGTTGAATTTTGGAACAAAAGTGTAACGAAAAACGTGGTTGTGAAAAATTCTGAATTTGCTTATAACCGTAGGCAAGGGATTACGGTCGGCGGTGCTGATCAAGTACTTATTGAGAACAACGTTCTTCATCATATCAAGGGGACAATGCCGCAGTCGGGAATGGATGTAGAAGGCGGTTTTGGAGAGAACGGACATCGCAACAGCAATATTACGATCAAAAGCAATAAATTTCACGATAATGCTTCGTACGATGTCATTCTTTATGATGGAAAAGACGCAATCGTAGAAGACAATCATTTGGCATCAAAAGGTGCGATTGGGCTAGCCATCTCCGATCCGTTTAAAGGGGCTATGATTAAAGGCAATCACTTTGACGGCTCGCGCATTGCCGCGGCTCATGATGCCACATTTATCGATAACAAGATGAATGATTCCTATACGTCGTTTRCGGGTCCTAATATCAAAATAGATGGAATGACCTTTACGGACTCTATGTTTTTAATTAGTGCGAAGGATGCTTTTGGAGTGAGTGCATCGAACATCGTTATGAATAACAACAAAAAGAGTGATTCTGGTCTATCGCTTTGGGGAAAACCGATTCGATTGAAAAACATAACGATTAACGGCGAGGGCAAGCTTAGGGTTGTAACGGGCGGTATAACCGAGGGCTCGATCATCGATAACTTAAAGGTAACCGGCTTTAATACCGATTCCGGGTTAACGCTGCCTCCTGCCACATATAACAACTGCGAATTTATCGGAGCCGCGGGAACGGGTAAATTTGGATCGATTGCGATTTCACAAGCCGGCAAATATGTGTTCGATGGCTGTACCTTTCAATCACCGCCAGCGCTTAGCACATTAGTGATTGCTGAACATCCGAAGCTTGATTTGACGATCAAAAATTCGACATTCGAGCTATTAGGCAACTCTCAAGCCATTAGTGTACAATCGGCGAAAAACCTGCTGCTGGAGAATAATACGATTACAGCGGAAAAACTAACCTCCGATAAAACAGAGATTGTGCGCATCAACGATTATTGGAAACGGAATAATCCGCATGACGTTCTGAAGGCCGTAATTAGAGGGAATACGATTACAACCAATTTAGCTGCGATCGGCATCACCACGTTATATGCGGGAACAGGAGCACCAGCCTATCTCATTGAAAACAACACCTTATACACAGCTAAGCTGGTTCAAAAGAAAAACGATATTTTGAAAAATAATTCGATTAAGAAACAATAGGCTGGCAAACGTTAGCTTTTATAAAAATGAGCATCCGTTTTCTTCAATTGAAGAGAACGGATTTTTTATTGTATTTTTCCGATTCGACGCGGGGGTAGGTAAATAGCTATAATAAGGAAATGAAGTTGCTTAGCAATTCCATTTCTTGCTTTATTGATTACCATACAATGAATAGGATGAATGTTCATGCTCAAGCGGCTTGGTAGAAGTATCCGTGACTTTCGTGAAACGTATAAGCAACATTTGTTGTTTGAATATTTATTTATGCTCCTAACGAGCTTTATCATCATTCCGATTATTTCCTTTATTTTTAACCGTATGCTTCGTGTACTTGGATCGGGCTCTGTATTGAATGGCGATGTTTACAAAATTGGTCTGAGCTACACGGGCGTTGCTGGATTAATCGCGATTTGTTTAGTAGCTGTACTTGTGCTTTTTATCGAGTTTGGCGTGGTCATTACGATTTCTCAGCAGCATTATTTTGGCAAACAGGTATTGATCTCTGATGCCGTGCTGACGACGCTGAGACAGACGCCTAAACTATTTGGATTCGGCTTGATTCAGCTGTTGTTTTTCCTATTGTTTCTTGTGCCGTTTATTGAATCGCCGCTGTCAACTTCCCTTTTTGCACAATTTAACGTCCCGATATTTTTTAACAGCCGCGTCTTGAGCTCGTCTATGATGATGCTTTCTTTATACGGCTTGTTGCTTTTGGCGGGCGTGTACACCATCTTGAGATGGATTTTTGTTTTGCATTTCATTATGATCGAAGACAAATCCATTCGAGTAGCAATTAGAAGCAGTCTCTTATTGACGAAGGGAAAGCGGTTATCGATCTTTGTTAATCTGTTTTTGCTAAATGTGTTCGTATTCGCGCTTGGTTTTGTCGTCATCTCGTCTGTTGCATATTTGCCAGCGTGGCTGGACATCAATGTGCTTAAAGCGGTATCAAATCATTATTCATTAACGCTGACAACGGTGCTAACTTATATGTTCACATTGCTGCTCGTGCCGATTAATATTATCTTTTTGACAAGGCTCTTCTATCACTTTAAACGTACACGAGGCGTAATGCCGCGAGATCAGCTCCGTTTATTCAAAAATGGCTGGGTTGGCCCGCTTGAGCAGCGTCTTATGACTTTTCTAAAAGGCAGAACGAGGAAACGAGTGCTCTACAGCTCTATATTGGCTGCTTATTTAGCGCTTGCGCTGTTTGTCAGCTATGCTGCTAATGATCAATTGGTTTATGTAAAATGGAGCGTGCTCTTGTCTGCTCATCGCGGCGATACGCTCGTTGCACCGGAAAACTCGCTGGAGGCGATTCGCAGCTCAGTGTCGCAAAGCATTGATGCCGTTGAAATTGATGTACAGATGACAAAGGACGGCGTAGTTGTACTGAACCATGATTATAATTTACAGCGTATGGCGGGTGTGCCGAAGCGGGTGAGCGAGTTGGATTATGACGAAATTGCGAGGCTGAACATTGCCAAAGCTGGCGGTGAACCCGATGAAATTGTGCGAATCCCCATGTTATCCGAGGTGCTTGGAGAAGTGCTGGGGAAGTCGAAGCTGATCATTGATCTTAAGCCATACGGTTCAGGCGAACAATTGGCTGAGCATGTTGTTGCATTAATTGAACAATTCGATATGGTGCAGGACTGTTATATTCAATCATTTGATCGGTCTACGCTTCAGCATATTCGGTCACTGAACCCTGAAATTAAAATTGGCCAAATTTTATATTTTGCACTTGGTGATCTTTCGCTTCTTGATGTTGATTTCTATACCATTGAACAGATTATGTTGACAGAGCAGCTCGTGGAGCGTGCGCATAAAAAAGGCCGTGAGGTATGGGTGTGGACAGTTAATAGCGAGCGAAATTTAAAAGAGGTGCTTAAATTCGAAATCGACGGGATCATTACCGATTATCCTGCGCGTGCACACAATATGGTTGAGCTGAAGTAAGAACATACAGATTGAGCGGAGGGGCGGTTAACGGTGACACAAATTGAAAAATATAAACCTTTTATTGAGTCGCTCCCGCCCGGCAGCTTGTCCAAGGAGCAGCTGTTCGTGAAACAATTGCTTCTTCACGAAGAGCAGGACATGTCGATTTATTACGTGCCTTACGAATATGTGAATACCGCTGCTAAAGTGATGATTATCGGCATTACGCCAGGCTTTACCCAAATGGAGGTAGCCATACGCAGTGCGCGGGAGGATCTTGTAAACGGGGTGTCTTATGACCTCATTGATCAACGCGCGAAGAAGCTTGCCAGCTTTGCAGGCTCTATGAGAAAAAATTTGATCGACATGCTTGATCAAATTGGATTGGCAGCAGCACTTGGCATAAAGAGCAGCGAGCTGTTATTTTATGAGCTTAGAGATTTACTGCATACAACTTCAGCAATAAGGTATCCCGTGTTTATAAAGGGTAAAAATTACACCGGGCACAGCCCTGTTATTTTGAAATCAGAGACGCTTTATCACTATGCTGAGAGTATCTTTCTTCCAGAATTGCTGGCGGTAAAAGATGCGCTTGTCATCCCGCTTGGCAAGTCGGTATCCGATGTAGTCAAGCATTTTGCTGACAAGGGATGGATAGATAAAGAAAGATGCTTATTCGAAATGCCGCATCCCTCAGGAGCAAATGGTCACAGAAAAAGCCAGTTTGAGCAGAATAAAGCACAGATGCAGCAGCAAGTGATTACATGGTTCAGCTAACTATATAACAGCTACAGAAATGGAAAGGCGTGACGGGGATGCATAGTAAAAAAGTTCGTATGATTACCTCTTTTGCGTTTCTAGCCAGTCTTTTATGGATATTTGCTTTAGGCTGGTCGATAAAGGATTATTTATTCGGAACAGCGAGCCAATCATCTGTATCGCAAGATACGGAACAACCAGCAGAATCAACAAGCGGATTAAAGATTATTGCATTAGGGGATTCGTTAACGAGAGGAACAGGCGACATTGAAGGAAAAGGGTATGTGGGTTATGTCAGCGATCAACTGAAGCAGTCCGGTACAGATGTTTCCTTAATTAACTTAGGCATTAAGGGACTTACCTCTTCAGAGCTAGTGGAGCAGATGAAACAAAAGGAAATCGAGCGGCAAATTGGACAAGCAGACATTATTCTGATGACCATTGGCGGCAACGACTTATTTCTCGGTGGTCAATCGCTTTCGGATCTGTCTGAGGCAAGCATTTCGGGATTAGAAGAAGCGTACTTGAATCATCTAAAAACGATTTTGACGAGCATTCGTGCCGTTAATACAGAAGCGACCGTTTATTTGCTTGGATTGTACAATCCGTTCAGCGAGTTCCAAAATGGTGAGTTAATGTCGACTGTGGTTAGGAACTGGAATAGTAAAACTGCGGAGACAATGGCGCAGCATTCGAAAGCCGTTCTGGTTCCGACCTATGATTTGTTTCAGCTGAATGCAGAGAAACTGTTATTTACGGATCATTTTCACCCGAATGAGATAGGGTATCGCTTAATGGCTGAGCGGGTAGCCGCGTTAATTGCTGATGCAGGAGGACGATCATGAGCGACATTACATTAGCAGTTCAGGGGTTACGGAAGGTGATAGGCAAGCGGACGATCATCAAGGACTTAAGCTTTGAGCTGAAGCGCGGCGAAGTGTTTGGTTTTCTAGGCCCTAACGGAGCAGGAAAAACGACGACGATTCGGATGCTGGTCGGCTTAATTAAACCAACCTCCGGCACCATCCATATATGCGGCTTGGATATTGCGAAACATTTTACAAAAGCGATGCGGCATTTAGGATGTATCGTAGAAAACCCAGAGCTGTACCCGTTCCTCAGCGGAATGGACAATCTTCGCCACTTTGCCGTTATGATTAATGGAATTACGCAGGAGCGGATCAATGAGGTTGTTGCGCTTGTTGGCATGCAGGATCGAGTGAATGATAAAGTAAGCACCTATTCACTTGGGATGAGGCAGCGACTTGGGATCGCTCAAGCACTGCTTGGCAAGCCTGATGTCCTCATATTGGACGAGCCAACGAATGGGCTTGATCCATCGGGCATCAGAGAAATGCGTGCTTTTATAAGGTTTCTAGCCGAGGAAGAAGGATTGACCGTGCTCGTATCGAGCCATTTGCTGCATGAAATTCAATTGATGTGTGACCGGGTTGCGATTATTTCCAAAGGCGAGATCATTCGAGTGGATTCGGTTAAGCAGCTGCTGTCCAGCGAAGAACGTCTAGTATGGCGGCTGCAGCCGCAAGCGCTGGGACGATCGATACTTGGCGATGTTACGGCTGTACTGGATGAGACAACGGATACGGTTACGACRGCTTACGTTGAACATGCAGTTGGCGAGTGGAATCGCAAGCTTGTTGAGGCTGGGGTAAGTGTGCTGGAGATGAATCGGAAGCTTCCCGCGCTTGAAGATCTATTTCTTGAGCTGACAGGAGGCGAGTCGATTGATTAATCTCGTTCAAAATGAAATGACGAAGCTGGTCGGCAAACGACGTTTTATCGTCATCTCGATTATTATTATCGTTCTTCTCTCGATGTTTACTTATGCGCAGGCGAAACAGGCGGAATCCATAAAGGAGCGGCTGGGTGATGTGGATTGGCGCACCGAATTGCAGCAGCAAATTGTGGATATGCAAAATCGGTTGAGCAGCGCAGGACAATGGCGAGAGCAAATTCAAATTCAAATCAAACAATCCGAATATTATTTGAACAATAATGTGAATCCCTCTGAGCCGGGAGCGCCAACCTTCATTAGAGGTTTTGTTCAAAACTCGGCGGAGCTGTTTCTCCCGTTGCTCATCATGATTATTGCGGTAGATATCGTCTCCTCAGAGCGGAGCATGGGAACGATTAAGCTGCTGCTTACCCGCCCTGTGAGCAGGTTTAAAATATTGCTCAGCAAATATATCGCGCTGATATTGTCCGTTTCCTTAGTTATTTTCATTTTCGGTTTGTTGTCTTACCTCATCTCTGCCGTTATGTTTGGCAATCAGGGCTGGTCGGCTCCCGTATTAACCGGCTTCTCCACACAAGGCGGCGAGCTTGACATATCAGGCGTCCGCCTGGTGTCACAATGGCAGTTTATCATTCAACAGTTTGGACTTGCATGGTTTATCTCGCTTGTAGTGGGAACGTTATCGTTCATGCTGTCTATTCTGATGAGAAGCAGCGCAGCCGGGATGGGAACGATGCTCGCATGCTTAATCGCAGGTGCTATTCTTAGCAACATGGTATCCTCATGGGATTCGGCCAAATATTTGTTCATGGTCAATCTTGGTTTGATGGACTATGTCAGTGGATCTGCTCCTCCAATCGAAGGCATGACACTTGGCTTCTCGCTTGCCGTGCTGGCCGCTTGGATGGTCGGTTCGCTGCTCGTTTCGTTTACGGTGTTTATGAGAAAAGACATTTATTGATCGTGCTGCAGGTTGTCTAACTCATCCTAAAATGCTTCTTCTATGCATAAGCATGTAATAGAGAGGAGCGTGATAAGGTTGGACAAAACGGTACGCAGATATTACCAGCAAAAACAAAAGCAAAAAGAAATAGAGCAGGAGCTGACAGAACTCAGGCAGACCATTATGAGCTACTTGGCTGAGCAGGAAGCAAATGAGCTGGAGATTGGGAGCCATAAAGTAAAAGTGGTTGTGCAGGAGCGTAAGGAATACGACGACAACAAACTTTATGAGGCGCTGCCAGATCCGGAGCTATGGCGAATGTTATCGAAGCCGGATGGCTCAAAAATTGCAAGCCTGGTCAAGCTGAACGTCATTAATGAGGAAAAGCTGAAGGATACTTTTTCTACAAAGACGGTTAAGCTGCTTCAGGTGGATAAGAAGTAAATTTATGAAAGGACGATTCGATCAAACGAATCGTTCTTTTTTTTGTGCGCGGCATTTGAAGCTCGCAGGGGGAAACGGATTGTTAACATCGACGAGGTCATTCCGCCGAATTGCCTCTAAGGCGCGGATTTTGAACAAATAGAACTAGAAATTAACTCTATTTTGCTCAAACTGACCAAAATCGGATAAATAGAACTAAAAACTATACTTATTACTGCGCATCCTCAGCCGAATGGCCTCTAAAGCGCGAACTACACAGAAATAGATCTATAAACTAGCTCTATTTCGCTCAAACTGACCAAAACGGGACAAATAGATCTAGAAATTAGTCTTATTACTGCGTACCTCCCGCCGAATTGCCTCAAAAGCGTCAAACACACAGAAATAGATCTAGAAATTAGCTCTATTTCGCTCAAACTGGCCAAAAACCGCTCAAATAGATCTATAAACTAGTCTTATTACTGCGTGGATCCCGCCGAATTGCCTCTAAATGCGCGAACTACACAGAAATAGATCTAGAAGTTAGCTCTATTTCGCTCAAACTGACCAAAACCGCACAAATAGAACTAAAAACTAGTCTTATTTTTGTTTGCCTCCCGCCGAATTTCCTCAAAAGCGTCAAACACGCAGAAATAGATCTAGAAATTAGCTCTATTTCGCTCAAACTGACCAAAAACGCTCAAATAGAACTAAAAACTAGACTTATTACTGCGTGGATCCCACCGAATTGCATCTAAATGCGCGAACTACACAGAAATAGATCTAGAAATTAGCTCTATTTCGCTCAAACTGACCAAAATCGCTCAAATAGATATAGAAACTAGTCTTATTACTGCGTGCATAAAGCAACTAAATCGCCATCCTGCTAGGTCAAGAAGGAGGTAATGCAACAACAAGCTTCTAAAGTTCTCACTAATCGACGTTTCTCAGTGAATCAGAGAGCTGATACTTCATATAGACTCTCAAAAAAGTCGTATCAATTCTTAAATGGTCAGAACTCTCTGAATCAACTTATAGACAACATGTAACTGTCATCCTAAACGCAACTTTTTCTTCACTCTAGTCGTCATACTTACCAAATAAAGCCAAACTACGGGTGCATTAAATTTTTAGTGTGCAATGGAGGCCTTGTATTTATGATTATCAAAAAATATCAAACGACAGCAATCGTTGTGCTGCTCGCCTTGCTCGTTGGATGTGAGGGCAATGCCATTAACGACATGCCATCAAATCAAGTATCCGCTAAGGAAACACCCGCGAATGCTGTGCAGCTCGTCCAAAAAGAAGAAATTGCAACTCCTATACCGATTACGATCGACACGATTAAGAGTGAAATAAAAGATGATTTAACCCAAGATCAGGTTCATACGCTTTTTGGAATACCAGCATCATCTGGAGAGAATTACATCATGATGAACGGTAAAATGAGTGTCATTGATCAATACATATATGAAGAGGGCCACTCAAAACTCGTCATTCAATGGTCCAAGGAAGGGCAGCTGCTATACGCAGTGTTCTACGATATGGATGCTTCAGGGAAACGCAGGAGCTTCCTGTCTGCTATTAAGGGGCTGTCGTCATCCTCATCAGAAAATAATCTTGTAGCTAGAGAGAATGCGATAGAGCTGGATAAGCCAGTTACATTATATATGAACACGAATGCCTATGAGTGGTGGGGAGGAACACGAGCTGTTAAGTTCATCTCTGTAGATGCACGGGCAAAATATAAAGTCGTTACATTGTCGGATGATTTTGCCGAAATTCAGGACGAATCGGGATACGGTGGGTTTGTACCCGTGTGGTATTTAACAAAAGAAGCCGCTCAAGTGAAAGATATAGCACCTCTATCGTTAAAAGCAAAAGAAAGTGCTAAAGCGAAGTGGTATCCGAATTCACAAGGTGATGCCACAACTATGAAAGAGGGAGATACCCTCTATGCTTACAAGCAATATGGGGATTGGTATGGAGCTGCCGTACCGGATAGTGCCGAAGGTGATAAATCCTATGGCCTTCTATGGATTCGTAAGGATCAAGTAACGTCAGCTGGTGCTGCTGCGCCTTTGTTTGAGATTGAAAATAGCAAACAAGCGGTAGCTGCTGCTGTGCGGAGTGTACTTATGCCTGGTCTTGAGAAAGCTCGCGTGAAGGCTATCTTTGGTGAACCTTCGTTCGAAGAGTCTTCCGAAAATGTAGCACCATTAGAAGAAAAAGCTCGCACCCTTCCATTATGGCGTTATGAGGGTGAGCAAAATGAGCTTATCGTTGCTTGGTCAGAAGCGGGGACACTTCGGTATTCGATATACCGAGACTCCCCCGAACTAATTGCGCCACAATATGGTGTTAGTGCTCAGGGGCCTCTTGCACCTTCGCTGCATATGCAGTGGGATTGGCGCTTCAAGTCCGATCTCGGATTCAATTTTCTACTTGAGAAGGTTGGTAATGTTCTGCTCATCGCAGGCGAGGATGGCGGTTTCAGCGGAATGCACAATAATTCGAATATATATGCGCTTGACTCAGCTACGGGTCGCAAGAAATGGCAGTTTGATTTTGGCTTTGGAAGACATGATTACGGTTTATCGCAAGATAAAGAACGAATAGCGTTTCTTAAGAGCTCTATGCAAGAAGACCGTCCAGTTCATACGCTTCAGGCATTAAAGACAGCTACCGGACAAAAAATGTGGCAAAAGAAGATAGACAATGGTAAGGATGTAACCTCATTTGCTGTATCCAAAAACGTGATCTCAGCCGTACAATCAAAGCGAATCAGCACAACGGAAGAAAAGTTTACTTATGATCTCATCGGGTGGAGCATGGGAACAGGCAAGCAGCTTTGGAATATTGAGCTAGCTCAAGAATCAGAATTGGTTCGTGATGTCGGCAATCAAGATGTATTGCTTATGCAAGTAGGTCCGGATATTAATCCTGTCATTTTGAATGAGCTGCAAGCATACGATCCGTTGACTGGAAAGGTGCTCTGGAAGAAGCCGGAGCGTAAAGCGGCCTCAGATCAAGAAGTGACGGATAGTGTTCGTTATGCGGAGCGTTCGAAAGCTTTTTGGACGAGGACGGTGGATGAATTAGTGTTAGTAGATGCCAAGACAGGCAAGGATGGGCTTCGCCTGCCTCTTGCCGGTTATAGCCGTTACGACATTATTGATGAAAATTATATGTTTCTACAGCAGTCATCTGATAACAACTTGTATAGTGAAAACGTGAAAAGCTCTTTAATTGATGTAAAGTCAGGCAGGCCGTTATTTACACTAGAAGGAAGAGCTGAATTCGGGAAAATAGAAGGAAGCCTGTTATATTATCGCCTGAATGGTAAAGTGATGTCTTTTGATTTGAAAAAGGAAGAGCAGCGCTGGACATCATCGAATGATCCTGGCAAGCAAACGGATGGGGCTTCAGTTGTTCATTATGGCGGCAAGCTGATCGGCGTCTTTCCGGGTCTCGGTAATATGTATGTGTTAGACGAATCGACTGGAGAAGCAGTGAATAGACTCTCAGACGTTAAAGTTGGGTATTACGATTTTACGCCAAATGAACTGCTGAGTGGTTATTTATCGGTTATTGATGGGCAGCTTTATGTAGGCTCCTCGAATGGGTATTTTAGTAAGATAAAATAGAAGGAAGTGTGTTATGCCAATTGATGCCGTATTATTTGATTTTGATGGGACTTTAGCAGATACTTTGCCATTATCGTTTAAAGCTTTTAACACCGTGTTCAAAACATACGACAATCGAGATGTTACGAATGAAGAGCTCATAGCGATGTTTGGTCCAACTGAAGAGGAGATCATTGCAAATAATTTCAGGAATGAAGAATTCATTTTACAAGCGATTATGGACTATTATGCGATATACAAGCAAGGGCATTTTGATACCATCGAAAAGGATCAGGCTATTATTGATTTGCTAGAACATTTGAAGGGAAAGGGGATCAAAATCGGAGTCATCACAGGAAAAAGCAGGCGAGCGTTCCAGATTTCATCTGAAGCGCTGAATTTAATAAGTTACTTTGATGTGGTGATTACTGGGGATGATGTTGTGAAGCCCAAACCTGATCCCGAAGGTATATATAAAGCGTTAGAAATCCTTGGCGTTGATAAATCCAAAACCGTATTTATTGGCGACAGTAATGCGGATATTGTGGCAGGTAAATCTGCTGGCTTACGGACCTATGGCGTGCAATGGCTGTCAACGTTCCAAAGCAGCGTGTTTGATATACCGCCCGATGCTATTTTCAGAAGCGTATCTGAATTTCTTGACATCATGATGGAAGAGGGATAAACCAATGGAATTGAAGTGGTTGGAGTGGGCGAAACAGATGCAAGCGATTGCTCAAACGGGACTTACGTACACGAAGGATGTTTATGATATAGAACGTTATGAACAACTGCGGCAGATGAGTATAGAAATGATGATGAACTATACTTTGGTCAGTCAGGAGAAAATTGCTCTAACTTTCGCAAGTGATTCTGGTTATGCGACGCCAAAGGTCGATATTCGTGGTGTGATTTTTAAGGAAAATAAAATACTGCTTGTTCGCGAGAAGCTGGATGGCGCATGGGCATTGCCGGGAGGCTGGGCGGATATCGGTTATTCGCCTTCGGAGATTGCAGTGAAAGAGGTCAAAGAAGAATCAGGGTTTGATGTTGTGCCCGTTCGTTTACTCGCTGTATTGGATAAAAAATTCCATGATCATCCGCCTGAGCCTTACCATGTATATAAGTTTTTTATACTTTGTAAAATCGTTGGTGGAGAGGCCGCTGGCGGAGTAGAAACAAGTGCGGTTGATTTTTTTGAGATGGATCAATTGCCAGAGCTGTCTGCGGAGAGAAACACCAAAAAACAGATTCAAACGTTGTTTGAGTTTCTGGAAAATCCAAATAAAGAGATTATTCTTGATTGACCTGTTGCAATAATCGGGATCGTAATATTTAATATATACCTTGAGATGAAGCGGGTTTATTTTCAATTGTCGAAATACCGTACATGCACTTCTAGGCGGCTACCCACATATAATGGAGAACAGACTTCAGTGTTCATCTGTAATACATCGTGGGGGTGACTGAGCATGCCAGGATTGTTTTCGGCAATAGCACTATTTATTAAACAGCTTTCGCTACTTGTCTCTTATGTCAAAAATAATGCTTTTCCCCAGCCTCTTCAAGAGGAGGAGGAAACTAAACATCTGCAACTGATGGCGGAAGGTAATCAACGTTCACGGAATCTTTTGATCGAACATAACCTTCGACTTGTCGCTCACATAGTGAAAAAATTCGACAATACTGGGGAGGATCTCGAGGATTTGATCTCGATCGGGACGATCGGATTGATAAAGGCGATCGAGAGCTTCCAAACCGGGAAAGGGACGAAGCTCGCTACATTTGCTGCTCGTTGTATCGAGAATGAAATACTTATGCACCTTCGGTCTTTGAAGAAGACTAGGAAAGACGTATCACTTCATGATCCAATTGGAACGGATAAGGAAGGCAATGAAATTACGCTGATCGATATCCTCGGTACTGAA